>NZ_KE124774.1:3904355-4204355 GCF_000188155.2 Methylocystis sp. ATCC 49242
GCATCGATCTGCAGCGCATTTCGCTCGGCGCGCTGATCATTGCGCTCGGCCTTCTCGTCGACGACGCCATCATCGCCGTCGAAATGATGATGGTGAAGATGGAGCAGGGGTTCAACCGCATAAAGGCGGCGACCTTCGCCTGGGAGTCGACGGCATTTCCGATGCTCACCGGCACGCTCATCACGGCGGCCGGCTTTCTGCCGGTGGGCTTCGCGAACTCGGCGGTGGGCGAATATACGGGCTCTATGTTCTGGGTGCTGCTGATCGCGCTCATCGCCTCCTGGTTCGTCGCGGTGACATTCACGCCCTATCTCGGCGTGAAGCTTTTGCCCGATTTCGGCAAGCTGCATCCGCACCACGACCCCGACGAGATATATCAGACGCCCTTCTATCGGCGGCTGCGCGCGGTTATCACATGGGCCGTCGACAACCGCCTGCAGGTCATCGGCGGAACGATCGGCGTTTTTGCGCTCGCGATCGTCGGCTTCTTCTTCGTGCAGAAGCAGTTCTTCCCTTACGCCGAACGCCTCGAACTCTTCTTCCAGCTGCGCCTGCCCGAAGGCTCGTCGATCGGCGCCTCGCTCGAGGCGGCGAAACAGGCCGAGGCGCTCATCAAGGACGACCCGGACGCCGCGCTTTATACGACCTATGTGGGTCAGGGGCCGCCGCGCTTCTGGCTCGGCCTCAATCCGCAATTGCCGAACGAGGCCTATTCGGAAATCGTCATCGTCGCGAAGGACATTGAAGCGCGCGAGAGGCTGAAGAAAAAACTCGAAACGGCCATTGCAAATGGCGCCGTGCCGCAGGCGCGCGCCCGCGTCGACCGTTTCACCTACGGCCCGCCGGTCGGATTCGCCGTGCAGTTTCGCGTCGTCGGCGACGATCCGCAGAAAGTGCGCGCCATCGCCTATCAGGTGCGCGACGTGATGCGTGAGGACGAAGGCGTCGACGATCCGCATCTTTCCTGGAACGAGCAGACGCCGAGCGTGCGGCTCGTGATCGATCAGGATCGCGCGCGACTCCTCGGCGTGACTCCGCAGGATGTGTCGAACCGGCTGCGCATGGCGATTTCGGGCGTGACCGTCACGACGTTGCGCGACGGCATCGACCAGATCGACGTGGTCGCCCGTTCGGTTCCGGAGGAGCGCGGCGACCTCGGCCGGCTCGGCGACATCGTCGTCTATTCGCGCGACGGCAAGCCTGTCACCGTCTCGCAGGTCGCGAAGATCTCCTATGAGCACGAGGAGCCGATCATCTGGCGACGCAATCGCAACATGATGATCACCGTGCGCGCCGGCGTGAAGGACGGCGTGCAGGCGCCGGACGTCTCGAATCGCATCTGGCCGAAGCTCGCCGAAATTCGCGACCATCTTCCGCAAGGCTACCGGATCGAGATGGGCGGCGGCGTCGAGGAGTCTGCGAAGGGCAACACTTCTATCTTCGCCGTCTTCCCGCTCGTCGGCCTGGCCATGCTGACGATCGTGATGTTCCAGTTGCAGAACTTCACGCGTGTTGCGCTCGTCATGATGAGCGCGCCGCTCGGAATCATCGGCGCGTCGCTCGCGCTCAATGTCGCGCATGCGCCCTTCGGTTTCGTCGCGCTGCTCGGGCTGTTCGCGCTTTCCGGCATGGACATGCGCAATTCGATCATTCTCGTCGATCAGGTCCGTCAGGATCTCGAGCGCGGCGACAGTTACCGCGAAGCGATCATCGGCGCGACGGTGCGGCGCGCGCGTCCTGTCGCGCTAACCGCGCTCGCAGCGATTCTCGCCATGATTCCGCTGTCGCGTTCCGCCTTCTGGGGGCCGATGGCGCTGACGATCATGGGCGGACTCTTCGTCGCGACTTTCCTCACCGTGCTTTTTCTGCCCGCGCTTTACGCGACATGGTTCCGGCGGCATCTTAATGAGGGCATCGCCGTTTCGCCGTCGCGCACTGTCGCGCTCTCGGCGTCGAGGCTTGCGGGGGAGGCGGCGGAATGACATTGGTTGCAGATGCGTCGAACGCCCGCGAAGCCGAGCAGCGCGCAAGGATTATCGCCACGGCCGAGCGCCTTTTTCGCGAGATCGGCTTCCAGAAAACGACGGTCGCCGACATTGCGCGCGATTTGCGCATGTCGCCGGCGAACGTCTATCGCTTCTTCAGCGCCAAGTCCGAGATCAACGCCGCCGTCGCGAGCCATCTGATGGGCGAGGTGGAGGCGGCGGCGGAGCGGATCGCGAAGGGACCGGGTTCGGCCGCCGAGCGGCTGCGCGCGCTCATCGTCGCCAATGAGTCGATGAACGCCGAGCGCTATGTCGCCGACCGCAAGATTCACGACATGGTCGAGGCGGCGCTCATCGAAAACTGGCCGATCATCTCGGACCATATCGAGCGGATCGATTCGATCATCGAATCCGTGGTCGCCTCCGGCATGGCGAGCGGGGAGTTCGCGGCCGGCGACGCGCATCTCGCAGCGCGCCTCGTGCATGTAGCCTGCATCCGCTTCTGCCACCCGCGCCTGATGGTGGAATGCGCCGACCGCCCCGAGCCGACGAGCGCGCAGATGATCGATTTCTGCATTGCAGCATTGCGCGCGGGATGGGCCGCTCCCTCCCCCGGCAAATAGCCGCCCGGAGGATTGGGCTATACGCCGACCGCCTCGCTTGTGTAGTATGACAGGCCGATGAACGGCGGAAGGTAAGGAAGCAGAGCGGTCAATGAAGGTCACACTGGTTCAGATGAATTCGATCGGCGACAAGGCCGTCAATCTCGCCAACGCCAGCAAGCTCATCGAGCAGGCCGTCGCGCAGGAGAAGCCGGACTGGATCTGTCTGCCGGAGGTCTTCGACTTCATCGGCGGCTCGCGGGCCGAGAAAATGGCGGCGGCCGAGGAGTTGCCGGGCGGGCCGGCCTACGAGATGTGCAGCAAGCTTGCGCGCGAGCACAAGGTGTTCATCCACGCAGGCTCCATCCTCGAGAAGATCCCGGGCGAGGAGCGCCTGCACAACACCAGCGTCGCCTTCAACCGGGAGGGCAAGGAGGTCGCGCGCTACCGCAAGATCCATATGTTCGACATCACTGCGCCCGATGGCGCGAAGTATCACGAGAGCGCCGCCTTCAAGGCTGGCGACGAGGTCGTGACCTATGACGTCGAGGGGGTCACGGTCGGCTGCGCCATCTGCTACGATCTGCGCTTCTCCTATCTTTTCCAGGCGCTCGCGGATAAGGGCGCGGACATTGTCGCGCTGCCGGCGGCCTTCACGCTCGTCACCGGCAAGGATCACTGGGAAGTTCTGTGCCGCGCCCGCGCCATCGAGATGCAGGCCTATCTCTGCGCGCCCGCGCAGACCGGCGCTCACAGGGCGGGGCACGAAACACGGTTCACCTACGGCAATTCCCTGATCGCCGACCCTTGGGGCCATGTCGTCGCTAAGGCGTCGGAGGGGCCGGGCCTCGTCTCCTCATATGTTGACATAGAACGTATCAGGAAAGTCCGCGCGATGATCCCTGTCGCGCAACACAAGGTAAAACTTGCGGTTTGAGCCGCCGCCCGGCCGCGCCGCCGCGACATCGCTTCGCGGCGGGGCCGGGTGTTTTCCGCGGCGAATTATAAGCCCGCGCTCGCCGCGAGCGGACCGGCTTGGCCTTGCATCTCTATGAATTATGGATACTATGTGGTGCCCAAGCATTTGCTTGTGCAGTTTTTTCACGTTGTCGTCATCGTTCGGGAGCTTGGGGGCGCGAGTGCACGAGCCATTCAGTCGACCGGCGACGAGTCCAGCATGTTGCGTCCGTCAGGCATGGTAAGAAAGAACGCTCCCGGAAGCACGTTGACACGCGCCGCGTTGCGGGAAGCCGTCTATGGCTGCTGCCCCTCGCTGTCCCGCGCCGAGGCGCGCAAGATCCTCGACGCGACTTTCGAGGAAATCAGCGACGCCCTCTTGCGCGGCGAATCCGTAAAATTGCGATCCTTCGGCACTTTCAACGTCCGGTCCAAGCGCGAGCGCGTTGGCCGCAACCCCAAGACAGGCGTGGAGGCGACCATCACGCCCCGTCGCGTATTGACCTTCAAGGCGTCGCCAGTACTCGTCGCGCATGTCAACGGCGACCCCATTCCCGAGGAAGATTGAGTCCTCTTACGCCGTCACGCGCGGTCCTGGCCGTCGCGGCTCCCGTGTCGCGCGCGATGACGGTGTCCGTCCCTCAAAGGAATTCAAATGCATAGATTGAGCGTGGCTGTCGCCGCCTTCGCCGCCCTTGCTGCGATGGTCGGCGCGCACAAGGCCGACTCCGACCTCTTCGTGCTCGCCGTAGCCGCGGCGCTCTGCGCCTATACGACCTGGCGCGGCGTCGGCATGTCGAGCTTCATGAAAATCTTCGCCGGCATCTTCTCCACCGAGACCGTGGTCTTCGGACTCGTGCGGCTGCTGCAGGGGGAAGGTCTGTGGCCCGCCGCGCTCGCGAGTTACGCGCCCCCGGAAAGCATGGCGCTTACCGTCGCCATCTTCTCGGTTGTCGTCTACGCCGTCTCGAACATCCCAGTCGTGCGCGAGATGACGCGCATCGCCGACCTCTATTTCGACTCGCACAATCGCGGCGAAGGCCGCATCTGGCCGTTCCCCCGCTTCGCGGCGCGGGAAAGCTCCATCGCCATTGCGATGATCGTGTTTCTCGTCCTGATCAACCAGGCCCAGGTCGGCATTTCCGTGCGCCTGTCCTTCTTCAACCGGGACTGGTTCAACGCGATCCAGGAGAAAAACGGGCCCGAATTCTGGCGTCAGCTGCTTTACGTCTTCACGCCCTGGGCCTTCACCTATGTCGCGAGCGCCGTCATCGAATTCGTCGTGCAGTCGCTGCTCGTCATCCGCTGGCGCCGCTGGCTGACGGAGCATTATGTCGAGCGCTGGCTGGGAAGGCATACGCATTACGGCATGGCGCTTGCGGGCGGCGAGGCCGACAACCCCGACCAGCGCATCGCCGAGGACGTCAACCGTTTCATCAGCGGCGGCGAGGAGGGATACGGCATCTACTCCTATTCGATCCTGCTGATCTCAACCATCAGCTCGCTCGTGTCCTTCTCCTATGTGCTGTGGGATCTCTCGGGCAACTATCCTTTGCCGGGAACGGATATCCATGTTCCGGGATTTCTGTTCTGGGTCGTCTTTCTTTATGCGGCGCTCGGCACGCTCATCACGCATCTCATCGGCCGTTCGCTGACAGTTCTTTACTTCGACCGTCAGCGTCGCGAAGCTGATTTCCGCTTCTCGCTCGCCCGCCTGCGCGAGTATAGCGAGCAGATCGCCCTGCTTTCGGGCGAGACTGCAGAGCGCGGCACGCTCCTGCAGCGCTTCGGCGGCATCGTGTTCAACTATCTGGCGATCGTGCGCAAGCGCAAGGAGCTGATGGCCTTCACCGCCGCCTATGGCCAGCTTTCGCCGATCATCCCTTATGTCATCACCGCGCCCTTCTATTTCGCGGGCCGCATCCAGCTCGGCGTCATGACGCAGACGGCGAGCACATTCGGCCATGTGCAGGGCGCGCTGACCTTCTTCATCAGCTATTACACCTCGCTGGCGAATTTCAAATCCGTGCTCGACCGTCTGTCTTCGTTCGACAGCGCGATCGACGCCGCGCAGGCGCAGGCCAACCGGACGAAGGTTCTTTCGCGCGGCGCCGCGCCGCAGCTCGAACTGAAGGATCTGACGCTGTCGCTTCCGGACGGGCGCAGGATCGTCCGCGCCGAGGAGCTGGCCTTCGCGCGCGGGCAATCCGTGCTGCTCACGGGCCCGTCAGGCTCCGGCAAGTCGACGCTGTTTCGCTCTATCGCCGGCATATGGCCGCATGCCGCGGGCCATATCATCCTGCCTCAGGGCGCGAGCGTGATGCTTGCGCCGCAGCGTCCCTACATTCCGATGGGCGCGCTCGCGCAGGCGATCGTCTATCCGGGGGAAAAGGCGGAATATTCGCGAGCCGACATCGAGGAAGCGTTGCGCGCGGCGCGTCTTGCGCCCTTCATCGACCGGCTCGACGAGGACAACAATTGGGGTCAGCGCCTGTCGGGCGGCGAGCAGCAGCGCGTCGCCATCGCGCGCGCGCTTCTCGCGAAGCCGGACTGGCTGTTCCTCGACGAAGCGACATCCGCGCTGGATGAAAAGCTCGAGGGCGATATTTACCGGATGCTTCGCGAGCGCGTGCCGAACACGACGATCATCTCGATCGGCCATCGTTCGACGCTGCTCGATTACCACGAGAGGCATATCGCCATGGAGCCCGGCGCCGACGGCGTGTTCGCGCCAAGCGACAAGGTTCTCGCGTGAGCGGCGGCGACAAGATCTCCGGGCGAGAGGGCGGCCGCTCGCTCAAGACGCGCGTGAAGACTGCGCGCAAGCGTTCACTGTCCTCGACGCTGTGGCTCGAGCGGCAGCTCAACGATCCATATGTCGCGCGCGCGAAGCGCGAGGGTTACCGCTCGCGCGCGGCGTACAAGCTGATCGAGATGGACGACCGCTATCACCTGTTCAAACCGGGCGGCCGCATCGTTGATCTCGGCGCCGCTCCGGGCGGCTGGTCGCAGGTCGCCGCCGACCGTGTGAAGGCGAAGGACGGCAGGGGAAAAGTCGTCGGGGTCGATCTTCTCGACATGGAGCCGATCACGGGCGTCACATTCGCTGTGAAGGATTTCAACGACGACGATGCGCCCGATTTCGTCAAGGCGATGCTGGGCGGCGAGGCGGACGGCGTGATGTCGGACATGGCGGCCAACGCCACGGGACACAAGCAGACCGACCATCTGCGCATCGTCGCGCTGGCGGAGCTTGCCGCCGAGTTCGCCATGGACGTGCTCGCGGCCGGCGGCTTCTTCGTCGCCAAGGTCTTGCAGGGCGGAACGGAAGGTCAGCTGCTGACGCGGCTGAAACGCGATTTCGCAACCGTGCGTCATGTGAAGCCGGCGGCAAGCCGAGCGGACTCGGCCGAGCTTTACGTGCTGGCGACGGGATTTCGCGGGCGGCGGGACGTGAGCGAACGATCCGGACGGGAATAAATCGAGCCGTCAGGAATCTTGACGCGCTATCGCCACGCGATATTTCCATAACTGGATGCAGCTATTTTCTTATGAGAGACGCCGTTCGCCGCTCGGCGAGGGAGGCGTTCGATGCCGAATTTTGCAAGTTATATTTTTTGTTTTCGTCGATCGCGTCGGCCCGTTCTGATCACGGCGCTGTTTTTGCTCGCATGCGACATGCTGACTCCCGTGAAATCAGCGGTCGTCAGCCCGCGTGACAGCGGCTCTGCTTCCGTACAGGAGCAGCCTGTCCCGGTAAAAACCAAATATTGTTCCGACCGCGGCAAAGGCTTGGTCCAGGTAGATTTCACCGAAAGCTACGGAGAAGTGTGCGAGGCGCCGGGCGAGACCATGCTGGCGCGCGTCGCCGTCTGTATGGCGCGCGGAATGGAGGCGGTGCTCGTTCCGGATCTCAATGGCGTCGTCTGCGCCGCCGCGTCGCGGGGCGGCTTCTTTCTCGAATCGACAGTTGCAGGGAAACCGCGTTACGAAGCGCCAAAATATGTGAAGGCCGCACAGATTTGCGCCGATGCCCAAACATCCGACAGGCGGGTTCTGCCCAGGGGGTTCGTCAAGGATCTGGTCCGCGAGACGAAAGACAAGGTCGATCCCAAAGGAATAAGGCTGATCGGCGCGATTTTTTGTGAAGGCCTAGATTTGTCTGGCCTGGATATTCCATACACGCTCGCCTTGGACCGTTCGACTTTCAGATGCGGCAAATCCACCGAGTGCAGGCGCTCGCCCGTCGAGGTCAGAAATTTTCGTACGAAAGGCGACTTTTCTCTCGATACCGTTCTCTCCTATGAAAGAATTCTGATTACCAGAGCCGAAATTTCGGGTTCATTGTGGATGGAATTTGCCTATGCGCAGAAACTTGTCATTTCAGATACGACGGTAAAGGGCTCGCTCAGACTGAAAGGCTCTCTCTATCGTGAAGAACTGAACATCGAGAACGTGGCCATATCAGGCGACGTCGATTTGTCTGCAAGCTTCTTTTCCAACGTGTCGCTGCTGAAGAACCAAATTGATGGCGCGCTGGACCTGACCCAAAGCCAGGCGCGCTGCAGCTTCGATATTCGAAAGAACGAAATTGCCGATATTGTCGGAGTGGAATTTGGTTTCGGCAGCGTAAAATCCCCTTCTTCATTTCAAAAAAAGGACGATGCGGTTTACGGCTTCAAGGACCATGAAACAGAGCCCATCGGCGCCGCCGGCGACGAGAACGCTTTTGAAAGATACGCCAATTCCGGAGAGGTCATCAGCAAGAATGAAATGCGCCACACGCCCTGCAAGGCGTATCGGGCTATCGTTCCCGGCGTCCTCGTTTTCATAAATAATCATGTGAAATATTCGATGTGTCTGAGGGATTTCAGATGGCTCTCCGACTATGCCGGTCGTCCGCGAGACAGCATCATTTATCTGAACGAGGATGTCGTCGACGGAGCCGCCTGGCTGGATCTCGACAAGACGCTGGAGGCTTCGACAGGCGCGGGCGTTGCCGACGAGGGCAAGCCAATATTGAGCATCTTCAATTTTCGGACCGGAACGCTGGTTCTGGATTTTGGAGTCGCAACCAGGAATGTCGTGGTCAAGGTCAATGGTCTGCACTTTCAGCGCGTTTACAGCGCGAAAGATCGTTGCGAGACGGCCTTGTCGCCGCGCTCGAGCGCTCGTCAATCCCTGACGACGCCGACTGCCGGCGGCAAACCGCTTTTCCCGCCCGATCTGCATCTTCCCGACGCCGAAGATGTGACAGCCTGGGTGACAAAGAACGAGTTCATCGGCACCCAGCCGTTTCAGGAATTCGTGGCCGTTTTTGAAAAAGCCGGCGATCTCAACGGCGCCCGCGACCTCAAGATCAAAGGTGAGACCGCAGCGGTGAAAGCCAATCTTTGCATGAGCTGGGGCGTTCATTGTGATGGGGTTGGACGACAAGTCGGCGATGCGACGCAAAACGCCGAAACCAACATCCTGCGTCGTATCGAAGGGAGGTTTGTCTCGATCGTGCAATACGCCCTCTGGTGGCTGGCGGATCACGGCTATAGACCAGAGAGGGTCATCTGGTTCGTTGCGCTCGCGCTCCTCCTCTTCTGGCTTTTCATTCAGACCGTGCTTGGAATTGTGGGCTACAGCGTCGATGGCGAAACGGACCCTGCCGCGCCACGCCGGATCAAGGCGATCAGCTTCATCTTTCTTTTCGACAAGCTCGTGCCCGCATACAGGATCAGGGAGGAGCACTCGAAGCCGCTAATATTTTATGTTCTTCCCACCAGCGAGTACGAAAAGACATATCCCTTCCGCAGATTTTTGAGGGAATGGAGCGTCACGGAAGCCAGCGAGAAACAGCGGCGCCAGATCGAACTTTCTTTTGACTGGCTCAGATTCCTCGGCCTTATCTTCGCGATCTTCCTCGTTGCTGCGATAAGCAGGCTGGTGCGGTGAGGGTTCACAGACGTTCATGATCGCGGGGGCGCGAGAGGCCGAGTGCGCCCCACCAGCTCGTCGCCTGCATCGGGCGCGAGGCGCCAGAAAAGGGCCGCCGATAGCGCGGAAATTGTCGCGACTACGTAAAACGCCGGCGCGAAATCTTCCGCGCGCAATGCGCCGCCGCCATCCAGCGCGCGAGACGCTTCAAGGGCGGCGGCGCCGATCGCGACGCCGGTGGAGAGCGACAATTGCTGGCCGACCGCGGTGAAGCTCGTCGCATTGCTCATCGATTCCTGGCTGATGTCCGCATAGCCGATGGCGTTGAGCGCAGTGAATTGCAGCGAACGATAGAAGCCGCCGACGAGCAGCACGGACATGATGAGCCAATGCGGCGTCGCCGCCGTGAAACAGGCGTTGACGACGAGAAAGGTCGACGAGATCACCGCATTGACGATCAATACGCGGCGAAACCCGAAACGCTTCAGTATCGGCTGCGCCGTCGTCTTCATCGCCATGGCGCCCGCCGCCGCAACAAAGGTCAGCAGGCCGGACTGATAGGCGGAGAGATTGAAGCCGGCCTGCAGCATCAGCGGCAGCAGGAAGGGCAGGGCGCCGAGTCCGATGCGAAACAGAAACCCGCCATAGATCGCCGCCGCAAATGTGGGGATGCGAAGGAGCCGCAAATCGATGATCGGATGCTCGGCGCGCCGGGCATGCCGGACATAGGCGAGCAGGGCGGTTGCGCCGATGGCGATGACCAGCGCCGCGACGGGCGCCGGCGCGAAGCCGCGTCCCGCGATGGTGAATCCGAACACGAGACACGACAGGCCGACGCCCGACAGCACCGCGCCTTCCAGATCGAGCGGGCGCACGTTCTCCTCAAAAAGATCGGGTATGAAACGCGTCACGAGCGCCACGCCGAGAAGGCCGATCGGCACATTGATCCAGAAGATGTAGCGCCAGTGCAGATAGGTCGCGATGAAGCCGCCGAACGGCGGGCCGATCAGCGGCCCGATGAGCGCGGGGATGGTGAGCCAGGCCATGGCGCGCACGAGCTCATGACGCGGCGCCGTTCGCAGCAGCACGAGTCGTCCCACCGGCACCATCATCGCGCCGCCAAGCCCCTGCACGACGCGCGCAGCGACAATCGTCGCGAGCGAACCGGAGAAGCCGCAAAGGATCGAACCCAGTGTGAAGACGACGATCGCCGCGCGAAAAATGCGGCGTGCGCCGAACTTGTCCGCGGCCCAGCCCGAGAGGGGGATGAAGACCGCGAGCGAGAGCAGATAGGAGGTCAGCGCGAGTTTAAGCGCAACCGGGTCTTCATGGAGGTCCGCCGCCATCGCGGGCAACGCCGTCGCCAGCACGGAGCCGTCGAGCTGCTCCATGAACAGCGCGGTGGCGACGATGAGCGGCGTGACGAGGAAGGAAGACAAGGGCGCTGTTTCGCGATCGGACAGTGAAGACGACGCCCGTCTTACCGCATCAGATGAGCTTCAGCCCGCGAAAACTGGCCTGCCCGTTCCGGCCGACGATGAGATGATCATGGACGGCGATGCCGAAAGGCTGGGCGATCGCGATGATGTCCTTGGTCATGCGGATGTCGGCGGCCGAGGGCGTCGGGTCGCCCGAGGGGTGGTTGTGCGCGAGGATCAGCGCGCTCGCGCCGAGCTCCAGGGCGCGGCGAACCACCTCGCGCGGGTAGACGGGGGTGTGGTCGATCGTGCCGACGCCCTGAACCTCGTCGGCGATGAGCGCGTTGCGCTTGTCGAGAAAAAGGATGCGAAATTCCTCGCGCTCCGCATAGGCCATCGCCGTGCGGCAATAGTCCATCACATCCATGAAGGATGAGAGCACGGTGCGTTTTTCCAGCTTGCCGCGCGCAAGCCGCCTCGCGGCGGCCTCGACTAGCTTGAGCTCCACGATCGCAGCCTCGCCCAGCCCGTCGATCTCCCGCAGGCGCTCGGGCCGCGCGGCGACCGCCTCCGCGAAGGAGCCGAAGCGGTCGATCAGCGCCTTGGCGAGCGGCTTGACGTCGCGCCGCAGGATGGCGCGAAACAGCAGCAGCTCCATCAGCTCGTAGTCGGCGAGCGCGTTTTCGCCGGCCGCCATGAAGCGGTCGCGCAGCCGTTGCCGATGGCCATGATAGTGGATCGACTCTTCGCGCAGCCCGCTCGGCGTAGGGCCGTTCCGCTTTCTTGTCCGTCCCTCCGACGTCATGCGTCCGTGCGCGGCGCGCCGGCGGGATTGTCCAGCCCCAGCGGGGAGAGCGTGAAGATTTCCGCGCCGGTCTCGGTGACGCCGATCGAATGCTCGAACTGGGCCGACAGCGAGCGGTCGCGGGTCACGGCGGTCCAGCCGTCGGAGAGAATTTTCACCTGCGGGCGGCCGAGGTTGATCATCGGCTCGATGGTGAAGAACATGCCGGGCCGCAGCTCCACGCCCTGACCCTTCACCCCGTAATGCAGGATGTTGGGCTCGTCGTGGAAGACGCGGCCGAGACCGTGGCCGCAGAAGTCCCGAACGACCGAACAGCGTTCGGCCTCCGCATATTGCTGGATGGCCGCGCCGATGTCGCCGGTGGTCGCGCCGGGCTTCACCGCGGCGATGCCGCGCAAAAGCGATTCATAGGTCACGTCGATCAGCCGCTGCGCCTTGCGGGGTATTTCCCCGACCGCGAACATGCGGCTCGCGTCGCCATGCCATTCGTCGAGAATGAAGGTCACGTCGATATTGACGATGTCCCCCTCGCGCAGCGCCTTGTTGTCCGGCACGCCGTGGCAGACGACGTGATTGATCGAGGTGCAGATCGACTTGCGATAGCCGCGATAGTCGAGGGGGGCCGGATAGGCGCCGTGAGACAAGGCGAAGTCGAAGACGAGGTCGTCGAGCGCCTGCGTCGTCACGCCGGGCTTCACATGCGGGACGAGCATGTCGAGCGCCTCGGCCGTCAGGCGGCCGACCCGGCGCATGCCCTCGAAATCCTCCGGGCCGTGCAGCTTGATCTGCCCGCTCTTGCGGCCGGCGGGGGCGAGGTGTGACTCGATAAAGGTCATGAGGGCGTCTGTGGTTCCGTCGAGAGTGCTGATTTAATCAACAAGGTAATGGTTCGGCCGGCCAAAGCAAGCCGGGGGCGGGGCCTCGCGCGACTTTCGCACATCCCGCGGCAACACGCGCCATGGCGCGACTGGCGCGACTCTTGTATATGAAATGGGCGGAGCCTGGCGCCGCCGGATTCGGCGCGCCTTCAAAATTCGATGAAAGCCGACGTGCAGAAGAAGCGCATCGACTCGATAGATTTCTGGCGCGGCGTCGTCCTCGCCGTAATCCTGGTCAATCACATCCCCGGAAATGTGCTGGGCGCCTTCACGCCGCGCAATTTCAATTTTTCCGACGCGGCGGAGGTTTTCGTCTTCCTCTCCGGCGTTTCGGTCCAGCTCGCCTATGGCGAAAAGTTCAGGCGCAGTCCCGGCGTCGCCGCGGCGGCGTCGCTCGTGCGCCGCGCCGCGCGGCTCTATGGAGCGCATCTGATGCTGACCGCGGCGGCGCTGGCCCTCTTCTGGGTGGCGAAGGATTACACGCCATACGACCTGTTGCTCAGCGAGCGGGGCCGCGCTACGCCGTTCCTCGATCCGGCCCGCGGCGTCGTTGGCATTCTCGCGCTCAGCCATCAGGTCGCCTATTTCAATATCCTCCCGCTCTACATCGTCCTCATGGCGGCGGCGCCGCTGCTGCTCGCCCTGACGCTGCGCGGCCGTTTCGCCATGCTGGCGGCGTCTGTGGCGCTTTACGCCGGCGCACGCATGGCGGGCGTAAATCTGCCCTCATGGCCGGAGCCGGGCGGCTGGTATTTCAATCCGTTCACCTGGCAGCTGATGTTCGCTCTGGGGATTTTCTGCGGGGGCGCGCTGCAAGATAAAGGCGTGCCCTATCACCCCGTCGCCTATCATTTTTCGGTGGCTTTCACTTTCATCGGCGCCATGGTCGTTTCCAATGTTCTCGGCCTCGCGCCGGGCCTCGTTGAAGAGGCGGGCCTTTATCTGGACTGGGACAAGACCGACCTCGGCGTCGTGCGAATCATCGATTTTCTGACGCTCGCCTACATGATCCACTTCTCGAACCTGACGGCGCGCATCAGGGCGACGCGAGCCTTCAGCTTCTTCAGCCTGATGGGGAGAAACGCGCTGCCGATCTTCTGCGTCGGCAGTCTGATGAGCGCTGTGGGGCAGATGCTTCGTGATTCGAGCTTGGCGTCGCCGGTTCTCGACGTCCTTTATGTCGGCGCCTCGCTTGCGCTGCTGCACCGCCTCGCCGGTCACATCGACCGTGATCGGCCTGTGCTCCTCCTTCCCTATAGCCAGCCCGCCGAGTGAGGCTCCGGGGCCGGGCCTGCGCTGGCCCATGCCGGAAGATGTCCTGTGAGGCTTGGCGTTCGTCCGCGCGCCCGCCATAATTGACTCTCCAGGGAGGCGGGCGAATGGAAGACCCCAAAAAGGGCGAGGCGCCGGCGACGGCGGCGGTTCTTGTCATCGGCGACGAGATTCTGTCGGGCCGCACACAGGATGTAAACACTCGCTATATCGCCAATTATCTCGGCGAGATCGGCGTCGATCTGAAAGAAGCGCGCATCGTGCCGGACGACGAGGCGGCGATCGTCGCCGCGGTCAATGAACTGCGCGCGCGCTACACTTACCTGCTCACCACTGGCGGCATCGGCCCGACGCATGACGACATCACCGCGGATGCGGTGGCGAAGGCCTTCGGGGTCGAGATCGGCGAAGATCCCCGCGCCATTTCACTGTTGCGGGAGCGCTTTTCGGAGGAAGAGCTCAATCCCGCCCGCCGGCGCATGGCGCGGATACCAAAGGGGGCGGAACTCGTCCTCAACGCCATCTCCAAGGCGCCCGGCTTCTGGATCGGCAATGTGATCGTCATGGCCGGCGTGCCGGTCATCATGCAGGCGATGATGGACACGGTCGGGCCGCAGCTCAAATCCGGCGCGCGCATATTGGTCGAGACGGTCGCGGCGGGCGCGATTCCGGAGGGCAGCTACGCTGCGCGACTGGAGGAAATCGCCCGCGGGCGTCAGGGTGTCAGCGTCGGCTCCTATCCGTCCTTCACCAGCGCCGGCGTCCGCAACCAGATCGTGCTGCGCAGCCGCGACAAGGACGCGCTGGCCCAGGCCACCGAGGATGTGCGCAGGCTCCTGGCCGAATTGGCCGACCAGGACGGGCGGCGTTGACGACGACTGAAAGGAGCGAGGCTCACATGCATGGCGCCGGCAAGTCTTTCCCCGTCTCCTGGGACATGTTTCATCGCGACGCTCGCGCGCTCGCCTGGCGACTCGCCTCGATCGGCGGCTTTTCGGCGATCGTCGCGGTGACGCGCGGCGGGCTCGTCCCGGCTGGCATCGTCGCGCGCGAACTCGGGATCCGCGTCATCGAGACCGTGTGCGTCGCGAGTTATCACGAGGAGACGGAGCGGGACACGATAGAGGTGCTCAAGCCCCTGACGGAAACGATTCTCGAGCGCCCGAGCGCGGAAGTGCTGATCATCGACGATCTCGTCGACACCGGCGCCACGGCCAGGGCCGTGCGTAACATGCTTCCCAGGGCGCATTTCGCCACCGTCTACGCCAAACCGCAGGGCCTGCCGATGGTCGACACGTTCGTCACCGAGGTCTCGCAGGACACCTGGATCTATTTCCCGTGGGACACGGGGCTCAGCTTTCAGGCTCCGATTCAGAAAACGCAGGGGAGACCGACGCGGCGAGGGTAAAAACCCGCTTGTCGCGGCCGCGGAGCGCGCCCTATAACGGGCCGCGGCGTGATCCCGGAAATCGGATCATGCGTCATGCCGTGCGGGCGTGGCGAAACTGGTAGACGCAACGGACTTGAAGCAATTTGAGTGCTCCAGACGGGAAACCGAGGGAGTAGAACCGCTCAAAGTCGGGGAAACCTCCAAAAGTGGCGATCCCGAGCCAAGCCCGCCGGGCGGCGGGAAGGTGTAGAGACTAGACGGGCGGCGCCTAAGGCGTTTCACGCTAGGGCGAAGGTATAGTCCAGACCCCAAACCCGCGCGAGCGGGGCGGCGAAAGCCGTAGCGGGTACGAAAATCCGTAGGGCCGCAAGGCCTGTGCCGGTTCGATTCCGGCCGCCCGCACCAAATCTCCGCCGAATTGAAAAAGAAGACTCAGCGGACATCCGGGACTCGCCGGACGCCTCACGGCGCGCGACAATCCGCGTTTCCCGCAACAGGCCAAATTCGGCCGATGTCAGATTTCTTTGCGCGCTCTCGCGAATTCCCGGCGAAGGACCGTCCATTCGCTGGCGGAGACGGTCGCGATTCCCCGATTATGACTTCTTCAAGCAAATCGCCTTAATCGCCGCATGGCTCAAATCTGCGTCCGTCGACCCGATACTCGACAAATTCATCTTCGACGCATGTGACGATGACGATCGTGAGCGCCTCCAGATAATAGGGACTGGCGGCCGACAGGTCGCTTTGGTCGAAAACGGGCGTGGTCAATACAGCCGTCACGATCGCGGGTTCGCCATAGTTAGGGTAATGCCTGTTCTTGAGGCCGGCTTTCCATTGGACGAATTGGCCCTTCACGAATTCGTGAGGCCGATCCAGCCGATCGGAGAGTTCTCTGAGCTTGTCTTGCAGCTGGCGTGCGCCATGACCCTGCAATTTACTGACCGCTCGAATTGCAGGGGAGCTTCTCTCAACTTCAGCCATGACGCCGTCGCCCTTTCTGTGACTATATCACCCAGCCAGCCCGATTACACACGAAATATAATAATTACACGCGTACATTTCTCTAACTCAACTGGCAAACATGTCCGAATACTGTCTTCAAACCATGGAAATCTCAAGCGTTAATTTGTTCGCAGACGGTCCCGCGCGTTGATTTCAATCCTATTCTCTACGCCGAAGCTTGCGGCAAGGTGACGTCGTCAGCGGCCGTGCTGCCGAAGCGCCCAGGAGGGCTCTTTAAAACCAGATA
Source organism: Methylocystis sp. ATCC 49242 (assembly GCF_000188155.2). Taxonomy (NCBI): domain Bacteria; kingdom Pseudomonadati; phylum Pseudomonadota; class Alphaproteobacteria; order Hyphomicrobiales; family Methylocystaceae; genus Methylocystis; species Methylocystis sp. ATCC 49242. Next base: position 3,920,837 of record NZ_KE124774.1, read on the forward strand.
CTTATGCTTCTGCGCCGCTGTAACGGAACGGGTAATGCGCGATCATAAATCGCGGCCGCGCCCGGGCGCCGATGTCGCGAACGGTCTTGCGCTGTTGCGGATAGTTCAATTGCGGCGAGGCAGGCGAATTGAAATAAACAAGTGTAATCCAATCAAGTTCCTGAAGCAGCTTTTCCGAGAATATCATGACGCTTCGCAAATCGAGGTGATCGCTTGCCGTGTAGACACCGGCGTCGGCGCCATATGATTTTCATGCTGTGGTCCCTTGGGACCCCACATACGCCGTCATATTTCGATGAAAACCGGTTTCCGAAACGCTGAGGTGCGTCAGGAAATCCATCGATACATCAATAACCGGGCCGTTCGACGCAGGATGGCCTGGCTTGGCGGAGTTAATGATGCGGAATAATCGTAATACGCTCCTGATCATATCGGCTGTCGCTGCTCTTTCAGGATTTACTGCGCTGGCTGACAGTCCGAATGCGCTGGCGGGCGAGCGCCAGCAGTTAGCGTTTCTTCATGAGCAGCATCATGGACGTTCAGATGAGCACGCCCATCACAGCAAGGGCTGCTTCGTCACGACATCGCCCCAGCATCATGCGAGAGGCATACGCCATTGGCGCAATCCCTGTCCGCATCATGATCCCAAACACCTGAATCCCTATCATCCGGGCCATCGTCGCCATAGCCCGCATTCGCAGCATCATTCGGAACACCATCAGTGATCCGGCCGGCCTTGCGGGCGGCGCGCCCCGCCGCTCGCGCCGACGTGGGTCGAACTCGGCCGCGCGCGCTTCGTCTCCGTCACGACGCCGTTTCGTCGCAAGGCTCGAAGCGTCACCTTCACCGTTAATTATTGCTTAGCTTTCGCCGACAAGAGTGGTCGCGCGCGATGAACGCGCGTGATTCGGCGACGAGCGGTGATGACGGACGCAGCGAAGCGATATTCGGACGATGTTGATGGCGCCGTGGCGCCGACGCCGGATCAAACCACGAACCGTCAGGCCGGGCCGGCGCGGGCGCGTCTCGATCTCATGCTGACCTCCGGCGGCGACGAGCGCATCTGGCCGGATCCGGTGACGCGCCGAAACCGCTATGGCGCGCCGACGCAGCCGGCGACCGACGAAATCTGGTTCTCCTCCTCCACCGCCGCGGCCATCACAGAGCGAGGCTACGCCGCCGCCCGCGACGCCCTGGCGGCGCTGTCGCAGGACGGCGCCGATCTCCCCGGCTGGTTCGATGCGTTACGGGCGCGGATTCGCGCGCAGCTCGGCGCGCCCGGCGTGGAGGTCGTCCTCACGGCCTCCGGCACCGAAGCTGAATTCGCCGCGCTCGCCGTCGCCAGGGCGCTTCTGCGACGGCCCATCGCCAATATCGTCGTCGCGCCGGAGGAAACCGGCAGCGGCGTCGCGCTGGCCGCGACGGGCGCGCATTTCGCCGCGACGGCGGCTTTCGAGCCGCAGGTCGAAAAAGGCGCGCCGCTTGCCGGCTGGGCAAGGGACGACGCCGTCATGCGCGCGATAAACATACGCGACGCAAACGGCCGTCCGCGATCCGCGCAGGAGCTCGACCGCGCCGCCTGTCTCGCCGTCGCCGACGCGCTGCGCGTGGGACGCGGGGCGCTGTTGCACGTGCTCGACTGCTCAAAGACCGGCCGCAGCGGGCCGAGCCGCGCCGTGGCGCGCGAGATGGCGGCGAGCGCGGGCGAGCGCGCGCTGATCCTCGTCGACGCCTGCCAGCTGCGATGCTCCTTCGACGAGATAAGAGCCGATCTCGACGCCGGCTTTCTCGTCATGGTGACGGGCTCGAAATTCGCGGGTGGGCCGCCCTTTTGCGGCGCGCTGCTGATCCCCCCGGACAAGGCCGCGCGGCTTGGCGATCTGCGCCTGCCCGAGGGCTTCGCGGCGTATGCCGCGCGCTTCGACTGGCCGCGGCGTTTCGAGAGCGCTTTCGAGGCGGCGAGTTTTGCGCCGGCCAATCTCGGGATGGGGCTGCGCTGGGAGGCGGCGCTCGCCGAGATCGAGGCTTACGCCGCGATTCCCGCTGCGCTGCGTGAAAATATCATCGCGCTCTTTACGGAATCGGCGCGCCGCTGCGTCGCCGGCAACCCCGATCTTGATTTTCTCGACGCGGAGAATTGGCGTCTCGGCGGCAAGCCGGCGACGATTTTTCCGATCATCACGCATCACGGCGACGTTGCGCAGGCGCGGTTGATCTATGAATCATTACGCGCGCCCGACGGCGATTTCGAAAAGCCGGAGCTTTCGCGCGTGTGTCATGTCGGTCAGCCGGTCCTGCTCGGCGGCCGCGCCGCGCTGCGCCTGTGCTTCGGCATGCCGCAGGCCAATGCGGTTGCGGAGCGCGTCGCGCAGGGCATGGATCCCGAGACCGCCTTCCGCCCGCTGCGCGAGGACATGGAACTGCTGTTCCGCAAATGGGGGGCGCTCGCCAGGCGCATCGGCGCCAATGGCGCTCTCTCACTCGCCGCATCCAGCAATTAACGCCGCGCACAACGCGCTGCGCAACAGGACCGGAGGATTGCCGTGGCGTTTTCCTTTTTGAGTCGCAAACCAAAGACCGAGCAGCCCGCGCCGGCCGCGAGTTTCGACACCGCGCATGAGGGTGGACAGGCGTCCATGGCAGAGAGCATGCAGCGCGCGGCGGCGCAGACCGGGGCGCCGCCAATGCAATTGATGCGGGAATATTCGCGTCTCGCCTTTGGACCCGGCAAGCTCTCCTTCGAGGATTATATAAAATACCGTCTCTTCGACGACGCATGGCTTGCCGGCGCCGATAAGGGCGACTTCGTCGGCGCCCGTCGCAATCGAGATCTCGTGGTCGAGATCAATTATCGCCACGATTGGCATGGTCTGCTGACAAACAAACTCGCCTCGCAGAGCTATTTGGCGACCTATGGCCTGCCAACGATTCCACCGCTGGCGATCTATGCGCCGGGCCTGAGCGTCGCGTCGGACAGGCTGCTGCGCTCACGCGAGGAGCTTCGCGCCTTTCTGATGATTGAAGAAAATTACCCGCTCTTCGGCAAGCCGGTCGAAAGCTTCCAGAGCCTCGGCGCGCTGGCGCTGCTGGGTTGCGACGCGGCGACCGGCGAGCTGATCGCCGTCGGCGGCAAACGTCTCGATGTCGATGCGACGATCGACGACATCGAGAAACATTACGCCGCCGGCTATCTGTTCCAGCGGATGCTGCGGCCGCATCGCGATCTCGTCGCGGCGATCGGCGAGCGGCTCGCGACCGTGCGCATTCTCACCATCGCGACGCCCGATGGTCCGAAAGCGTTTCGCGCAGGATGGAAGCTCCCCGCCGCCGGCAATATCGCCGACAATTTCTGGCGCGCTGGAAACATGCTTGCCGGTCTCGATTTCGCGACCGGCCGTATCCAGCGCGTCACGAGCGGCGTCGGCTTCGAGATGAAGGACGTGACGCATCATCCCGACACCGGCGCCCAACTGATCGGCCTTGCGGTTCCCGACTGGGAAAGGATGAAGGCGGTCGCGGTCGAAGGCGCGAAAGTGCTGCGCCACTTCGGCGTCATTGGCTGGGACATGGCGGCGACAGACGACGGCCCCGTTATCGTCGAAGCCAATGAGACACCGGATTTCGGCCTTGTTCAGATCGCGGATCGTCGAGGCGTGCTGTGCAGGGAGTTCGACGAACTTCTCTCTGCCCAGCAGGCGGCCGGAGCGGCGCATGTGAAGAGAATCAAGGAGTCGGTGGCGCGCCTTTGATCTCTGCGGCGAGACGGCTGTGTCGTCGCCCGTAGAGAAAATAGATCGCGAGGCCGAGCAACATCCAGATGAGAAAGCGCTCCCAGGCGATGGCCGGGAGCCGAGACAGCAGCCATAATGAAAAGGCGACGCCGACAAGCGGAATGAAGGGAACGAGCGGCGTGCGGAATGTCCGCGGCGCGTCCGGCCGCGTGTGGCGCAGCACGATCACCGCAAGGCAGATCACCACGAAAGCGGAGAGCGTGCCGATATTCACGAGCTCCGCCACCTCCTTGATCGGATAGAGGGCCGCGACGACAGCCGTCAGCCCGCCGGCGATAAGCGTCGGGCGATGCGGCGTGCGAAAGCGCGGGTGAACCTGGGCGAACCAGCCCGGAAGCAAACCGTCCCGGCTCATTGCGAACCATATACGCGCGCAGGCGAGGAGAAACGCCAGCATGACGCTGGCGATGCCGGCGACGGCCGCGAGCGAAATAATCAGCGTAACCCAGGGCAGGCCAATGGCGGCGAAGGCGGTGGCGACAGGCGCGGAATTGTTCAGCGTGTCGTAATGCACGACGCCCGTCAGCACGAGGGACATCACGACATAAAGGGTCAGCGACACGGCGAGCGACAGCAGCACCGCGCGCGGCAAGTCACGCTGAGGCTCTCGCGCTTCCTCGGCGGCGGTCGTCAGCGTGTCGTATCCGAAGACCGCGAAAAATACGACCGCTGCGCCTTCGGCTACGCCCGAGAAGCCATAGGGCATGAAGGGCCGCCAGTTCTCGGGTCGTACATAAGGCAGGCCCGCCGCGATGACGAGCAGCACGGCGGCGATCTTGATGATAACCATCGTCACATTGAAACGCGCGCCCCATTCGATGCGCAACGTCAGAAGCCCGGCGACGCCAAGCGCGCCGAGCGCCGCGAAGAGATCGATCACATGGCCCGGGCCAGTTCCTGCGGCGCCAGCCGCCCATGTCGGGACCGGCAAGCCGAGTTGCGTGAGCAGCGCCTGCAGATAGGCCGACCAGCCAATGGAGACGACGGCGACGACCAGCGCATATTCGAGGAGCAAATCCCAGCCGATGATCCAGGCCACAAGTTCGCCAAGGACCGCATAGGCATAGGTATAGGCGCTGCCGGCGACGGGAATGAGCCCGGCGAATTCGGCGTAGGACAGGGCCGCCGCGCCGCTCGCAACGCCGGCGATGAGAAAGGAGAGAGCGACCGCCGGACCGGCCTGCGTCGCCGCGACAACGCCGGTGAGAACGAAAATGCCGACGCCAATGAGCCCGCCGAGTCCGATGCCGGTGAGCTGCCACACGCCCAAAACGCGACGGAACTCGCCACGCCTCCCGGCTTCGGCCTGCAAACGCTCGATCGATTTTGCGCGCGTCAGCTCCCGCAAATTCATGTCTCGCCCCTCTGATCTCGGGCGATGACATAAGCTATTGCTCGCAGCCTGTCATGAGCGGGCCGGCCGCAAAAAGAGAGCGACCCCGAAGGGCCGCCCTCGCCGCAAGAGCGGTCGGCCTTACTTGGTCGCGGCTTCCAGATGCGTCAGCGCCTCTTCGGCGTGCTTCGTCGCAACGTCGGCGTGCTTCTGCTTGCCGTGGTCGATCGCCGCATCCAGATGAGTGATCCCTTCCTTCGTGTGAGGATTGGCTTTCTCCGCCTCGGCGGCCTTGGCGTGCGTCAGCGCCGCTTCGGCATGAGTCACGAGCACATCGGCATGGCCCATCTTTCCATGTTCGATCGCTTCCTTGGTGTGGGAGATGGCTTCGGCGAGATGGTTTTCCGCCAAGGCGAGTCGCGGCGCGAAGAATGTCGCGACGCCGAGGGCGAGAGCGATGGCGAAAATTCTGCGATTCATGTGCGTCTCCTCAAAAGTTAGCCGCCGGCTGTATATGGGGAGGCGGTGGGACAAGTTCGAGTCCTCCCCTTCCCGCCGCCGCCTACTGCCGATCGGCCGCAAAGCCTGTGCAGGTCTCCCCGAATTCGCCAAGGCCGTTTTCTAGGTATGAGGCAAGCAATGGGATGCCGAGAAGATAGGCCGAGGTCGAACCCTCGCGCCGGCTGCGCGCCTCGGCGACCGCCGCCGCCAATTCCTCGGCGGAGAAATCGCCGCGGCCAATCCAGGCCAGCGCAACCAGTTCGGCCTGCTCGTCGATGTCCATGGCGTCGATGAAAGAGGCGATCTCATTGCGCACGGTTTCATAGGCCTCTTCCGTCAGCACACTGGTGAATTTGTCATCCGTTTCATTAGAGGCGTCGGCCTCCATGCCCTCGTCTTCGCTTTCGATTTCCCGCGCCTTGACGATGACGAAACAAACCTTGTCAGTATTGATTGTCAGCATTGATTTCGTCCTTTGCTCTTCCCGACGCTCGTTGCGCCCGGATCTTCAATTCAGCTTCAGCTTTGTCCTTGCCGCGCGGCGTCACCCTTCGCATATATGCAGCGCAGACGCCTTTTTGATCGGCGGCGTCAGCGATTTTTGGAGAGTCAGATGTGGATCGGCGCGCCTCGGGAAATCAAGGACAATGAATATCGCGTTGGCCTGACGCCTTCATCGGTCGCCGAGCTCAAGCAGGCTGGACATGAGGTCCTGGTCGAACGCGGAGCCGGGGACGGAGCGGGCCTGTCAGATGACGATTACGCGGCTGCGGGAGCCCGACTCGTCAACGACGCGAATGAAATCTTCTCGACAGCCGAGCTTATTGTAAAGGTCAAGGAGCCGCAGCCGGGAGAAGTCGCGCAGCTTCATCCCGATCAGGTCCTCTTCACATATTTTCATCTTGCCGCCGATGCGCATCTGACGCGCGAACTCGCCGCGAGCGGCGCGCATTGTATCGCGTATGAAACCGTGACAGCGCCGGCTGGCGGCCTGCCGCTGCTTGCGCCGATGTCGGAAATCGCGGGACGTCTCGCGCCGCAGATCGGCGCGCGCTACCTGGAGAAACCGGCTGGCGGTCGGGGCGTGTTGCTTGCCGGCGCGCCGGGCGTGCCCTCCGCTGAAGTGCTCGTTCTCGGCGCGGGCAGCGTCGGCGTGCAGGCGACGACGATTGCGCTCGGCATGGGCGCCAGCGTGCTGGTGGCCGATCGCAATCCCGATGCGCTCAGACGTCTCGAAATCAGATTCGGATCCGCGGTACGAAGCATTTACTCGACAGGCAAAGCGATAGCGGAATCGGTGAAGCGCGCCGATCTCGTCGTCTGCGCCGCCTTGTCGCCCGGCGCAAGGGCGCCAATTCTTATCACTCGCGACATGCTGAAAACGATGAAACGCGGCGCGGTCATCGTCGACGTCGCCATCGATCAGGGCGGCTGCTGCGAAACCTCGCGGCCGACGAGTCATTCCGATCCGACCTATGTCGTCGATGGCGTCGTGCATTATTGCGTTACGAACATGCCGGGAGTCGTGCCGCGCACTTCGACATTCGCATTGAACAATGCGACGCTGCCATTCGTTCTCGCAATCGCCAACAAAGGTTGGCGCGCCGCGCTGCGGGACGACCCACATCTTCGCGCCGGCCTCGCGATCACGGGCGGAAAAATCGTATCAATGCCCGTTGCGGCTGCGCATAATCTGACCTTTACTCGCTTCGAGGATGTTTATGATGGTTAACGCCTAATTAACTGTTGACAATCGCTCGTATCAATCTCGCCCCAATTAAGTAACGCCTGCTTCACGCAACACGTGTTTACAAATAGTATTTGGTTGACCCAAAGGATTCACAGACTTTACCTTGACCATAAGCCGATTCGCAGCGGCACTTCCCTAATTGCGGAATTTGGAGGCAAAGCATGTTCATCATCGTCGACGAGCGCGATCTCGTAACGAATGGATACGCGTGTCGATTTGGTCAGGAAGGAATCGCCTCGGCGGGCTTTAGGCCTGGACAGTTTCGCGATTGGGTTGACTCGGCCGTCGAGGGCGACGTTCAGGCGATCGAGGCGTTTCTCATCGGCGAATGTCCGGAGCGTGAAGAAATTCCAAGACTGATCCGCCGTCGTTCGCAGGCGCCGGTCATCGCCATGAACGAGGCGCCCTCCTTGGAGCAGACTCTTGGCCTGTTCAGCGCCGGCGTCGACGATGTTGTCCGCAAACCGGTTCATGTTCGCGAAATTCTGGCGCGCGTGCACGCCATTCGCCGGCGTGCGGAAGCCCGCCAGGATTGTGCGGCCGTTGGCGGCATACAGGTGTTCTTCAACGGCAGCGATCCGGTCGTCAACGGCGAGGTTCTCGCCTTGCCGCGTCGTGAACGTCGCATCCTCGAATATCTCGTCGTAAATCGCGGCCGTCGGTTGACGAAGTCACAGATCTTCAACGCCGTCTATGGCTTGTTCGACGATGACGTCGAGGAGAACGTCATCGAAAGCCACATCAGCAAGCTGCGCAAGAAGTTGCGCGCCCGTCTGGGATATGACCCGATCGAGTCCCAGCGTTTCCTCGGCTATCTGCTCGTCGCTTCCCCCACGGACGCCGTTGATCGCGAGTCTTTGCTCGCGGCGGGCTGATGTCCGCCGCCTCATGCTATTCATTTCACGTCATGATTTAATTTACGTGATAATCGGTTCTTAGCTTTCCCTCCCTACACTAATCGCGTTCAATGCGTGCGCGAGTAGTTGTATGCCGGTGTTCGCGGATATTCTTGCCGATGTGGAGTCCGTGCGACGCGTGGACTCTACGAAGGCGGCGCCTTCAATTCATTTCGAGCTTGCTTCAGTTGCGAGGAACGCCGACGTCGGCGCGGACGATGAAAGACTGCGGCGCGTCTTCGCCGTTTACCGGGCGACAATCGATGCCCTTGAGTCGTCAACCTCGATCATTCGAAATCGCGACGCCGAAATTGCGGAAAAGCGCTCTCCGAACGCAGAGTTTGCGGCTCTTCTCTCCCAGCAGATCGCCAAGGCGCGCCATTCACCGGAAAAACTGAAGTCATTGCGTCGGAGGATGGCGTGGATGCTCCATCCCGATCGCACACCGAGCGACGTCGCAGCGGCGTCGCAAGCGATGGCGCATTTCAATGCGTCGATTGACGCCGCGTTAGCCGAATGTTCGAAGCGTTGAATAGTGGCGCGCTCAACGCTCGCATATCAGGCCGCCCTGGGTGACGACGACCCATTTATTGTCACGTCGCCGTATTGAGACCACTTCTCCCACGCCAGGAAGCTTGACGCCAGGAGACACGCGCGCAATTCGCCCTTGCGGCGTGCGGATCGTTGCAGCGGTCGCCGACGCCTTGATCAGCTCGAAGTCGCCCAGAACTGTTTCAGGCAAATTCCTCCGTGTTGAGCCCACTGGCGTATAGTCGATTTCTCCCGAACCAAGGGGCCGATACCGTGAGGGCGCCGATGACGTTGGTCTGGCGTAGATCGCCAGATGTTCCAGCCCGACGAATTGAGGATCGCGATCGGCGTTGCCCAGCATATGGGCAGCAAATGCGACGCTGGCGCCTGCGAGGGCGACGCCCGTCACCCGTAACATCGCCTCCGTTCGATCAATGCCGCCACGCCATTGAAATCTCATGAATAGCCTCCGCCATGAGCATCTCGCCAATGCGCTTGAATTTTAGGACTCGATGCCGATGCGAGGCTTGTCGCGCCGCCAGACGAAAAGGTGAAGAATCCGTTAAGTCCCGCAAGGTTCGAGACAGCTATAGGAAATAACGTAAATGAGCAGTCACCAAGAGGCTTCCCACATGCACCCCATGACGCAACTGGACATCCTTCGCAGACAAATGGTCGAGGAACTGACCCAGATTCCGCAATATCGCGCATTGAAGACGATGGAGCGCTTCATCGCGGAGATGTCCGCTATCTATGAATCGACACCTTCCGCCGAAGAAGAAGAGGAGGAAGAAATCGACAGCGCGCAGCAAAAGATTGCGCAGGCGATCGAGAACCATGTGAGAGGGGATTCGGGGCCGGCGATTGTCAAGAACGCCACCTATGCGCCGGTGCAGCGGGTCGCGTAAGGCATACAAGAATCATGCGCGGCGCTCAATCGGGTGCCGCGCCCAATAATCAACGAGGCATATCCTCGCGCGGGACGAACGTAAAGTTCCTGACCAGCGTTTCCTTTACGACGTTCTTCCCCATCCGCTGGTTCACATTCGCAGTAATCTGAGACGTCAACGTACTGAGATCGGCCTTCTGTATGTCGGAAAAGTCGATTTTCGATTCGGAGTAAATAACGCGAAAGGCCTCATCCAAAAAGAAGCTCTCCGGATCAAGCGTATGCTCGTGTTTGTCGGCCTGCGGACCGACCATTGAGAACTCTGCGGAAACGTATCCTCTCAGAACGCCGTCGGCGATAACCGGAACCGTGATCGGTTTCAATTTTCGCACATCCAGTTTTTCCGCGTGCTCGGCGGCCGGCGCAGTGTTTTGATGCATCCGCCAGTATGCGCCGCCATAGGTTGCTCCCAGTGTCGCAACACAGGCCCAAAGCCCAATGAAAAGAGTGCGAAACATCTTATTCCCGTTGCATTATCGACGCGGCGCGCCCTTCCTCGAATAGGTTCCGTCCGATTCATCGCTGCGGATGCTTTCGACAATAAGGCATGTTATCTCCTGCATCGCATGCAGATGCAACTGCAGCGCTTCAGTATTGGATCCAAGTTTCTCGACGAGACGGTTCAATCGTTGCTGGGCAAGGCTGGAAGCTCGGGGAGGGAGGTTGCGCGCGACGCGCGTGAACTCGAGCAAGGCGTGTGTCTTGCGTAGATTGAGCGCCTCGAAATCAATGCGCGCGCAAGACCTCAACACTTGCGTCTCGGCATCGATCAAATCTTCGAGCCTTTCAACGCATCGTATGAAGGCGATTTCGGCCAACGACGGCGGCGCTTCGTTCCCGGTGAAGCCTTCCACGTCTTCCTGAACTGAACTTGGCGCAAGAAACTCGTTCATCGACTTGCAACCCCCGATATAATCAACTTATTCGCGAACGCTCAGGCGCGAGGCATAGAGGGCGGGGTAAGCGGCCGCAACTCGGTGGGCGAATAATCGCCTTTGTCGATAATCCTCTGAATTCCGATGACTCCCGATTTCGCCAATTGAGTCCCCAGTTGCTCCGCCATCATGGAACGCCATATGTTGCCCGCGCCACCAGATCCGAAAGTTCCGCCTTCAACTTTCGGCAAAAGAAGCTCGAGCCAGCTTTGGAGTATGTAGGCTTCAAATTTCTGCGCGGCGACCGCGGCGGGGGTCTTAGCGGGTTGTGGCCGTGTCGCCAGTCCTGTGGATTTCGCGCTTGGCAGCGTCAGCAGGGAGCGGGCGGGATCTGCGTTCCGCGGGCCGTCGAGGATGGCCGAGAACGCGGTCGCAGGCGCGCCATGCGCGACGCTGATTTCGCTGAGACGTTTCATGGCAGCTTCGCGCTTGTGCGGATCAGCCGCGCGCGCGACGTCCGAGATGATGTCGGTTGAAGGGAAAATCGACATTGCGAGTCCCGGTTCGAGGTCAAATAAAAATAATACAGCTGACTTACGGCGCCCTGACGTAATCGCGCTCGGACAGGCGGCGAAGTTCCTCGGCGGCCTGATCGCGACGCCAAAGATTGTTGACCCGTTCAAAAAGGCGCTCTGTCTGCTTGGCGCGCCGCCCTTGTTCGCGGACACGAGCCAACTGCGCGCAACGGGCGTCCTCGGCCTCAACGCGTCGCTGTGTCAGGATCTGCAGGCGTTTCAAGATTAGAATTGGATCCGCAAAATTCCGTTCGAGGGCCTCGAGCGCCGTCCGTTCCTGATCTCGCAAATCCGCGAGAATGGTTTCAATTTGCGCCAGTCGCATCGTCTGCAGCCGCCAAAGCTTGTTGCTGAGCGAAAGGGCGCGAGCCAGGCGTTCGCGTCGCGCTTTCATGCCTATCCCCGTATGAGCCAGGAGCCAAACTGCCCAGAAAAAGCGGTGAAGAAATCCTGGGCTACGATCGAGAAGCCATAAATCCCGAGGACGATGACGAATGGCCCGGAGATGAAATACACCGGAACCTGGGGCGTAAGTCGCGCAAGGAAGCCAAAGGCGAGATTGACGATGAGCCCGAACAGGAGAAACGGACTACTGATGCGAAGCGCCAGGAGATATGATTGTGTCAATACGCGCGTCAATTCGTTGAGGTACGATTCCGGCGCCGCGGGCGAGAAGACCGGCGTCGTCTGATAGGATAGATAAAGCCCGCGTATCATTTCGAGATGCTGGTCGGTCACGAAGACCAGCATGATCGCGCAAATGACGACGAAAGTGGATAGGGCCGGGGCCGGCTCCGCTTCGATGAGAGCAGAGCCAAAAATATTGCCCAGGCCGATCGTCATTGCGACTGCAGTTGCGAGCGTCTCAAGAGCAAGAAAGTAAAGTCGAGCAAGGAGGCCGATGAACACGCCGATCGTCAGTTCTCCCATGATTATTGCGCCGAGTTTTAGAGGATCAGCGCCCCGTAGGCCCGGTTGAAGGGTATCGATGAGCGCCGGCGCGAGCGCCAGCGTGACTCCGATCGCGATGTACAGTCGAATGCGCACCGGAACGCGCTCGCTCGAGAAGCCCGGGGCAACCATGAGACAACCGCCGATGCGGCAGAAAATAATGAAGGTCGGCGCGATGGCGCTTTCGAGCGGCGTCAAGATATCGTTCCAAGGGATTTGATCTGAACGCCGCCGGCGATTTCGAGATGGGAGAGGACTGCTTGAGACGGAAACAATCGGCCGATGATAAGACGGACATAGGGCCGCGCCTCGGGGGTCGTGAGGAGGATGAAGACCTCGCCGCGATCCATTCGCTCACGAATTGCCGAACCGCCATCTATCGAGAATTTCTCGACCAAAGTGGGATCGGCGTCGAAGCCGATGAGTTCGCCTTTGGCGTCCCGTTTGAGATGCTCGTGAAAAAACAGATCCCAGCGGTTACCAAGTCGCAAAATATTCAGTGCCCCGTCAACAGAGAGATCGCTGCAGATTTGTGAGGCGAGGCGCGTGCGGACATGTTCGACGATCGGTTCTGCGCGGCGCGCGAAGGGCGCAATTTCTGCAATCGATTCGAGAATGAGCTCGAAATTGCGGATTGACACTCGTTCGGCGAGGAGAAGTTTCAGAACACCCTGCAACGTGGAATTGGTGATGAGGTTTGGAATCATATCGTCGACGAGGCGCCGATATTCCGGCTCGAGCCGCTCGATCATGGCGCGCATATCCTTGTAGGTAAGAAGCTGCGCGAGATTATTACGTAGTGTTTCCGAAACGTGGGTTAGGAGAACAGATACCGGGTCGACCGGTGTAAATCCCTGCCGCCTCGCTTCATCGACCATGGCGTCGGGAATCCACATGGCTCGCATTCCGAAAGCGGGATCGACGGTTTCCTCACCAGCGAGGTCTGGCGCAGCGCCACGACCAACGATGACGAGGTGATGACGAAGGCGCAGTTCATGTGCGGCGACAAGGGCGCCCTGGATGCGGATTTGATAATTCTTCGGGCGCACGTCGAGATCGTCGGTAAGCTTGATTTCAGGAAAGACAAAACCATATGTTCGGGCGAAGTTTCTGCGCATCTTGAAGACGCGTTGCCCGAGTTCGGTCTGTGCCGGCAGCAGCCCGGCCCAAAGTTGTTTCCCGAGACAAATCTCGACACTTGTCGTTTTTAGAATCTCCTTCGTCGATTCTTTTGCTTCCTGTTGCGCTTGCCGCTCGAGTGCAAGCTGACTTTCGCTTTCCAGTTGGCGCGCCTTCTCGGCCTGCTTCGGGATGAGGTAGGCGACAAACGCCATGACGCCACCCAGCGCGACGAAGGGCGTCAGCGGCAGACCCGGGATTAAGGCGAGAACGAACATCAAGGAAGCTGCGACAAAAAGCGCCCGCGGATACATACCCAGCTGACGCAAGATGTTTTGCTCGGCGGAGCCGCGCGTGCCGCCTTTCGAAACGAGCAGGCCCGCCGATAGCGAGACGATCAGTGCTGGAATTTGCGATACGAGACCGTCGCCGACGGAGAGCTTTGTATATACGTCTGCGGCCGCGGCGAGCGTCATACCATGGCGCGTGACGCCAATGATTATGCCACCGAAGATATTCACGGCGAGAATGATGAGGCCAGCGATGGCGTCGCCGCGCACAAATTTGGAAGCGCCGTCCATAGAGCCGAAAAACGCGCTTTCTTCCTCAAGCTCACGGCGCCGGACCTGCGCCTGTCGTTCGTCGATCAGGCCGGCGGACAGATCGGCGTCGATCGCCATTTGCTTGCCAGGGATGGCGTCGAGTGTAAAGCGTGCGCCGACTTCCGCGATACGCGTCGCGCCCTTGGTGATAACAAGAAAATTTACAGTTACGATGATAGCGAAGACTGTAAGACCGATGACGAAGTCGCCGCTCATCACGAGTCGCGAAAAGCCGCTGATGATGTACCCGGCCGCAGTCGAGCCTTCCGCCCCATTCGAGAGAATGAGGCGTGTGGTGGCGATATTGAGTGAAAGACGCAGGATGGTGGCGACCAGCAGGACTGTCGGGAAAGAAGAAAAGTCGAGCGGCTTTTGAATCCACAACGCGACCATCAGGATCAGCACGGAAAGCCCGATGGAAAATGCTAGCCCTGCGTCGAGAAGAAATGGCGGAATGGGCAGAAAGAAAATGCAGAGAATGAAGACGATCGACATCGCGAAACCGATGTCTTTCGAACTGCCTTCCGAAGGCCCCGGCCTCATGCCGACGGCGTCAGACATTTATTCGCTCCATTGCGCGGCGGCGCAAGCAGCCGCGGTCGTTTGCTTTCAGAAACCCGTTTCGATACGCGAATACACGAATTGCGCTAGGGCATAGATTTTCGAGCCGATGAATGGCGCCGATAGGCTCAAAACCGCGAGCATGGCGACGATTTTCGGCACGAAAGTCAGGGTCATTTCCTGCACCTGCGTGAGCGCCTGAACAAGCGCTACGATGACGCCGACGACCATCGCGGCGCCGACAAGTGGCCCGGAAACGAGTAGAATCGTGACGATCGTGCGATGCACGATCTCCAGAGCGTCGGCCTCGTTCATTCTCAGCTGATTGTCACGCCGGGGCCGAGCAGCACCTTGCGGCCGTCGGCGAGGACTGCAATCATTCCGCCGTCATCGATCATCACGGATTTGACGACGCCGCTCGTCTTTCCATCCGCAGATGAAACTGTGCGGCCAATGAGAGAGCTGGCCTGCGACAATGCGGAATTTTCATTGAGGGACGCGAGCAGCGAATTTGTCTGGATGGCCTGTTCGACAGACGCGAATGTCGCCAGTTGTGTGACCGTTTGCGTCGGGTCCATCGGCTTCATTGGATCCTGATGCCGGAGTTCGGTTACGAGAAGCTGAAGAAAAGCATTGTAGTTTCCGGCGTCGGCTGCTGCGTTCGCGACGGACGCCGCTCTTGTGCTGTTGCTTGTCGCGAAAGGCGTTATTGGCACTGTGACGGGCATGATGATTTTCTCCTTAGGCGACGTCGCGAGCGTGGACCTCGCTCGCGCGGTTTTTCAATTCTGCTTCGATGGGAAATAGCGCGCGCACAGCCTTGAGCGCCTCGAACATTCGCTTGTTGTCGATCTGGCGAACAGCAACGCCGAGGCCATCGAGTATGCGACGGTCGCATGCGCCCTCGTTCAGCGAGACCAGCAGATTCCGGGCCAGCTCCATCGCCGCGTCGCAATCATTGGGCGAAATCAATATCGTCTGTATGGCGAAATAGAGCTGCTTGAGGGGCGTCGTGGCCTCCTCTGCCTGCATGACGTGATTTTCCAGCAGGAAGGTGACGTCGTTGAGAAGTTCGAGGCAGACCTTTCGATCGACCCGCAGAACAGCTCCGTTGATGAAGATTCGTTCGCCGCGTCTTAGAGAGATATTCATATCAGACAAGTCCGTCTGCGATGAGCTGGTTGACTTCGATAAGGCCGTCGAAATTTACCGAACCGCCGGTGTCGATCAGATCAGCCTCGCGCCGAATCCAGAGGCCAATGGAGATCAGCGAGGCGCGCAGGCTTTCGGGCAGTCCGTTTTCGTCGTTGCTGAGATCTTCCATGAATATCGCCCACAATCGCCTCAGATAATTCGTCGCCTCGAAAGCTTCGGGAGTCAGCGGGCCACGCGTCTTGGCGACGGCGAGTTTCTTGATGGCGATCTCGAGCGCTTCTCGCTCCTTCGCGCGGGCGTTTTTTCCAGATTCGCTGGCGATCTCGGCGTAGCGTTGCTGATACATCGCGCTCCTGCTTCCAATTCGACTGTCAGAGATATTTCGCGAGGCTTAGCTGCGTGATTTTCGCAGTGAGCGTGTATGCGGTTTCGATCTGTGTCATCAGACCGTTTACGCGAGCCGCCGCTTCGGTTAAGTCAACAGTTTCGAGGCTGTTCAGGTTCATTTCAATGGCGTTGGACTGGATCGTCATCGTTTGATTTGCATTTACGACATTGCGCTGCATGACGCCGACCTGAGCCTGGGTCTTGAGAAGCGCGCTGATCGAATCGTCGATCACCTCGGTCGCCGATTTCAACAAGGCTTTGTAGGCCGCGGAATTCATCCCGCTGGCGCCGAGATCGGTCATCATAGTGTATGCCATTGCGAGCTTTTGCAGGGCTGGAGCATTGGCCGTCACCGAAGTGTCGATAGTAACCGACATGGAAATTTGGCTCCGCAACGGCTGGTCCGACGCGTTCGACCAGTCCGTCTTCCACGCTTCAGGGGCGAAGAGAGCGGTCATGGGGCCTGAGAGGAACGCCTCCATTTGGTCGCCGGTGATGTCTGCGACGCGAGGGTCTGTTTGCGCAAATCCGAAGTTCGCGATAAAGGCGGCGTCGAGCGCGACTTTGTTCGGAGAGGGAGGATCGGCGAAGTAATTATTGATCGGCGCAACTTCGCTGTTTACGCCGGCGAACAGGAAGGAGTCGCCATCGCCGCTGTTCAACGTCGATATGAAATTTGAGAGCGATACGCGGGCCTGTGTTTCGATTGCGCCGACATCGCCGCCGTCGTCCAAGGAAGACATGAGCGTTGCGCGCATGGCTTGCGCATTGGAGAGAAGATTTGCGATCGCCGTCTGCGTTGTGTCGAGCCTTGTCGATACGAGGTCATTTGTGGCGAGGATCGACTGCGCAGTGTCATAGGTGTCGCCGAGCGAGTAGCTCAGTCCGGCCCGCATGCCAAGGGCGAGGCCGAGATCGGCGTGACGGCCCGTCGCCAGCTCCTTCTGGCTGCGGTCGAGATCGCGCTGCAATTCCACGAGCGTACGCCGGAGCGAGGTTGTGATGGAATATGTCGATGTAAGGTAGAACATTTCGGGCACTCACTAACGAACCGCAGCGAACAGCGTGTCGAACATTGCGTTTATCGTCTCGAGAAGCTTGGCGGACGCCTGATAGGAGTTTTCAAGCGCGAGCATTTGCGACATCTGATCGTCGAGGTTTACGCCTGTCGCATTGGAAAGAGCCTGCGTCGTTTGCGCCACCATGGCGTCCTGATAGGTGACGTTCTTCTCCGCCTGCGCGCGTTGCGCGCCGAGCCAACCAATCGAACCGGCGGCGATGGCGTTCAACGATCCGCTCGCGCCGAGTCCGGCCCCCGGATCGAAACCTTGCTGCGTGGACGGCGCATTCACGAGTTGCAGGAGGCGTTCTGAATAGGCGGCGCCGCCGCTCTTATTGTAGACGTAATCAGGATTGCCGGAAATGCCGCCGTCGCGCAGGCGGCTGACGACGCCGCCCTTGTCGGGGTCAACATTGGCGTTGATTGTGATCTGGCCGGCAAGCCCGGGAATAAGCATCGATCCGGGCGCACCGGGTGCTCCGGGATAAGTGAAAAGACCGGGCAGGGGCGCGCCGCCACCACCGGTTTGATCCGTTTCAGCAAATGCGGCGACGAGTCCGCGCGCGATTTCGTCGAGCTGCTTTTGAAACTGCGGCGCCGTTACGTCCCGCACCTGAGCGAATCCATTTATTGCGCCGGACTTCAGCGCCAATGGCGAATCCGCCCCGGTGACCTGCACTCCGTCGATATAAACAGCGGCGCCCTCGACGCCGGCGGTCAGCGTGGGGGTCGGCTGGAAAGTGACTGATCTGGGCGTCGTCTCGAAAAGCGTGACGCCGCTGTCGGTGTAAATCACCATGTCGTTGTTCGGCCGCGTGACGGTCGTGACGCCGATCTCGTTCGAGAGTTGCGTCAGTAGCGCGTCGCGCTGATCGAGCTGGTCAGTGATATCTGCGCCGGCGGCGGTTCCCTCGACGATTTCCCGGTTGAGCGCCGAGAATTTCGCGAGGATGTCGTTGACGTCTTTGACCGATGACGCGATGTCTTCATCTGCCTGGCGTCGAATGCCCTGATTGGTTTTTGTCGCATCGTTGAGCGAGGCGACGACGTCCCTCGCAGCGGCGAGCGCGAGTTCCGCCGCCGTTTCATTGTCGGGCGCTGCGCTATAGTTTTGCAATGCGGTCGTGAGCCTCGTGATCATCGAGGCTGGCGATCGACTTTGCGCGGGGTTGGAAAGATTGAGCGCCCGGTCGATCTGGTCCAGCGCATCGGAGATTTGCGCGGCGGAGCCTTGCGCGGCGGTCGCCGACAGCATGCTGCGAAAGAGCGCCACATTCGCCATGCGGCCGACGCCGAGGAATTCCGCGGAGCCATTGGGAGCCGTGGCGATTTGCGAATATTTCGCGTTCACGCCGGGACGACCGGCGTTCGATATGTTGCGCGAGACGACGCTGATCTGGCTCGATATGGTTCCGAGCGACTGCCCGGCAATTATGCTCGCGTTGGTCAGGGTCATGCTCACTGAACTCCGGCTTCTGTCACGCGCTTACTTTAGATTGTTGAGAACCTGCAGAATTTCCGACGCGACTTGGAACGACTGCGTATTCGCGGTGTAGGAGCGCTGCGCGATGATCATTGTTGACAGCTCCGTCGCGAGATCGACGTTCGAGGCTTCGAGAGTCGCTGACGCAATGTCGCCGAAACCGCCCTTCCCGGGCGCGCCGACAGAGATGGGGCCGGAGGCGCCCGTCGCGGTATAGACGTTGCCGGTGTAGCTCGCGAGCTCCGTTGGCGCGGCGACATTGGCGATGCCGATCAGGTAGGCGGGCACCATCTGTCCGTTGTCGAGCTGGTAGCTCAGCGTGCCGTCCGACGAGATCTGCACCTGGCGGATAGCGCCGGCGGCGTTGCCGTTGACGGTGGCGTTGTTCACGACGAATGGCGCGCCAAGTTGCGTCGTATTGCTCATGTCGAGCGTTACCGACGCGCCACCCGGGACGGTGAAGTTTAGCGTGCCGCCGCTGGCGATGGATCCGTTGGCGGGGTTGAAGGTGAGCGTTTGCGTCGCGATCGGCCCCGAGGCATAGGGAAAGCCGCCCGATGTGGCGCCGGAAGCGTCATACATCGTCATTTCCCATGTGTTGTCCGCCGTCTTCGCATAATAGACGTCGAGAACGACAGGCTTGCCGAGATTGTCGTAGACGGTGAGCGACGTCTTCGCGCTGAATTGCGCGCCGGCGGTGTTGGTCGACGGCAGATTCGCTGCGGGAACGACCGTCGCCGACACGGGAAGGTTGGCGGACAGCACGCCCGACGTCGTCGGATTTGCGTAGAGTCGATCGTTGCGGATCTGCACGATGCTCATGCTGGAGAGCGCGTTTGTGGCAGAGGTCGTCGGCGCCGCGGGGCCGGCGGGAAAGCCCATCAGATAATAGCCGGCGGCGTTGACGAGCCGGCCCGAAGAGTCCGGCACGAAGGAGCCCGCGCGCGTGAGAAAGGTTCCGCCCGCGCCATCGGAGACGACGAAGAATCCGTTGCCGCGAATAGCCATGTCTGTCGACGAGCCCGTATGCATGAGGGCGCCCTGGCCCGTGATGTCGTAACGGCTGCGCGTCGACACGCCGCCGCCGAACTGGTTGGAGCCTTGAAAACCCGATAGCACGGTGAGGAAATGCGTCGTGGCGCGCTTGTAGCCGACGGTGCCCGAGTTCGCGATATTTTCTGAAATATTGGCGAGCGCGTCGGACTGCGCGGACATGCCCATAATGGAAGTGTTGAATAAACCAAAAGTACTGCTCATGGCGCGCTCCGGATATGCTGGCCCGTCGTGAGTAAAGTCCCGCGAGCTTGTCCGAAGCTTTCATCGGCGTTGTGTGGCTTATTGCTTGGCAACCCTTCATTCGCTTAACAAAACATTACTCGGTTCCGCGAGAAGCGTTCGGAGAACGTGCTTAATGGAAAAGCCTGTCCTGGATGGCGTGCGTCTCTATCGTGGAATGTCGATGCTCGCGCGCTGGCGCGCGCAGCGCAGCGGCGAGGCGACCTTCATGCGTCTCGAAGATGCGCCGCGCGACAGACGCGGCGAAAAGCGGCGCATTGCGCATTTGAAATGGGGCAAGGCGCTCGATTGCGCAGACCGGTTTCTGTGCGAATGTGTGTTGAGCAATCGCACGCGTGGGGGCGCCTGCTTGAGGCTCGCGCGAAACATCACATTGCCGCAAAAATTTCAGCTCTATGATGATGATAGCGACGAAATTTTTGACGCGCAGGTGATCTGGCGCCGTGGCGGCGAGATCGGCTGTCGTCTGTCACTCACGCCGAGGACGGACAAGGCGCGCGTCGCCCGTCGCATGCGGGAGCGCTACTATGCCCTCTGAGGCGGTAGTGAAGCAGGCGAAGTTTCAAGCCTCGCCTGCGACAAAATATCTCATCCGTCTGGTCTGAGCCCATTGCGCGGCGCTGTCGGCGCTAGCGACGAAGGACGTCGCGTCGAATGGCGCACGCTTGTCCTCGGCCGCGCGGGCGACTAGGCCAGCTGCGATCGACAGCAGCACGGTCGTCGAGGCCTTTACGAAGAGCATTTCGTCCGCGCCGGCGTCCTTGGCCTCGGCGCGCATGCGCGCGATGAGGCTGCGGACTTCATAGTCGAGCACTTCGAGGTCGCGTCGCAGGGGCTGTTCGAGCCGCTGGCATTCTTCAATCGACATGACGGCGATTTCGTCTCCGTCCATAACGCTCATCTTACGCCTCCGGTTTACACAACGCTTCGCGACCTTCGTTCTGACGATGAAAGCCGCGTGTGAATAAAGAATTGTCGTTCGACCATCGAGACCGCGGTTTGACGCTTTTCCCCGCGAGGCGGCAAGCCTCGCGCATAATTTGCAAAGGGCTCAGCCCGGCCAGGCGACACAGCCCGATTGCTGAAGTTGAGTCTTGAGCGCAATGGTCTCGCCCTTGAGTCGTGCGACATCCTCTAGGCGGCCGCCCTCGAAGAATGTTCCCATCAGGGTCGGCACGCCGAAGGCTCGGATATCGTCCTGGGCCGCGATGTGGTCTTGCGCCATCTCGGTATAGACCAGCGTGCGTTGCGCCTTGTCGAGCATGAGTCCGAGCTGCCGGCAGGTGGCGCCGTCATAGTCGGCCGGATCGATTGGCAGGGGCATGATTTCATTATGGCGGGCGGCGCAGGCGGAAAGGCTGATGAGCATCGTCAATAGTCCCGCTCGCGCCAGTCGCCACATCCGTCGTCTCCGCCCGCCGCCGGTCCCAGCGCCGACGCTGACACATTCTTGCAGGGAGAGGCTGGCGCGAAGCCTTCGGCGCTCATTCGGGGGTGCGGCGTCATGGCCGGCTCCGCCGCGTTTTGACCGATATTGGATTGTAATTATTCGGACTTATCTCAGGAAGGCTGTTTGCGGGACAGGACGGGCGGCAAGGCGGGAGCTTTTTTCGCGTCCGCACGAAGGATAGATCAAGACGCGCCGGGGCATTGTAGGCATACTGCCTTGCGGGACTCATTTGTCCCGACCGGCGAGCGCGTCGGCTGAATGGACAGGGAAGAGCATGAGCGTTGATCGCGAGCAGGAGCCGGGGGCCCTGCGGCGGAAGAAATCCGGCCGGGCCAAGCCGGCCCCGGATGTTGAAGGCGGCAAGGTCGAAAGCGGCAAGAAAGCGAGCGCGAAAGCGGCCAGGCCGAAGCCATCGGCGAAGGCCAGGTCTGCTCAATCCGCGGGGGCCGGGAAGGCCGCCGCAAAAGCCGGCCCCAGGCGAGGCGAGAAGCCAGCTCCGGCCGCGCCCGCCCAATCAGTCAGGACCGAGACCCCGCTCGCCGGCGTAGAGTTCGGCCTCATGGCCGAGAACATGGCTCAGCTCGTCGATCAGGGCCGAAAGGCGCTCGCCGCCGCCATCGGCAGCGCGGACGGCGGGGGCGCGCGCAGCGAGCTTGCCGCGAGCGTCGCCGACGCCACGAAGACGCTTGGCGTCGTGGCGGAATACTGGCTGGCGAAGCCCGACCGCGCTGCGGCGGCGCAGGCGGAACTCTACAGCGGCCTGACCGACATCTGGCGCCAGACCCTGCGGCGATACACCGGCGAGGAGGTCGAGCCCGTGGTCGAGCCGGAGCCGGGCGACAAGCGGTTTTCCGCGCCGGAGTGGCGGGAAATCCCGTTCTTCGACTGGTTGCGCCAGTCCTATCTGCTCGCCTCCCGATGGGCCGGCGAGATGGTCGACAAAACCGAGGGGCTCGATCCACAGACCCGCGCCAAGGCCGCCTTTTATACGCGGCTCATCTCCAGCGCGGTTTCGCCGTCGAATTTCGTGCCGACGAATCCGGAATTGCTGCGCGCCACGGTCGAGGCGCGGGGCGAAAATCTCGTGCGCGGGCTGAAAATGCTCGCCGAGGACATTTCCGCCGGCGGCGGCGTGCTGAAAATCCGTCAGAGCGACGACAAGAAATTCGAACTCGGCGTCGATCTTGCGACTACGCCCGGCAAGGTCGTCTGGCGCAACGACGTGATGGAGTTGATCCAATATGCGCCGACGACCAACGAGGTCTATGCGCGGCCGCTGCTGATTACGCCGCCCTGGATCAACAAATTCTACGTGCTCGATCTCAATCCGGAAAAGAGCTTCGTGCGCTGGGCGGTGGAGCAGGGCTTCACGGTCTTCATCATCTCCTGGATCAACCCCGACGAAAGCAAGGCCGAGAAGGGCTTCGAAGCCTATATGCACGAGGGCGTGCTCACCGCGCTCGACGTCATCGAGAAGGCGACCGGCGAACGCAAGGTGGCGGCGGCCGGCTATTGTGTCGGCGGCACGCTGCTCGCGCTCACGCTCGCCTATATGGCGGCGAAGGGCGACGACCGCATCGACAGCGTCACTTTCTTCGCGACGCAGGTCGATTTCTCCGCCGCCGGGGATCTGCAGGTTTTCGTGGACGAGGCGCGGCTTGCGGCGCTCGACGAGAGCATGGCCAAGACCGGCTATCTCGAGGGCGTGAAGATGGCCAACGCCTTCAACATGCTGCGGCCGAACGAACTCATCTGGACCTATGTGGTCAATAATTACATGAAAGGCGTCGAGCCCGCGGCTTTCGACCTGCTTTACTGGAATTCCGACAGCACGCGCATCCCGCGCGCCAACCACTCATTCTATATGCGCAGCTGCTATCTCGAGAACCGCATCACCCGCGGCGAGATGGTCATGGACGGCGTGACGATCAATCTGCGTCTGGTGAAAATCCCTGTCTATGAGATCGCCACAAAGGAAGACCACATCGCGCCGGCGCAGTCGGTCTACCGGGGCGCGAAATTCTTCGGCGGCGACGTGACCTTCGTTCTCGGCGGCTCGGGGCATATCGCCGGCATTATCAATCCGCCGTCCAAGGGCAAATATAATTATCTGACCGGCGGGCCAGTGAAGGGGACGCTGGAGGACTGGGTCGCCAAAGCCAAGGAGACCAAGGGCTCCTGGTGGCCGCACTGGCTCAAATGGGTGACGGCGCAGGCGCCGCGCAAGGTTCCGGCGCGGCAGCCGGGCGGCGGCAAGCTCGAGATCATCTGCGACGCGCCCGGCGAATATGTGCGGGTGAAGGCGTAAGCCACCGGAGGAAGCGACCCGGAGCCTTTATGAGCTCCGGATCGCGTCACCGCATTTTTCGGCGTCACCCCCGCATCGCCTTGACCATCTCCAGCACGGCGGGCAGACGGTCCCAAAGCCAGTAGACGCCCGCGAGGCCGATCAGGAGCGAGACACCATAGACGAGCTTGTCGTGGCGTTTTCCGTCCGTGTGGCGGTCGATGTAGAGCAATATCGGAAGCACGACCATCACGATCGCGATCTGTCCCGCTTCGACGCCGATGTTGAAGGCGGCCAGCGCCGGCACAACGGCGCCTTGGGCCACCCCCATTTCGGTCAGCGCCGAGGCGAAGCCGAAGCCATGGATGAAGCCGAAGAGGAAAGTGTTGCGCCAGCGGCTGTCGACGTCCTTCGACCAGAAATTCTCGGCCGCGACGAAGATGATCGAGGCGGCGATCAGCGCCTCGGTCAGCGCGGAGGGCAGGGTGAAGATGTTGAGCGCCGCGAGCGACAGCGTGATCGAATGCGAGACGGTGAAGGCGGTGACGATCTTCACCACCGGCATGATCCGGTGCGCCCAGAGGATCAGGGCGAAGAGGAAGCAGAGGTGGTCGTATCCGGTGACGATATGTTCGACGCCGGCCTTGAAGAACTTCCACATCAGCTGGCCGGTCGTCTCCATCGGCCTGGAGAGGTCGAGCGCCGGGTCTGTCGGATAGAGCATGGTCTCGCCGGCGTTCTCGGCTCCCGTGAGCGTGACGAGGTGTTTGCCCTTGGGGCCCTGCGCCTGCAGCAGCCGGGTCGCGTCGTAGAAAACCTTGCCCGTCGTGCCCTCGCAGTCGAAACGCATAACGACGAGCGCGCTGTCCTGGTTCGTGGGGTCTTCGCCCGACTTTTCGACCTTGCCGACGCAGGCGCGGCCGGACTCGTCGCGCATGGCGACGCGCTTGGCGACGAATTTGCCGATTTCCGCTTCCAAGACGCCGGGCGGCGAGAGGTCGACATCCGAGCGTTCAGCCATGGTTTCCTGAAACATGCGTTCGAGGTCCGTGGCGAGGAAGCCGACGTCTACGACATAGACCCGGTTGGCCTGCGGCGCGATCTTGCCGGTCGAAATGTCCGGCGTATGCGCGAGCGCGGGCGCGGCGAGGCCGACGCAAAACAAGATTAAGGCGGCCAGTCTCGTCCACATCCCGGTCATTACGCGCTCCCCCTGATTTTTGTTGGCGCGCACCATGCCAAAGGAGCCCGCAGCCGACAAGACCGGGAGCCTGCGTCGTTGCGGCGGCTGCGCGACGCCGTTAAAGAGAGAGGGGATGCGGCCAGCGACGGCCCGGCGGAGAGTTGCGATGCAGCGCGTGACGGTGACGATCGACGACGATCTGATGAGCGCCCTCGACGATTACATGGAAGCGGGCGGTCATCAGAACCGGTCCGAGGCGGTGCGCGACCTCGTGCGCGCCGGTCTGCTGAAGCAGCCCAAGGCCGACGACGCGGCGCGCCACTGCGTCGCGGCGCTCGTCTATGTCTATGACCACGAGACGCGCCAGCTCGCCAAGCGGCTGACGCACGACCACCACAGCCACACCGACATGTCGATCGCCACGCTCCATGTGCACATGGACGCGGCGACCTGCCTCGAGGTGTCTCTGCTCAAGGGCCAGAAGTCGGAAGTGGAGCATTTCGCCGGCCACATCATCGGCGAGCGCGGCGTGCGCTATGGCCAGCTCGTGGTTGTTCCCGCAGAGGCCGAGCGCTCCGACGACGTGGACGCGCAAGCCCATCGGGGTCACGCTCACGCCCATTATTCCGGGTGATCGGTTCTTGAGCTTTTAACGACCGGGGCCGCCCTTCTGCACGGCGCCCGTTCTGGAAATCACGGCGCTTGCGCCTGCCAGGCTGGCGTAATGAGCCGCCTCATCGACCGAGGGGAGCAGACGGCTTTCCGCTTAAACCGGAGCGCCTGATCGTCAGGCTCGCGGTTATGTCGGAGGCTTTATCGATGTTGTCGGAATGACGGGAGGTGGTCGCCCGCCGCTAACATTGCCCCCAAAGGGATGCTAGAACGGCGGTCCAAGACCGCAGGACGACCATGCGCTTCTCTCCCTCCTTCCTCGACGAAATCCGGGCTCGCGTGCCCGTTTCCGAGGTGGTGCGCCGAAAGGTGAAGCTCACCCGGCAGGGCAGGGAGTGGCGCGGGCTCTCACCCTTCAACGCCGAGAAGACGCCCTCTTTCTACGTCAACGACCAGAAGGGCTTCTTCCACGATTTCTCCTCCGGCAAGCATGGCGACGGCTTTACCTTTCTGATGGAGACGGAAGGGCTTTCCTTCCCCGAGGCCGTCGAGCGCCTTGCCGGTCTCGCCGGACTGCCCATGCCGGTTGAAACACCGGAGCAGCGCGAGCAAGACGAGCGCCGCGCCACGCTCGGCGACGCGCTGGAATGGGCGGCCGGGTTTTTCGAGAAGCAGCTCGCCGGCCCCGCCGGACGGGAGGCGCGCGCCTATCTCGACAGACGGCAGATTTCCGCCCGGTCGCGGGCGCAGTTCCGGCTCGGCTTCGCGCCGGCCGAGCGCCATGCGCTGCGCGACCATCTCGCCGCAAGGGGCGCCACCGTCGAAACCATGATCGAGGCGGGGCTCCTCATTCATGGCGAGGACATTGCCGTTCCCTACGACCGTTTCCGCAACCGCGTGATGTTTCCGATCTGTGACCGCTCGGGGCGGGTCATCGCCTTCGGCGGGCGGGCCATGGAGGCTGACGCTCAGGCGAAATATCTCAACTCCCCCGAAACGCCGCTCTTTCACAAGGGCGCGACGCTCTACAATCTCCACAACGCCCGCAAGGCGGCGCATGAGTCTGGAACCGTCGTCGCGGTCGAGGGTTATATCGACGTCATCGCGCTGACGGCCGCGGGCTTCCCCCACGTCGTCGCCCCGCTCGGCACGGCGCTGACCCCCGAGCAATGCGGGCTGCTGTGGCGCATGGCGGAGGAGCCGATTCTCTGCTTCGACGGCGACAAGGCGGGGTTGAAGGCGGCTTTCCGCGCCGTAGACACGGCCCTGCCCCTGGTCGGCCCCGGCCGCACGCTCCGCTTCGTCCTGCTGCCCGACGGACAGGACCCTGACGAGCTTCTGCGGGCCGGCGGGCCGAGCGCGGTGGCGCAGGCTCTCGGCCAGCCCTTGCCGCTCGTCGATCTCCTGTGGATGCGGGAAACCGAGGGCGTCGCGCTCGACACCCCGGAACGGCGCGCAGGGCTCGAGCGGCGCCTGCGCGAGGTCGCCGGCCAGATCACGGATGAGACGCTTCGCCGCCACTACCAGCAGGAGCTGAGCGAGCGGCTGGACCGACTTTTTGGCCGGGGCGCGGCGCGCTTCACGGGACGCCGCCCGGACGCTTCGCCCCGCGATTTTTCCGCCCGTCGTCGCCAATGGGGCGGGCGGGGAGAGCCCGCCGGCGGCTCGGTGCGGATTGGCCAGTCGCTGGCCAATTCGCCGTTGTTTCGCGGCGTCAAGGCGACGATCACGCCCCGTGAAGGCCTGATTTTACTGATACTTATGAACCATCCCGAGGTGCTGGCGGCGCAGGTCGACGACATCGCCGCGCTCGATTTCGCCTCGCCCGAGGCGGCGGCCATGCGGGACGCTCTGGTGCATTGGGCGGAGGCGGGCGGCGGCGACAGGCTCGAGCTTAGGCGGTCGCTGGAGGAGAGCGGCTTCGCCAATCTGGCCGCCCGCATCGCGGGAATGGTCGCCCATGCGACGATCTGGAGCGTCCGTCCCGACGCCGCCCCCGCGGACGCCGCAGAGAGCCTGCGTCAGGCTTTAGTCTTGCATCGTCGCTCCTGCGCGTTAAATAAGGAGTTGCGCGCGGTAGAAGCCCGGCTCGCAGAGAATCCGAACGATCAAGATTCCGCGCGGCTGAGGGATATTCAAACCCAATTGACCGCGCTAGATGGCGCAGAGGCGGCGTTGGAAGGGTTCGGGACCCTTTCCGGACGCAACTCTCGCACGTTATAATCTTTAGTCTTGCCGTGCGATCTCGGTTTGGTTAGCGGGACGTTAAGGTCGCGCGGGGATGTTGGGGCGAATCGGGAGCGGGACGCTACGCGTCGGCCCTGACGCGGATGCACGGGGCCGGAGGCGGCGGTCCCGGT
Organism: Methylocystis sp. ATCC 49242; assembly: GCF_000188155.2. Lineage (NCBI taxonomy): Bacteria > Pseudomonadati > Pseudomonadota > Alphaproteobacteria > Hyphomicrobiales > Methylocystaceae > Methylocystis > Methylocystis sp. ATCC 49242. Next base: position 3,948,544 of record NZ_KE124774.1, read on the forward strand.
TAGAAAATTCGGAATATGCGAGCCCTGGCCGGCATTCGGAAGCCGGACGGTCAGGGACCCGTGTGGAGCTGTTCATGGCGAAGAAAGACGAAGAAAAGGTCGAAAACGAGGCTGGGGCGGCGGTGGACACCGCCGACGGGCCGCTTCTCGATCTCAACGACGCCGCCGTAAAGCGGATGATCAAGCTCGCGAAAAAACGCGGCTTCGTCACTTATGCGGAACTGAACGCGGTCCTGCCCTCCGAGGAAGTGTCCTCGGATCAGATCGAAGACGTGTACGCCATGCTCTCCGAGATGGGCATCACCGTATCCGAGGGCGACGACCCCGATGACGTGGAGGCCGAGGAGCAGGCCGAGGAGGAAGAGGGGGAGGGCGGCGATCTCGTCGAAAGCCCGCGCTCGACCGCCGTCGCGACGCGCACGTCCGAGCCCGCCGACCGCACCGACGACCCCGTGCGCATGTATCTGCGCGAGATGGGTTCGGTGGAGCTTCTCTCGCGCGAGGGTGAAATCGCCATCGCCAAGCGCATCGAGGCAGGGCGCGAGGCGATGATCGCGGGGCTTTGCGAGAGCCCGCTGACCTTCCAGGCCATCATCATCTGGCGCGAGGAGCTCGAGGCCGGCAAGGTCCTGCTGCGCGACATCATCGATCTCGAGGCGACCTACGCCGGGCCGGACGGCAAGGCCGCCGGCAAGACGTCGGGAGAGACGGAGGGCGAGATGGCGCCCGCCACCGCGCCGCGCACGCCGCCCGCCGGCCTTTCCGAAGAGGCCGCGCCGCCGGAGGAAGCCTTCGAGGAAGAGGAGGACATGGAGAATTCCGTGTCGCTCTCCGCCATGGAGGCCGAGCTGAAGCCGAAGGTTCTCGAAACCTTCGCGCGCGTCGCGGACGCCTACAAGAAACTGCGCCGTCTGCAGGATCAGAACGTCGAGAACAAGCTCAAGAACGAGACGCTGACGCCGGCGCAGGAACGCAAATACAAGACAATCAAGAAAGAGATCGTCACCGATGTGAAGTCGCTGTCGCTGAACCAGAATCGCATCGAGGCGCTGGTCGAGCAGCTTTACGACATCAACAAGCGTCTCATCGGCTATGAAACCAAGCTTCTGCGTCTCGCCGACAGCCATGGCGTCGCGCGCGAGGATTTCATCGACAAGTTCCACGGCTCGGAGCTCGACCCGAAATGGGTGATGCGCGTGGCGCAGCTTCGCTCCAGGGGCTGGAAGGAATTCGTCGCGGAAGAGAAGGACCGCATCAAGGATCTGCGCGCGGAAATTCATGCGCTGGCGACCGAGACGGGACTCGAGATCTCCGAGTTCCGCAAGATCGTGCATATGGTGCAGAAGGGCGAGCGCGAAGCCCGTCAGGCGAAGAAGGAAATGGTCGAGGCGAATCTGCGTCTCGTCATCTCCATCGCCAAGAAATACACCAATCGCGGCCTGCAGTTCCTCGATCTCATTCAGGAAGGCAACATCGGCCTGATGAAGGCGGTCGACAAGTTCGAATACCGCCGCGGCTACAAGTTCTCGACCTATGCGACCTGGTGGATCCGGCAGGCGATCACGCGTTCGATCGCCGATCAGGCGCGCACGATCCGCATTCCGGTGCACATGATCGAGACGATCAACAAGATCGTGCGCACCTCGCGCCAGATGCTGCATGAGATCGGCCGCGAGCCGACGCCGGAGGAGCTGTCGGAAAAGCTCGCCATGCCGCTCGAGAAGGTGCGCAAGGTGCTGAAGATCGCCAAGGAGCCGATCTCGCTCGAAACGCCGATCGGCGACGAGGAGGATTCGCATCTCGGCGATTTCATCGAGGACAAGAACGCCGTGCTGCCGATCGAGGCGGCGATCCAGTCGAATCTGCGCGAGACGACGACGCGCGTGCTGGCCTCGCTCACGCCGCGCGAGGAACGCGTGCTGCGCATGCGCTTCGGTATCGGCATGAACACCGACCACACGCTGGAGGAAGTCGGTCAGCAGTTTTCGGTGACGCGTGAACGCATCCGCCAGATCGAGGCGAAGGCGCTGCGCAAGCTGAAGCATCCGTCACGTAGCCGGAAGCTACGGAGCTTCCTGGATAACTGATAAGGATTGGGCTGACGCCCCTCGTGCATCGAGACGCCTGCTTCGCAGGCTCCTCAGCATGAGGGGCTTCTGAAAGACTTGCACAGGCCTCATCCTGAGGAGCGAGCGAAGCTCGCGTCTCGAAGGATGAGGCCGCCTCAATAGTTTGTGAGGGTCTAAGGGACGTTCACGCCTCCCTTTTTGTTCCGGCGTCCATGCGCGAATTTTCCTTCGTATCGCGCATCGTCGCATAAACAACCAGCGACACGAAGATTGCAGCGCTCGCATACCAGTAAAACCAGCTCTCGCGCCCCTGCGCCTTGAACCACAGCGCCAAATATTCCGCGGAGCCGCCGAAGACCGACACCGTCGCCGCATAGGGCAGGGCGACGCCGGTGACGCGGATGGCGGCGGGGAAAAGCTCCGCCTTCACGACGGCGTTGATCGACGTATAGAGCGCGACGATCAGCCAGGCGCAGCAGATCAGCGCGAAGGCGCTCCATGCGTCGCGCACATTTGATATCGCCGTTAGCAGCGGAACGGTGAAGAGCGTTCCAAGCGCGCCGAACGCGATCAGCATCGGCCGCCGCCCGACGCGGTCCGACATTGCGCCATACACGGGTTGCAGCATCAGCGCGAAGAGAAGCGAGCCGGCGGAAATCCATGTCGTCTCCGTGGCGCCTAGTCCCGCCGAGAGCTTCAGGAATTTCTGCATGTAAGTCGTATAGACATAAAAGGCGATGGTGCCGCCAAGCGTAAGACCCACGACCGTCATGGTCTCGCGCTTGTGCGCAAGCAGGGCGCGTAGCGAGCTGACCGAAGGGTCCCCGCGCGACGCCTCGAAGGCGGGGGTTTCGGCGAGATCGCGACGCATCAGGAGCGCGACGATTGCAAGAAGGGCGCCGATCGCAAAGGGAATGCGCCAGCCCCAGTCGCGCAGCGCCGCATCGTCGAGCGCGAAATTCTGCAGGATCAGCAGCACGAGGAGCGCGAGTAACTGGCCGGCGATCATCGTCACATATTGGAAGCTCGAGTAGAAGCCGCGTCGCTCGGGCGTCGCCGTCTCGGCGAGATAGGTCGCGCTCGATCCATATTCGCCTCCGAGGCTCGCCCCCTGCAGCAGTCTTGCAAAGAGCAACAGCGCCGGAGCCGCGGCCCCTATCGACGCATATGTCGGAACAAGCGCGATGATGAGCGAACCCGCGCACATCAGGAGCACGGAAAGCATCAGCGCCGCGCGCCGGCCCCGATTGTCGCCGATGCGGCCGAATATATACGCGCCGATCGGGCGCATGAAAAAACCGAGCGCGAAGACGCCGGAAGCCGAGAGCATTTGCGCGACCGGATCGTCGCCGGGAAAGAAGGCGTCCGCGAAATAAAGCGAGAAGGCGGAGTAGACATAGAAATCGTACCATTCGACGAGATTGCCGATGGAGCCGACCAGGATCGCGCGCAAACGCGCCGACACGGCTGCGGCGTTCGCGTCCTGCCTGTCGGGTCCGCGCTCAGACAAAACCGCTCGCAATATTGACAGCCAGCGCCAAAATCGTCGTGTTGTAGAAGAAAGCCAGCACGCCATGCAGGAGCGCGATCATGCGCATGGTTGGCGAAGAGGTCGCTACGTCACCCGTCTGGCAGGCGACGCCGATCACATATGAAAAATACAGGAAATCCAGATAGAGCGGCGCATTCTCGCCGGGGAAAATCAGCCCGCCGCGTTCCTTGCGTTTCCTTTCCGGCGAGGCGGCCTGCTCGAAGTAATATTCATGGGCATAGTGGAATGCGAAAATGAGATGCATGAAGAGCCATGAGTTCACGACGGTGACGACGGCCAGCAGGATATGCGGCGCCTTTTCGATGGCCGGGGACGATTTCACCAGACCGAGCTCTTCGATGATCGCGCCGATCGCCACGCAGGCGGCGGCTGTCGCAAGAAAGAGGACGGCGCCGCGTCCTTCGTCGGCGAGCTGCGCGCGATCGCGAATGGCTTCACGCGTCGCGCCGGCGACGATCCGGGCGGCGGCCACGAGATAGAGAATTACGGCGACATTCCAGCCTACGAGGCTTCGCGTCACTGTGCTCAATTCGATCGGAGGATGGCTGAGCCACATCGGCGGCTCGAGGATCATTTCCGGCAACGTCAGGCCAACCACGGCGCCGACTGCGGCGCAAACAATCAGACGGAAATGCGCGCGCGCGCCCTGGAGCGGCGACGGCAGGCGAAACGGGATTCTGACGGTCGCCGGGTCGCGCCCCTCCGACATGTCACTACCCTCAATTGCGTCGCGCGGCGACGAAACGCGCGGCCTCGGCGAGAATTTCCGTCGCGTTGCCAAGCCCCAGCTCGGCAAGCGCGGTGGTCGCCTCGTTGACGAGCTGGTCGCATCGCGTCCGCGCCGCGTCGAGTCCGAGCAGGCTGACCAGCGTCGCCTTGCCGCGTTCAGCGTCCTTGCCCGCGCGCTTGCCGAGCGCGGCGGTGTCGCCTTCCGCGTCGAGAATGTCATCCGCGATCTGGAAGGCGGCGCCGAGCGCCTCTCCGTAACGGCGAAGCGCCTTCTTCTGCGCGGGCGCCGCGCCGCCGAGGATGCCGCCGGCGTCGACGGCGAAGCGCAGCAGCGCGCCGGTCTTCATCGCCTGCATCTGCATGGTTTCAGCCTGCGACAGCGGTGTCGCAGCCGTTTCCGCCGCAAGGTCGAGCGCCTGTCCTCCCACCATGCCGCCGAGACCCGCTGCGCGGGCGAGCGCGAGAACGAGGGAAACGCGCAGCGAGGCGTCAGGATGCGTCGCCGGGTCGGCCACCACGTCGAAGGCGTAGGTCAGAAGGCCGTCGCCGGCGAGAATGGCGGTCGCTTCGTCGAAGGCCTTGTGCGCGGTCGGGCGGCCGCGGCGCAAATCGTCGTCGTCCATCGCGGGCAGGTCGTCGTGCGCCAGCGAATAGCAGTGGATCATTTCCAGCGCGCAGGCCGTGCGAAGCGCGCTCGCGCCCTCGACGCCGAAGAGCCGCGCGCTCTCGATCACCAGAAACGGCCGAAGCCTTTTTCCGCCGCCCAACGAAACGTAGCGCATGGCCTCGAGCAGCCGCGCGGGACGCGTTATTTCATCTGCTAGCGGCGCGGGCGCGAGCAGCGAGTCCAGCGCTGCTTCGGTCGCTTCTGCGGCCTGGTCGAGACGGCGGCGAAATTCCTCGGCGCGGGCGGCGGCGTCCATCGGCGATCATGTCCTTCATATGTGGTCGCGCGTCCATGCTGCGATGGGGAGGCGCTTGCTCTGGCTGCTTTGCTGCTAGCAAATTTGCCGCGAAAGCCCAAGACTCGGAGCTGGGGAAGTTCCCAAGCGTCGCCGTGATGGCGGCCAAGATGCGGCATTTTCGCGGCTTTCATTTCCATGCAAACTTCGACGGTGTTGCATATTTGCGACAGCTATCGCCGTTCGCATTTCCTAATCTTCGCGCGGCGCCTGAATCGATGAACGGCTGGCGGCAGGTTTTCCGTCTGCTGGAGCGTCTTGGCGTTTACATAGGCTGCGCGGCGGATTCCGGGTGTTGCGTCACGAGACGTTGCGGAGTCGCTCTGTGGAACGAGAGTTCGAGCGTCATCCCTAAAAGGAGAATACGCATGAAGAAGATTTTGCTGCTGACGACGGTTCTCGCGACCGCCGCGCCGTTGATGGCGTGCAACTCTCCCGGCGAGCGGGCCGCGGGCGGCGCGGTCATCGGCGGTCTTGGCGGCGCGGGCATTGGCGCGCTGGCGTCCGGCGGACGCGCGGGCGGCACGCTGGCCGGCGCTGCGATTGGCGCCGCCGGCGGCGCCCTGGTCGGCGCGGCGACCGCTCCGCCGCAGCGCTGCGCGCGCTGGGGATGGGACTATTACGGCCAGCGCGTCTGCGTGGCGTATTACAATTACTGAGCGCGACTGACGCATCGAGCATAGACCGCGGACGACTTTCGTCTGCGGTCTTCAAGTGTAGACTGCTAGCCGCGGGGCCACAGAAATCCCGACAGGCCGGGAATCGGGTCGGTCATCACCCGCAGCTTTTCGCGGCCGATGACCAGTTCGGCGCCGCCGAAGATTTCATGCGCGAGCCGTTTCAGCTGGTCGGCCGAAAGCCCGAGACTGGTGAGGCTGGACGTCAGCGCAAGCATGTCGCCCTTTGCGCCGCCCATCATGCCGCTGACCCCCGTGAGCACGCCGCTGAGCAGGCTGCGGCGACGGGGGGCCTTTGCAGCGTCGGCGACGGCTTCCCGCGCGCCGGGAATCTTGTCGATCAACTCGTCCGCCGGCCCATCCGGATTCTGCTTCAGCAGAAAGCCGAAGACATGGCCGATCGCGAGACGCGCAACGGCGGGTTCGATCCCAACGGAAGCGGCGATATGCCCAACCCATTGATCCATCGCACGACCTTTCCTCGTAGGCATTCAAAAGGCGGCAGGCTTGCGACCGGCGCCGATACAATGGCTGCGGGCATAATCAATCCAGCGGAAAGCCGCAACCGCGGCTTGGCCGGCCGAGCTTGCCCTTCGCCGACAGCAAGGCGTATTTCGCGACGAGCTCAGGGGCCTTCTTCGAGCAATTCCGTGATCGAACCATTCGTGTGACGGCGCCGGATCGCCTCGGCGAAGAGTTTCGCCGCGCCGACAATGATCAGGCGATCCTTCAACGCCGCCGCGGTCTTGTCGGTCGCGGCCAACGGAACCGTGTCCGCTATCGCCAGCCTGTCGATCGGCGCGTCACGAAGTATATCCGGCGCCGCGCTTGCAAACACGCCGTGCGTCGCGACCGCCCAGACCTGCGTCGCGCCATGCGCGCGACAGGCCGTCGCCGTGCGCGCCATCGTGCCGCCGCCGGCGATGAGATCATCGAGAATGATGGCGATGCGATTATTGACGTCGCCCGCGAAAATTTCCCCGACGACACGGCCCTCGCTGCGATATTTGTCCATGAAGGCCTTGGCGACGGGCCGCTTCAACATGCGCTCCAACCGCTGGCGAAAAAGCTCCGCGCGCTTCTCACCGCCAAGATCGGGCGAGACCACGGCGACCGGCGCGTCGCCGATCTCCGTGATCAATTGTTGCGCAAAAATCGCCTGCGCGTCGAGGTGGATGGTTTCACAACGAAAGGCGTTCTGGAACGCGGCGATATTGTGGACATCGACGCAAATGACGCAATCCGTCGCCATCGATTCAAAAAGCTGCGCAACGTAACGCGTAGTGACGGGATCGCGCGGCTTGGTGCGGCGATCCTTGCGCGCGAAACAGAGATAGGGCGTCACCGCCGTGACGCGCGTCGCGCCCGCGTCCTTCAGGGCGCTGATGAAGAACAGCATTTTGCAAAGCTTGTCTGCGCTGCTTGCGAAAGCGTCGCCATGCAGGCTCGAAACGACGTAAACATCGCGTCCGCGCACGCTCTCCAGCGGCCGAACTTTATATTCGCGGTCTTCAAAAGCGCGATCTTCGAGTTGCGAAAGCGAAACCCCGAGGGTCCGGGCAATCTCTTCGCCAAAATGCACAGCCGAGTCGAGCGCGAATAGCGCAAGCGCGCTTTCCGCGCGTTCCTGCAGCGGCCAGGCGGGCGCGCTGACGTCCAGCGCTTTGATGGCGACAGCCGCAAGCACAGAGTCGATCGTTTGTCCGTTTTGCGAGAGGGGGGCGGCGAGGACTTCGACGATCGCGCGGTCGCGCCCATATGAAACGGAAGTGAATTGCGCCAGCACCGGTTGGCCTGCGCGCCGCACCTCCTCGAACAAGCGACGCAAACGAACAGCGCCACGCCTGTCTTGAGCCTCGTTCAGACGGTCGCCCTTGCGGCAGGCGCCTAGCAGACGCTGCGCGGCGATCTCTCCATCGATGAGCGCAAGGTCTGCGTCGTCGAAACGATGAACGAATATCGATTGCGCGGCTTCCTGTTCCTGTGAAGAGAAGCGGATGGTCTCGCGGCGTGGCGCAATGACGCCAGCGCGCGCCACTTCCCAGCGTTCCAGCACAACGCCGAGCGCCGCCGTCGGTCGCGGCGCGAAATCCAGACGTTCAAAAAGCCGTTTGACCGGCTGTTCGGTCAGCGCCATGGTTGTCATCGAAAGCCTCTATGCACATCACTCCGAATTACAATCGCCCCATCGACATGCCGTTCGTGACATTTGCTCATCCGAGAGCGAACGCGTGTTTCTACTAGTGATCCCTTGCGCCTGTTGTTTCGCAGTTCCGATTTTCGTCACGCGCTATTCGGGTTCACCTTCGCGCAAATGATATTTCATCATGTCGACGATCGCCGTCCCATGCTCGCTTCTGCTTGCGAGTATTTCGCCGAGGCGCGGGCTCGAAACCAACATTTCTTCCTCGTCCCGCGCGTCAAAATAGGCCATGGCCCATGCCGCGAATTCACGCTCTTCGACCCAGCCTTCCTCTACGACGGCGACTTCGGTGTGGCGAGTGTCATTGGCAATTTTCCGGAAGAGATCAGCGACCGCAGCTCTGCTTCCCTCCAAAATTTGCGCAAAGTGACGGTCATTGAACGTTAGAGCGCCGGTAATTCCAGCGGCGCGGTTGTTTCGGCGCGAGACTGCAAGAATATCGCGGATCGCATCCGTCCAGCACGACTGTCCAGCCACGAAAGCGCTCCGGCTGAAATAGACGATCCGATAAATCTCGAAACTTTTGAGGAGCGGTTTGCTGTCGGGCGCATGGATCGAAGCCGGCGCGGCTTTCGCCGGGATCACAAGGGATTGCGCGCCTTGTTCAGCTTTTGCGCCGTCTGTCATGACTCCGCCCTTGACTATCGAGCCGCGAAATAGGCCTAGGAATGCATTCCAGCGTGCAGATCGCTCGAGCATTCTTAAGTTCAACGCAAATCAACGCCCACAAAACGATAGTTCGATCATTCGCCGCGCACAATGGACAATGCCGGTCTGGTGCATGGGTGCGCCCCTCAAGGACGCGTCCGCAACATCGCATACGCGCTCCCGGGGTCACTCTCTCCCGGCGCCATCGCGACCGAAGGCGGGACCATGGATGTGCTCCAGGAACCAAGCGGCCGCGCGTTCGACAACGTGCTCCAGCGTTCCCGGTTCCTCGAACAAATGAGTGGCGCCGGGTACGATCTCCAATTGCGCGACGCAATTCAGCTTTCCTAACGCCTCCTTGTTGAGCTCGATTACTTCGTGGTCGAGACCGCCGACGATCAACAATGTCGGGGCCTGCACTTGGCCAAGCGCCGTTCCTGCGAGGTCCGGACGTCCGCCACGGGAAACGACAGCCGATATGCGCAGGGCCGCCTGCGCGGCGGCGACCAGCGCTGCGGCGGCGCCGGTGCTCGCGCCGAAAAGCCCCACTGGCGCGCCACTAACAATCGGATTCGCCAAAGCCCAGCTTACGGCCTCCGCGACGCGGGCGCCGAGCAGAGGAATATCGAAGACGTTGCGCCGATCGCGCGCCTCGTCCGAGGTGAGCAGATCGAAAAGCAGGCAAGCGAAGCCGCATTTGACCAGTTGCTTGGCGACGAAAATGTTCCGCGGGCTGAAGCGTGACGATCCGCTTCCATGCGCGAAAATGATAATTCCGACCGGATCAGAGGGCAGATATAGCGACCCCTCCAGCCCATACTGGCCCACTGCGACACTGATTACCTTGAAATCTTTCGTGGTCATGCGAATCTCGAAAGCATCATCGGGTTTTTCCACCAAGGGCGTTTCATCTGGATTACGTGAGAAACATCGCCGCGCCGTTCAAGCTGAGCGGTTGATTTCGCGCTATATTTTTCATGACATCCGGCGAATGAGGGAGCGTTGAGCATGCAAACACAGCCGAAGATCGATTTTCAGGGTTTGGAAGCGTCAGCTGAGCGACGCGAAAAAATCATCCACCAGATCGAACGGCTCGAAGAGCGATATGGTCGCGCAACCTCCTGTCGGGTCGTCGTGAAAGGACCGGGCGGCCATCATCAGACCGGCGGCCTCTACGAAATAAACGTGCAACTATCGCTGCCCGACAATCGGGAAGTCGCGATCGAGCGCACGCCTCATCTCGACGAAAGGTTCCAGGATTTCGACTTCGCGCTCAACGATGCGTTCAAGCGCGCGCGGCGCCAGCTCCAGGACCAGGTAGGCTTGATGCGCGGCAAAGTGAAGCAGCATGAAGCGGCGCCATCCGCCGTCATCAAAAAGATCATGACGGCCGACGGCTATGGATTTCTGGAGAGCGCGGACGGTCGCGAAATCTATTTCCATCGCAACAGCGTGCAGGATGCGGATTTCGATGATCTGAAACCGGGCATGCGCGTCAGCTTCAAGGAGGAAGAGGGCAAGGACGGTCCTCAAGCGAGCCGCCTTTCGCCGATCGGTCGTGAAATCTAATGAGCGAAGCCGCCGGCGCCGACGCCGCGTCGGGGTCATTGCCGCGGTGGGAGCACTTCCCTCATGACGCAGACATCGGCGTGCGCGGCTTTGGCGCTACCGTTAGCGACGCGTGTGAACAGGCCGCGCTGGCGATGATTGCCGCAATCTGCGATCCCGCAGATGTCCGGCTCAAACGCAGCGTCGAGATCCGCGTGCAGGCGCCTAGTCTGGATTTCCTGCTCGTCGACTGGCTCAACGCGATCGTCTACGAAATGGCGGAACGTCGGATGATCTTCGGCGCCTTTGCCGTGGTCATCGATAGAAATGCGCAAGGCTACCACCTGAAAGGACGCGCTTTGGGCGAAACAGTATCCCGGGAGCGCCATTCTCCTGCTGTCGAGGTGAAAGGCGCCACTTTTACTGAACTGGCATTTGTAGAAGATCGACCGCGACTGTGGCGCGCGCAATGCGTGATCGACGTGTAGCGCGAACGGACTGATCGCGAAGGGGAGCGCGCGATGGATCTTTCACGTTTCGAGAAGCTTGGCGACACGGCGTGGAAAGTGTCGCCTTTCGGAGCGATGCGCGTGCCGGCCATTATCTATGCGAGCGAAGAGCTCATCGCGGAAATGGACGATAAAGTCTATGACCAGGTAACGAATGTTGCGAAGCTCCCGGGAATTGTGCGCGCATCCTACGCCATGCCGGACGCCCATTGGGGATATGGGTTCCCAATAGGCGGCGTCGCGGCGTTCGACGCTGACCAGGGCGGCGTGATCTCGGCTGGCGGCGTCGGCTTCGATGTTTCCTGTGGCGTTCGCACGCATCTCACCCATCTGACGCGCGAACAAGTAATTGCCGTTCAGCAGGACCTGGCCGACGCGCTTTTCGAACATGTGCCCGCCGGCGTGGGTTCCGAAGGCGAGATCGGACTCGATGTCGCGGAAATGAACGCAATGCTGCTCGGCGGCGCGCAATGGGCTGTCGCACGAGGGCTGGGGCGGGCTGACGACCTTGATCGCATAGAGGAATCTGGCCGCTCAGCAGGAGCGGCGCCAGATGCCGTATCCGAACACGCCAGGAAGCGACAGCGACACGAAATGGGCACGCTTGGCTCGGGCAATCATTACCTGGAAGTGCAGGAGATTGATCAAATTTTCGATCCGGAAATCGCTGCCGGCTATGGTCTCGTCAAGGGTGAATGCGTCGTGACGATCCATTGCGGTTCGCGTGGCCTGGGGCATCAGATTGGAACCGAGTTCCTGCGCGAAATGGCGCTCGCGGCGGAAAGCCATGGAATTGTGCTTCCCGACCGGGAATTGGCCTGTGCGCCAATCAAATCTGAACTCGGGCAGCGCTATCTTGGAGCGATGCGATCGGCAATCAACTGCGCGCTCGCCAATCGCGAGATCATCGGACATCTTGCGCGCGAGACATTCGCGAGATTCTTTCCACACTCGGAATTGCCGTTGATGTTCGACGTTTCGCACAATACCTGCAAGATCGAAAACCATAACGTCGACGGTGAGACGCGCAAGCTCTTCGTTCATCGAAAAGGCGCAACACGCGCTTTCGGTCCAGGGCATGCCAGTCTTCCGGAAGCATTGAAGCGATTCGGTCAGCCTGTGCTGATCGGCGGCAGCATGGGCGCCGGGTCCTATGTGCTTGCCGGCGTCGCGACGAGCGAAGAGCAGGCATTTTCTTCAGCCTGCCATGGCGCCGGGCGACGGATGAGCCGTCACGCCGCGACGCGCGCTTGGGGTGGCCGCAAGGTTGTCGACGATCTGCGATCCCTGGGCATTATCGTGAAAAGTCCTTCGCTGCGCGGGGTCGCGGAAGAAGCGCCGGGCGCCTACAAGGACGTTCGCGCTGTCGTCGATTCGGCGGAGGTCGCCGGGCTGGCGAAAAAGGTCGCCTTTTTGAAGCCGCTGATCTGCGTGAAGGGATGAACCAGCTAGATTTTGCGATGCGAAATGCGGAGAAGGGATAGAACTGCATATGGGGCGTCGGCGATGATCTTAACAGGTATAGGGGCCGCTGCGGATGCGGAGTCCAGCGCGCCTTCCGTCCAAGATAAGCTTCGCTTTCTCAGCGACGTTTCAGCCTACGCGTATCATCCTGCGAGCGTCAGTGTTGTCGAAACGCACATGTCTTATGTGTTTCTCGCCGGCGGGAGAGTTTATAAACTCAAGAAACCCGTACGGTATCCTTTTCTCGATTTCTCGACGATACGCGCACGTGAGCATAATTGTCGCGAAGAAGCGCGGCTCAACGACAGACTTGCTGCAGGCGTTTATCTCGGCGTGGTTCCGCTGACTTTCGATGAAGCGCAGGGACTCGCCATCGGCGGCGACGCGCCTCCTGTCGACTGGCTCGTGGTTATGCGCAGGCTGCCGCAAGAATACATGATGGACCGCCTGATCCGCGACGGAAGGCTCACCGAGGCGCAGATCGATGCGATAAGCGAGAAATTGTCCAAATTCTATCGTAGCGTCGAGTCTTCGTCGATAACAGCAAAAGACTATTCAGCACGATTCTTTTCAGAGCAGGAAAAAAATCGCGATATATTGATGCGAAGAAATTTCGCGCTAGACCATGGCCGAATTCCCATCCTCCTCGACCTTCTTGACGCGACCCTGACGACAAACCGATCCCTATTGGAAAGGCGTGTTCACGATGGCGCTGTTATCGAGGGTCATGGCGATCTGCGACCCGAACATATCTGCTTGTGCGAACCAGTTGCGATCTTCGATTGTCTCGAGTTCAACAAAGAGCTGCGACAAGTCGATCCCTTCGATGAATTGGCCTTTCTTGGCGTCGAATGCGCGCAGCTCGGCGCGGGAGAGCTTGGACAGATCCTGATCGATAAATGTGGGCGTCTGCTCGGGGAAAAGCCGCCGCGCCAACTGATCGCGCTTTATTCTGCGTCGCGCGCAATGCTTCGTGCGCGCCTCTCGGTCGCGCATCTTCTCGACCCGACGCCGCGACAGCCAGAGAAATGGGAGCCGCTCGCGAACCGCTATATCGACTTAGCGCAGCGTGCGCTGGGCGTCAAACCTTTGAACTTATAGCTAGCGGGAAGATGCGATGCCCTTCCATGACCGCTTAGAAGCAGGACGCCGTCTCGCGACAAAGCTCGCGAAATTCAAGGGAGACGATGTTGTCATCTTCGCCCTGCCGCGCGGGGGCGTTCCCGTGGCAGCCCCCGTCGCGCAGGCGCTCCATGCGCCGCTCGATCTTGCCCTCGTGCGCAAGATCGGCGTTCCATTCCAGCCGGAGCTCGCAATGGGCGCGGTTGCAGATGGCGGCGAGCCAATAATTGTTCGCAACGAGGACGTCATCGCCATGGCGGGGGTAAGCGACGCTCAGTTCGACGAGGTTCGTCAGCGCGAGATTGGCGAGCTCGACCGTCGCCGGCGTCTCTATCTCGGGGCGCGCGTAAGACCGGGGGTAAACGGTCGAGTGGCGATCGTCATTGACGACGGCGTCGCGACCGGCGCAACTACGCGCGCCGCACTGCGCGCCGTTCGAGCGCGGAACCCAAGAAAACTCGTGCTCGCCGTCCCCGTGGCGCCAACTGATACACTCGACGCGTTGCGATCCGATGCGGATGAAATCATCTGCCTCGAGTCCTATCGGAATTTCGGTGCGATCGGATTTTTTTACACTGATTTTCGTCAGATAAGCGACGAGGAGGTTATCGCCGGTCTCGACAGGTTCGATACCGGCAGCAAGAAGTCTGCCGACGCAGGCGCGCCGTCGCAAACCACATGAAGGGCGCATAAAGATCATGAGCGACTCCGAGAATAGCGAAAGCCGGGCGCATCCGTCGCCTCAATCGATTGACGCAATCGGAGAAGTCGTGTTGCAGGTCGTGCGCGACCTCGTCTCTGAATTACATCCGACAATGGTGGATGCCCGCCTGGTGCGCTTGGATAGCGATCTTGATCGCGATCTGGCGCTGGACAGTCTCTCTCGTGCAGAACTGCTTTTACGGATAGACCGAAAATTCAGGGTGCAACTTCCAGAGCAATTGATTGGAGAGGCCGACAGCCCGAACGATCTCGTTCGAGCAATTTTGGCGGCCGGTCCGGCAATGGCGGGAACGCCCCGTATCTCTCGCCTGGATTTGTCGGGCGCCGAAGAAGTCGAAGAGCCAATCGAGGCCGCCACATTGATCGATACTTTGACAACTCATGCACAAAATCACGGCGTGCGTGAACATGTTTTCCTGTGGGGCGGCGCCAGGGGGCCGGAGCGATTGACCTATAGGGATCTGTATCATGAGGCGCTCGCTGCGGCCGGCGGTTTGATCGAGCGTAGGATAAGTCCCGGAGATCGCGTTGCCATCATGTTACCGACCAGTCGCGACTTCTTTGTCGCCTTTTTCGCCGTCCTTTTCGTCGGCGCCATTCCCGTGCCGATCTATCCGCCTTTCCGCCTGTCGCAAATCGAGGATCACCTGCGTCGGCAGGCCGGAATTCTAATCAACGCTGAAAGCGTCGCGCTAATTACAAACGCAGAGATTAGAGTCATCGGGGAGTTGTTGTATGGCTTGGTCCGCCCGCTCCAGCATATCGAGACGATCGCAGATCTTTCCAAGGCGCCGCGCTTACAGGCTCCGTTGCCGGCGAAAGCAGAAACACTCGCGCTCATTCAATATACTTCCGGGAGCACGGGTGATCCGAAGGGCGTCGTGCTTTCTCACGGAAATCTCCTTGCCAATATACGCGCCATGGGTACAGTGCTGAAGGCATCGTCCGCCGACAGAGTCGTGAGCTGGTTGCCGCTCTATCACGACATGGGCCTGATTGGATGCTGGCTAGGCGCGCTTTACTATGGCGCGCCAGTGATGATCATGTCGCCGCTCGCATTTCTCGCAGATCCTGCGAGATGGCTTTGGGCGATTAGTGACCACAAGGCGACAATTTCTGCGGCCCCAAATTTCGCCTTTGAATTCTGTCTCAAATCGATCGAGGAATCGCGGATTGTGGGAATCGATCTCGCCTCGCTGCGCGCGGTCATGAATGGAGCGGAGCCGGTCAGTCCAATCACTATCAATCGTTTCATCGACAAATTCGGCCCCTTTGGTTTTCGTCGGGAGATGATGGCGCCAGTGTACGGTCTGGCGGAGAATTCTGTGGGGCTTGCATTTCCGCCTCTTGGGCGCGGACCGTTGATCGACAGAGTCGATCGACAACTACTCGATCGCGATGGCTTGGCGCGCCCGGCGGCAGTGGATGTCGATGACGTCGCGATGCTCGTCGCCTGCGGACAGCCGCTTCCACATCACGAAATTCGTGTCGTCGACGATGCTGGACGGGAGCTTCCGGAACGGCGCGTGGGGCGGTTGCAATTCAGGGGACCATCAGCAACAAGAGGGTACTTTCAAAATCCGGAAAAGACGCGTGCGCTGTTCGACGGCGACTGGCTGGAGACGGGCGATCGGGGTTACATCGCCGGTGGGGATGTTTTTGTTACAGGAAGAATAAAGGATCTCATTAAACGCGCAGGGCGCAATATCTATCCGCAGGAATTGGAAGAGGCGATCGGCGCGATCGAAGGCGTAAGGCGAGGATGCGTCGCCGTGTTCCCGTCGCTCGATCCCCACGCAGGAACGGAACGATTGATCATTATGGCGGAGACGCGCGTCGCCGATCCGGTCGCGCGCGAGAGTCTACGTAAAACAGTATTCGAGACCTCTCAGACCCTGCTCGACCTCGCGCCCGACGAAATCGTGCTCGCGCCGCCGCATTCCGTGCCAAAGACGTCGAGCGGAAAGCTGAGGCGGTCCGCCGCGCGCGCGATGTTTGAAGCTGGCCTGTGGGAACCAGGGCGTTCCAGCCCACGTTGGCAACTTTTCCGTGTCGCCGCCGCCGGAATTGGCCCCCGTTTACGGCGCGGCGTTTCGAATATTGTCACGATTGCCTACGGAGCTTTTGTCTGGAGCGTGCTGATATTGATAGCCTCCTGGGTGTGGCCTTGTGTTGTATTATCACCCGTGCAGTCGTTCCGACACAGCGCGCTACACACAGGCGCGCGGCTGTTCTTCCGTCTGAGTGGAATTAGATTGAACACAGAATATGATTCCACGCTGCTGCCGAGGAATGCGATTATCGTCGCAAACCATTCGAGTTATTTAGATGCTGCGGTCTTGGCGGCGGTTCTTCCGGGCGAAATTTGCTTTGTAGCGAAAGAGGAACTCGCGCATCAATTTTTCGCCGGCGTCTTTCTCCGTCGTCTCGGTGCGGTATTTGTTCGCCGACTGGACCCCGCTGAGGGCGTGAAGGACGCGAAAGCCGCGCTCGAAGCCGCGCGCGCCGGCGCATGTATCGTATGGTTTCCGGAGGGAACCTTCTCGCGTATGCCGGGTTTGCTGGAATTTCATGTCGGCGCCTTCATCACCGCCTCCGAACTCGGGCTCCCTGTCATTCCGAGCACGATCCGCGGTACGCGCTCAGTCTTGCGATCCGATTCCTGGCTCCCGCGACGTGGGGAAATTATTGTTCATATCGGCAGGAAGATCATGCCATCGGGGACTGATTTCGCAGCGGGCTTACATCTTCGTGACCTCGTTCGCGCGGAAATCCTGAAACATTGTGGCGAGCCTGACCTAGCCCATGAACGCGCATTACCGCCGACCTGATATAATGTTGCTTGATGCATCAATTTGATTCGTTGTGGATCTGCGGCTGACGGTAGGTCCAAGCTACGATGAATTGTGAGGATCATTCAGCAAGAGACATTGATCCATAGTTCCGAGTGGCCAAGTTCGTGATGCGAATCCGGTGTATGCAATTACCGACTTGAATGACAACGCCCCGGGCTTCTGTAGATGATTATAGTCGACAGGGGATCATTCAAACGTTTGCGCCTAGGAACATTCCGCTAAGGACCGCTTAACCTCCTTCGATTACAGTCTTCGAATATCGGATTGATACGCGGGCGAGATAGCGCGTGATCAAGGGCATGAAGCCGATTCCGATACGCCGGTGAGATCCGGCATGTCCCCCGAGGGATCCGTCCTCCAATGTCGATGTATGCAAGAAGCCCGGCTCGAGTCGGGTTAGGAATCTTCGCGTCTCGGGATGTCGGAACTCGGAGACACAATGCGTGTGGCCATCAATCGCACGCCGGCATGACGTAGATATTGGCAGACGAATCGTGACAGGAATTCCTGTGAATCGAGGGACAAAATGCGAATCATGACCAGATTACTCGCGCCGATATCGGGTCTATCCCTTACGCCCTGGTTGCTGATTGGAGCCGGTTCGACGACGAGCGTGCTCCGAGAGCATCCCTGGTTCGCGCTTATCGTTGCATTCACAACTGTGGTTTCCACAATAGTTCTCTTTTACATACTTCATTCGGAATCAACGGCTCCGGCCAATGCGCTTGAGGGGGCAATTGCTCGGTCAAGACAGAATGGGTTCAACATTTCATTGAATGCCGGTGACCGAGACCAGCCGTATTCGTCTGTCTTGAGACTCGCAGACGATATGCGCCAGGCTCTGAAGGCTCGAGAAGAGGATATTCGAGGAGAGTTCGAAAGGCAGAAGACCATTGAAAGCGAGAAGAAAGCCGCGTCGGAGGCCGAGGCGCAGGGATATATTGACGCGCACAACTTCTTTATGAAATCATTTTGTGCGGCTCTTCAGGAATTGGCTGACGGCAATCTCGCGGTCAGACTGAACCAACCATATTCAAAAGACTATGAACAGCTTCGTCATTGTTACAATCAAACGCTTGACCATCTGAACAATGCATTCGGGAAAACGATATCGGGCGTGCACAATCTGACCACATCGACAGAGAAGATTTCCGTAGCGGCCGAATCTCTTTCCAATCGGACATGTCAGCAGGCGGCCAGTCTCGAAGAAACTGCAGCCACATTAAAGCAAGTCACGTCGACCGTAGGTAAGACTGCTGATGGGGCGCAAAATGCACGCGCCTTAGTGTCCGAGGTCCGCGTAGACGCGGAAAGCAGTAGTGACGTCGTGCGGAAGGCAATCGACGCCATGGGCCGTATTGAGAAATCGTCAGAGGAAATTGAGCAGATTATCGGGGTAATCGACGAAATTGCATTTCAAACAAACCTTCTTGCGCTGAATGCCGGCGTCGAGGCGGCGCGGGCCGGTGAGGCAGGAAGGGGTTTCGCCGTCGTCGCTTCCGAAGTCCGCGCGTTGGCGCAGCGTTCTGCGGAAGCAGCTAAAGGCATCAAGGGCCTGATCGCAGCCTCGACTTTGCAGGTGCGCGAAGGCGTGCAGCTTGTTGCTCAAACCGGAAACGCGCTGAATCGCATCGTGTCCCAGGTTTCAGACGCCAATTCAGCCGTTGCGGAGATCGCCGACGGAGCGAAAGAGCAATCGACTGCCTTACTGGAGATAAATACAGCGGTCGCCCAGATGGATCAGTTTACGCAGCAAAATGCGGCAATGGTCGAGGAAACGACAGCGGCGACGCAGCGCCTGCAAGGCGATATTGCGGCTATAGTAAGCGCTGTGTCGGTCTTTACTCTTCAAGACGATGGTAAGGCTGACGCTCAAAAGACGCGCTTGCAAAGCGTATCACAGGGGACGACGCCAGTTCGCCGTAGCTCCGTTTCGTATGCGCGGCAAAATAGCGCCGCTACAGCGGCAAAGATGAAAAGTGAGCCTGATGAGCAGGACTGGGCGGAGTTTTGAGACATGAGAGCTGCTACAGCACAAACGCAAGGAAGCGATCCTCAAGAGTTCATTGCCTTCCATGTTGGCAGTCAGACCTATTGCATAGATATCATGGCTGTGCGTGAGATTCGCGGGTGGACCCCAGCCACGCCTCTTCCGCATGCGCCCGGCTATGTCCGAGGCGTGATCAATTTGCGTGGCGCAGTTTTGCCCGTAATTGATCTGGCTGCCCGGTTGGCGCTTCCTATCAAGGAGCCGACAGCTCGACACGCAGTAATCGTCGTTCAAAACGAAAGCCAGGTTGTCGGATTGCTGGTGGAAGCCGTTTCGAACATAATGATGGTTTCTCCAGACGCGATCCAGCCCACGCCAGAGGTAGCTTCGGAGCTGTCGCGTTCCTTCATCAAAGGAATCGTCGCTGCGGAGAGCGAGGTTATCAGCGTTCTTGTAATCAAGAATCTTCTTCCTGAGACACTTGCGGGGATACAATAGGGGCTTTGGGAAAGTAAGGTGAAAAATAACTCAAGGCAAGCGCTAATCGCGTCACGATAACGAAGTCGGGAAATACATCTCATGGACGGGTCGAATATTTGCTCCGGTGATGCGCTGGTGCTGCCGGAAGCATTAGATCTACGTGAAGCGGCCCCTCTCGCCGCGCGGCTCCTTTCCTGCCGAGGCGAACAGCTAAGGATCGATGCATCGAACGTCAAGAAGATTGGCGTACTGTGCATCCAAGTGATCGTTTCGGCCTATTTGACGTGGGAGAGAGACGGGGTAACTCTTTCATTGGTCGAGCCGTCGAGGGAGTTTCGTGAAGCTTTCGCAACCGTAGGTCTGGACATCTCCAAATTCACTGAAAAGGAAATCACGAAATGAGCAAGACAATATTGACTGTCGATGACTCGCGAACCATGCGCCAAATGCTCGAACTAGCGTTGAGTGATGCGGGTTTCATCGTCGTTCAGGCGGAAGACGGTGTTGATGGTCTTGAGGCTCTGGAGCGAACGAAGCCCGATGCGATCGTTACAGACATCAACATGCCCAGGTTGGATGGATTCGGATTCATTGAGGGTGTCAGGAAGCATGAAACCTGTCGCGTCGTTCCCATCCTAGTGCTTACTACAGAGAGTGATAACGAAAAGAAGGAACGCGCCCGGCGAGCTGGCGCAACTGGTTGGATCGTAAAGCCATTCGATCCTGCGAAGCTCGTAAACGCAATTCGACGCGTGACCGCTTAATGTCGGGAGCATGCAATGGATCATCTAGCGGCAATCAAGCAGACCTTCTTTCAGGAGTGTGAAGAGCAGCTGTCAGAGTTGGAAAGCGGCCTTCTAAAAATTGAAGATGGGAACCACGATTCGGAGACGGTTAACGCTGTCTTTCGCGCCGTTCATTCGATAAAAGGTGGCGCTGCAGCGTTCGGCTTCGATGATCTGGGCGAGTTTGTTCATGTGTTCGAGTCGACGCTCGATTTGCTGCGGTCAGATGCGCTGAAGCCGACGCCAGGCGTTACGAAGGTGCTATTGCACTCATCCGATATTCTTTCGGATCTCGTGAGGGCTGTTCGAGACGACATCTCCTGGGATCGACAAGAAGTCGACACAACGAAGGCTAGCCTCGAACAACTTTGCTGCGACCAATCGAGTGACGGTGAACAAGCGTCTCAACGCCAAGATGCATCGGAATCTGGCTTAGAATTTAGTCCTATTGCAATTTCCCTTGATTCGATTTTTGCTCCCGACGGGGAAGCAACGGTAGATGAGGACGCGCACTTTCGCATCTATTTCAGGCCGAAGCCTTCATTGTACACAAGAGCTAATGAAGCGCTTTTGATCCTTCGAGAGATCAACGCGCTTGGTTCGTGCGTGACCGAGTGTAATTCGGACGAACTTCCATTCCTCGCCGAACTCGACCCGGAAGGAGCCTATTTATCGTGGACAATTGAGCTGAGTGGAAGGGCTTGCGAGAGCGAGGTTCGTCAAATATTCGAGTTTGTCGAGTCTGATTGTGACTTCGACGTAACGGTCATTAATCCGGACAATAAAGCCGAAGGCGCGATGGGGAAGCGTGAAGACGCGGCCGAAGTCGAAAAAGGCACGAACTTTGAAAGCTTTACAGTCGAGGTTGACGAGGCGAGAGCCAAGGAACCGGGGAACTCTTCAATAGATGAAGTTGTCGGTGAAAGTAAGCAAGCGTCTCCCGTGCATGGATCACCACCTACGCAGGCAACCATCCGGGTAGATCTCGACAAGGTTGATCGGCTGATAAATCTGGTTGGCGAGCTAGTAATCAATCAAGCGGTACTATCCCAACGGGTTTCAGAGGCCGGGTTGTCGCGGGCGTCGTCGGTCGCAATTGGGCTCGAAGAGCTGGAGCAGTTGACGCGCGATATACAGGATAGTGTGATGGCTATCCGAGCCCAACCTGTTAAGCCGATTTTTCAGCGTATGTCGCGAACAGTTCGAGAGGCTGCGGCGATCACGAAGAAGTCAGTTCGTTTGATCGTTGACGGCGAGGGCACCGAAGTCGACAAGACGGTCATCGAGCGACTTACCGATCCGCTGACCCATATGGTTCGGAATGCGGTAGATCACGGAATCGAGTCGCCAGAGGCGCGCATTGCCGCTGGAAAACCCGAGGAAGGGACCTTGCGACTCTCGGCTATGCATCGGTCTGGGCGGATTGTAATAGAGGTTTCGGACGATGGCTCCGGCATTAATCGTAAGCGCGTTCGAGAGATCGCGGTCGCAAAGGGTCTCATTCCGGAGAATGCGGCGTTATCGGAGGAGGAAGTCGACGGGCTCATCTTTTTGCCCGGCTTTTCGACGAATACAACGGCTTCGTGTATCTCGGGTCGAGGGGTCGGTATGGACGTCGTTAAGCGAGCCATCCAGGCTCTGGGAGGACGGATCTCAATTTCGTCCCGCGAAGGATATGGTTCGACCTTCTCGATGAGTTTGCCACTTACCTTGGCGGTTCTGGATGGGATGGTCGTAACCGTCGCAAATCAAACATTGATTATTCCACTAACGGCGATGGTTGAGACTCTTCAACCGAAAATCGAGAATGTGCATTCTCTTGGGGCGGGAGTGCGGGTCATTGGGAACCGAAATAGCTTCCTGCCGCTGATCGACGTCGGTTTCGTGCTTCGCTACCGATGCGACGAAATCGATCCGACAACGCAGGTTGCCTTGGTTGTTGAGTCCGAGAGTGGAGAGAAATGTGCATTGCTCGTGGATGCAATTCAGGGCCAACGACAAGTCGTCATCAAGAGTCTCGAAGCGAATTACGGTAGGGTACACGGGATCGCCGCAGCCACCATTCTTGGTGATGGGCGGGTGGCCTTGATCGTTGACGTTGACGCGATCGTAAATCGATTGCGCGCGGATACCGATATCGAGGCCGGCCTTCAGGCTGCTGAATGAGTCGGGCCAGGCGGGGCTCGGATGCCTGGATTTCTGCAATTATCTTCGGGCCGCCGATCGATCGATGAGATCGGGAGTGGAAGATCAGGCCGGATGTTTCGGATCGACGAGTGATGACGCAATTTCTCCAGAAAAATGGCGAGTCGGGGTGGGGACCGTTTCCCTTCACCGACGAGGATTTTCGTAAAATCTCGAAAATCCTGCATGAGGACGCGGGCATATATCTTTCGAGCGCGAAGGCGACGTTGGTTTATTCGCGATTGACAAAACGCTTGCGTGCGCTCGGTCTGGAGAACTTCCGAGATTATTGCTCGCTTATCGCGAGCGACGGAGGGGTAGACGAACGACAAAAGATGATCGCTGCTTTGACGACAAATGTAACGCGGTTTTTTCGTGAGCCCCACCATTTCGAGCACCTGAAGACGCATGTGGTGGCGAGGAAGGCGGAGCATGTTCGCAAGGGCGGCCGTCTGCGGATATGGTCGGCGGCATGTTCGGATGGACAGGAGCCATATTCGATTGCAATGACGATATTGTCGGTGATCCCGGAGGCGGCGACGCTCGATGTTCGCGTGCTGGCGACGGATATCGATCAGAATATGATCGCGCATGGGCGCGCCGGCGTATATGGCCAGGATGCGATGAGCGCGGTGCCGACCGAAATGCGCGAGCGTTGGTTCTCCCCGGTCGGAGGCGCTTCGGTTCGCATGTGGGAGGTGAGCGAGAAACTTGCATCATTGGTTTCCTTCAGAGAACTCAATCTTGTCGGACCTTGGCCGATGAAAGGACGATTTGATGCCATATTTTGTAGGAATGTGGTTATTTATTTCGAGGAAAAGACTCAGCAGGAGATCTGGAGACGGTTTCCGCCGGCTCTGACGCTGGATGGTAGGCTATATATCGGGCATTCCGAGAGAATTGCTGGTCAGGCTGCAGAGAGATTTGTCAGCGACGGCTTTACTACCTATCGGTTGCGAGAAGGCGCCGCGCGATGAAAAAATGCAATGTCTTGATCGTCGACGATTCCCGTACCATGCGTGCGCTTATTGCATCGTCACTTTCGTCGGATCCGGGGATCGAGGTTGTCGGCGAGGCTGGTGATCCATTCGAGGCGCGGGAAGCGATGAAGCAGCTCAATCCTGACGTCGTTACGCTCGATATCGAGATGCCGCGGATGAACGGACTTGATTTCCTCGCCCGGATTATGGCGCTTCGCCCGACGCCGGTGATCATTATCTCCAGCCTGACGGAGAAGGGCGCAGAGGCTACGATTAGGGCGTTGGAGATTGGCGCGGTTGACGTGATCGTCAAGCCGTCTGCACGTAACGCCAACTCGCTAAAGGATCTTGCGTCGCGCGTGAAGGAGGCCGCCGGGGTCAGGGTATCCGCTCGTGCACCGGGGCATCCTGTGACAGCGCACAAAGCGCATGCTGACGAAAACTTCCGTTCGGATGGCCGGATCGTCGCGATCGGGTCTTCTATGGGCGGCGTTGAAGCATTGTGCACGGTGTTGGCGTCGTTTCCGGAGAATTGTCCGCCTACTGTGATTACGCAGCATATGCCGGCACAGTTTACCCAGAGCTTCGCATCGCGGCTCGATCGTATTTGCAGGCCGCAAGTGAGGGAAGCGTTTCATGGCGCCCCTCTCCAGTCGGGGCAGGTATTTGTGGCGCCCGGCGGGTTGGCGCATCTGGAGATCGGCGGGACAAACAGGCTTGAATGCCGCCTTCGCGAGGGCGACCTGGTAAGCGGCCATAGACCTTCGATCGACGCCATGTTCGCTTCGGTTGCGCGTGTGGCGGGAGACCGTGCCGTTGGGGTCATTCTCACCGGCATGGGGCGCGATGGCGCACAGGGACTGTTGACAATGCGTTCGGCCGGGGCGGAAACGCTCGGACAGGACGAAGCGACTTCGCTGGTTTACGGGATGCCGCGAGCCGCGTTCGAAGCGGGCGCGGTCGGAGTGCAACTGCCGCTTGGTGAGATTGGCAGGCACATTCTGAAGGCCACAAATATGCGTAATGCGAGGGAAGTATGTCGATAGCAAACCAACTCAGAGTGCTTGTGGTCGACGACACCAGCACCAGTCGTATGTTGATCCGTGATGGCCTAGAGCAAATCGGTCTGAGGAACATCTTTCTTGCGCATGACGGCGAGAAGGCGTTGGAGTTCATGTTGAGCACGCCTGCACATTTGATCATCTCCGACGTCAATATGCCGAAGCTCGATGGTCTGGGTCTTCTGAAGGCGGTTCGTGAATATACGCCGACGCGGCGTGTTCCTTTCATAATGCTCACCGGGCGAGCGGACACGGCAGTGCTTGAGGCGGCGAAAAAACTGGGCGTCAACAATTACCTGATGAAGCCGTTCACGACTGCAACGCTGAAGACCGCAATCGAAGCAATTGTTGGAAGGTTGTGATGACTGATCAGCTAACGAAAATTCATGTGATCCAGGGTGAATATCGGGTAGTTGATCGTCCTAATGTCGTGCTTGCGACGATTCTTGGATCGTGTGTCGCCGCCTGTCTGCGTGATCCAGAAGCGCACGTAGGGGGAATGAATCATTTTCTTCTTCCTGGAGATCTTGACGGGACGAAAGCGGCTGACGCCGAAAGGTATGGCGTTCACCTGATGGAATTGCTGGTGAACGGCCTGTTGAAACGTGGCGCGCGACGGGAGCGACTCGAGGGGAAGTTATTTGGCGGCGCGCGCATGCTGGATGGTCTCCCGGACATTGGCTCCAAGAACGCGAGTTTTGCGAGGAGGTTCCTCAACAACGAGGGCATAAGGATCGTGGCGGAGGATCTTGGAGGCGCGCGGGGGCGGCGGCTCGAATATTATCCGCTGTCGGGGCGCGCGCGACAGATTTTCCTTTCCGGCTATGTTCACAAGTCGCAGCCGGCGGAAGCGGCTACCGTCAAGCCGATCCTTGAAGGAACGCTTGAATTCTTTTGAGCCTGGCTCCGTGCGGTATTCTTAGAAAATAAAGATTGGGTGAAAGACATTGTTATCGTGCTGGATGAGATAAATACAATCAATGTTTGTAAAAGTGCGTGAAATCAACGATGCGACAAAGGCGTGCTGAAAATGATCAAGGCGCAGGATTCTCAGCCGATCATCGAAATTCTCAAGCGGGTGGCGCGTGAGTTGGACGACGCTGCGGTTTCGGTCAATGATCTGAGTGGAATGGTCGAAACGTCCGTTCGAAACGGGATCGCCCGAAACGAAGTATTCTTGCGCTCAGCCCAGACGGTCGACATTCTGCACCAGAGGCTGGAAGGTCTGTCGCATTTCGTGACGGAGCTTGCTGAACTCATGCCCTCCCATTGGGAGGTTGAAAGTCATGAGGCTGCGCGAAAGCTCAAACTTTCCAGGCTGAAAAATCGTCTCGGACATTCATATGACGGACCCGAGTCAGGAATTCATCATTCTTCTGGAGATTTTGAACTTTTGTAGACAATCGCGTGAAAAAAAGTCATGGCGGGTCAGTTGCTGCGGGCTTTACAATCGTGAGTGATGCTTTGGGGACTCGATCGGTTTCACGCGCGACCGATCGGTCGTTACTGATCGGGGTTTGGCGAGGGTGAAAATCAACGCGCAATGACCTTTCGGTGATCGCGGCATGGCGCGTCTTTTGGGATGGCTTTCCCAAAAAGGAAAAGCCCGGCCATGGAGGCCGGGCTCCCCTCTGGATCCTCCGGCGCCGGCGGTTGACCGTAAAACCCGCCGACGAGGAAGCGACCAGACCGGCGCCGATCTTAATGAGATCACGGCCGGAACGGTTGTAACAAGTCCTATAACATCATAGATGTTTAAGCAACACTAAACGTGAAATTTGTGGATTCAAGGTTGCCCGATTGTAAACTTTCCGCTGCCCGAAATTTCTGCGTGAGGCGAACGGAGTTCGGTTTCAAAAATCTGTTAGTGGTGGGAGCCGTCGAGGAAGGCGCTCGATCGTATTTATTGGGATCGTGGGACGGCCAACCAGCCAGGGAGGTTTGTCGCCGCGGGCTTGGCCGCTATCCTCATTCGAACCACACGGCGGATGGCGCGGGCGCGGACCTCAATTTCTGCTATTGGAGGAATCTCGGATTTCGTGAAGAGGCGTTGCGTTAAGCTTGGTGTGACGCTATTGGGGCTATTTCGTTTTCCAACTGTCGATATGGGGCCGCTGCAATGCTGACGCCGTGAAATTGCAATGGCGGCATAAGTGGTGAATCGGGCATGTCGGTCCAGCGACAACGACCGCAGCACAGGTTTTGCTTGGCTCGGCCGTTATGGAAAGGCAAAGATTCCGCTCGTCGGCGAGGGGCGTCGGTTCTATGGGGGCGACGCGTCAATGCCGGCGGAAATGCCTTACGTTTTGGCGGCCTTCGTCGACCGATGTCGGAGGACATCCGACGGAACCTTCGATCATTTACAATAAGGGCGAGGGGCGAATGTTTATTGCCTCCGGCGCAACCAACGCATAGGTTTTTGTGCGTCGGATTCAGGCAATGATAGCGGCTTGAGCAATTGCCGACAAGCGCGCCGGACGGGGGTCTTTGTGGGTCGTTTCACGTTTTGTAATCTCGCTTCCCCCTGATTCTGAAAGACCGGGTCGGTCGGTCATGTCAATCCGGTAGATGATCGACGAAGTGGTGGCGAGCGGCGGAAGCGCCATCGACGCGCATCTTGCCGACATCAGCGAATTTCAGCCTTGCGGAACACTACGCTGTAGGCTTTCAGAAAGCATGGTGAACTTTGAGACCGCCGCTTCTCGGGATTGCGTCGCGCCGCGCGCCGGGAGGAACAGATTGGGCGTTACACGAGGACAGCCCGAATGAAAGTACTCATCGCCGACTTCGATTTCTTTACGGCCATCGGCGGCGGTCAAGTCTTCTACCGGCGCGTCGTCGAACGAAATCCGTCGATGACCTTCCATTATCCATCGCGCGGTCCCGACGTGCTCATGAAGCGCGCCAATTTGCTGCCGCCGAACGCACAGCCCTTCGCCTTCGATCATGCTTCGGTTGCGATCCAGCCCTTCGCCTTGCCTGCGGAAATGCATTGGTCCTCGCGGCATTTCATCCAGCAATTCGCGAGCGTCGCGGCGGCGGTTCAAGGCGAGAATTTCGACGTTCTCGACATCCCGTCTTTTTTCCCGGTAGGTTCGGTCGCGCGATCCGTCCTGTCGGCCTATGGAGTCCTTGTCGAGCGCGTCGCCATATCGATGCTGGGCTGGGCGAGCGTGAGCTCTCGCGCGGCCTATGCGCACGAAAGTTCGAACGGCGTCGTCGAAGCTCTCGAGATCGTTGAAAAGCTGTCGATGGAGACAGCCGATATCCGGTACGCCATTTCGGATATTCAGCTTCACCAGCAATGGCGCACAGACATGCCGGTCGCCCAGGTCGACATGCACGACACTATAGAACTCATACCTGTTCCCGACCATGCGCCGCCCGGCGATGGTCCGCCGGACCTTTGGTATGTCGGCAGACTCGACGGAGCCAAGGGGCCGGATATTTTCATCGAAGCCGTCAGCCGTTTGCCCCGGAACCTTTATCGCGGCTGTCATCTGACAGGTCCCGACAGTGACTGGGCGTCGGCGGGCGAACGCTGGTCAGACCATTTGCTCGCCCTCGCGAGGGAGCGGGGTGTCGATGCGACATATGTCGGCAAATTGGACGACGCAGAATTGCGGGAGAATGTATTTCGGGGTCGGACGGTCGTCGTCATCCCGTCGCGCACCGATACTTTCAATTACGTTGCGGTTGAGACGACGCTCAATGGCTGCCCGATTCTGCTGTCGCGGCGCGCGGGCGCGAGCGTATTCCTGACCGAGCGGCACCCCCATGTCGCGCCCCCCGTCATCGATCCCGACGACTTTGACGGCCTCGTCGAACTACTGAAGGATCTGCTGGAAAACTATTCTGAGCGCGCGGCCGCGCTACGACAAGCTCTGCGTGAAAAGCCCTTCCCGGCGCCCCGCGAGGGCTTCATGGAAGCCATTTATCGCTTGGCGCCTATCAATCGTCCCGAGGCGCGTGCGAGCGCGGCTAAACTCACAGAAACGATCTGCAGGGAAATACCGCTGGACCGCCCGATGGCGCGGTCCTGGCGGCCGGTGCGACGGCAAACGCGACCGGTGGTCAGCATTGTCATCCCCACCTTCGATCGACCTGAGCTTCTCGCGCCGACGCTTGCCGCCCTCACGCGACAGACTTTCGAGGATTTCGAGGTCGTCGTCGTGGATGACGGATCGAGGCAGGCGACGACCATTCGGCGCGTGGTTGACGGCTTCGCGCCGCTCGTGCGGCTCGTGCGTCACGGCAACAGCGGCGAAGCGGGCGCAGTCAATTTCGGCCTCGAGGAGTCGCGGGGCGAGATTATTGGCGTCCTGTCCGACGACGACTTTTATCATCCCGACATGATCGGCGAGAGCGTTCGCGCCCTCGCCGCCCGGCCAAAGGCGATCGGGACATATTGCGACTGGGACATCGTGGACCCCTCCGGCTATTTCGTCGAGGCGCACCGGCTCCCGGCGTTCGACCGGCGTCTGATGCTTGGCGCGCATTGGTGTCTGCCGGGTGTCGGGGCTTTCCTGCGCCGGCGGATTTTCCACGAGATCGGCGGGCGCGACCAGACCTTCCGTTGGGTCTCCGATTTCGACCTCTGGCTTCGCGCGACCGCCCATGGAGACCTCGTGCACCTGCCGCGCAAGCTCGCCTATTGGCGCCTCCATGGCGCGAACCTCACCACCTCCGACCGGCGCATCCTGATGGCGGACGAACGCATTCACCTGATGGACCGACTGTTCGCGGATCCGGTCGAACCTGCGACGGCGGCCGAAAGGCGCGCGGCCTATGCCGCGGCGCATCTCGCCGCGGCGGCGATCATCGGACGATCTGACGCTCCAGCCGCATTAGGCCATATCGCGCGGGCGAAAAAATTCGACCCCGGCGTGATGAAACGGCTGCCGCCCAATATGGCGGGCTATCCGGCGGTCTGGCCCGAAGGAGCGCTCTGAACCGGATCAGGTGGCCGGTTCGACTTCGCGCGCGCCGATTCTGGTAAGGAACGCCGCATAGGCCTCCTCCGACTCCGCTCCCTCGAAGCGCAGGGCATGGCCATTTTCCGCGCCATCGACCGAAAGCGTTACGACGCCGGCGCCACGGTCGACGCGCAGTATGGCGGCGGAAGGCTCGATGATCATCGTCAAAGCATCGCTTTTGCCGATCGCGTAAGGCGTCGCACGCGGCGGCAGGGACCAGAGCAGAACGGTCCGCCAGAGCTCGGCCTCAGCCGGCCTCATAGTTACAGTGGTGGTTTCGAACACCTTGCGCGCCCCGTGCAGACGACGGATCTCATCACCCCGCTCGCGCACGGGCTTCTCCATCAGATGCGTCTTCACTGCCGGATGCTCGAAAAGCGCGCTCGGCGCGCGTCCACGGCGCCAGCCGGTCGTCACATAGTCCAATAACGCGGCGTCGGGCGCTGCGGATTTGAGGTTGTAGCGGCGCGCGTACCACTCGCGGTCGAAGATTTCGTCGGGCCGCCGGCCGTCCCGCGCGCCGCCGATGACATAGTCCTCGAGTGGGCAGACGCCCGCAGCCGCGACTTCCGGATAATTATCCAGATACCAGATTGTCGAAAACGCCGGAGAAGGATCACGTCCGATTCGCCACCCGGATTCGAGATAGTCCGCCGCGGGCGTCGCGCCACTCGCCTCGACGTCGGGATAATGCGCGTGATACCAATCGGTGTCGACAAATGCCACGAACGGCGAAGCCTCCCCCACGGCGACTTCGGCCGGAGCTGCGAGGGGATGCGTGAGCCGCATCAGCCGAATGATCTGCGCCCGGCGCGCAACCGGACCGAGATCGGCGAGGAAAGCGGCGACGAAGGGGTGGTCGAGTTCAGGAAATATCCAAAAGGCCGGGTCTGACCAGTTCTTCACCAGATGCGCGAGCGCCCTGGCGCTTGCAGGCTCACCAAAATGGATTTGGGCGTAGCGCGCGAGGTCGAGATCTGGATGGGGAGACAGGCCGCGCGCGGCGCCCACTCGGACGAAATGCGACAGTTCGGGAGCCTCGCATAGCGGCTCGATCCCGTTCGCCTTGCGATACCAGGCGGCGGCGAACCAGGGATTGGGATCGCGTCCTTCTCGCCATCCGGTGACCATGTAATGATCAAAAGCATCGACGTCGGCGGCTGCTATGTCCGGATAGGCGGTGCGATACCAGTCCGCAGCGACGAGTCTTCTAAGACTGCGTTCTTCGGTGAGCGTCAGCGGCCGGGGATTGCAGTCGGGCGACAGCTGCGCATCTTCAGTTCGCCAGGAGTCCAGCAAATGCTGATAAGCCGCTATGCTGGGACTGTCCTGCCCAAGATAGCGCGCAGCGTAGAAACAGAGATCAACGGCGGGATGCGGCGGGACGCCGGCCGCGGCGCCCGACCTCACAAAATGGGCGAGCGCAGGCGTGTCGCCAGAAAGGCCTGCCTTTTCGCAATAGAAATCGGGCAGGAACCAGGGATTTGGCGCGCGCCCCTCAAATTGGCCAGCCTCGAGGTAATGCGCAACGGGATCGCACCCCGCCGCAGCCACGTCCGCGTGGGTTTCGAGATACCAGGAACGGTCCACCAGTCGCGCAAGCACTGCCGGGGAGGCCGGATCGATATCGGCTACAGCGCCTGAGGCGCGAGATTGCTCCAGAAGATAGAGGAGGGCCTCCGCTCTCGGCCAACGCTCGTTGAGGTGAGCCAACGAAAAATGAACGAGATTCACGTCCGGATGTGGGGCCAGACCCATCGCCGCGCCGACCTGCACGAAGTGTTCGAGGGGGCAGACGTCCTGCGGAACGCCCGGCAAAGCGCGATACCAACCCGTGCAAAACAGGCGATTGGGATCGCGCTCCTCGCGCCAGCCGCTTCCCCGGTAATGCTCGACCGGATCCGCTCCCGCTGCGGCGACGTCCGGATATTTCCCGAGATAGAATTCCGGATCGATGAGGCGGTCGACGAGGCTCTGGCCGGAATCGGCGTCGCCGAAGCGCCTGCGCAGCGCCTCGGCTCTCGCCTTGTAGGCGCCCACCCGCTGCGCCGCGTCGCGTGCAATATCCGCATCAGGATGCGGGGCCAGTCCGGCAGCGGCCCCGACCCGCACGAAATGTTCCAGTGGGCGCGCGTCCTCTGGAATATTCGAATGGCTCAAATACCATTGCGTGGAAAACCATCCGTTGGGATCGCGCCCTTCACGCCAGCCATTCTCCCGGTAATGCTCGACCGGGTCTACGCCGGCGCCAGCGACGTCAAGATTTTTCGCGAGATAGAACGCCGGATCGACCAGGCGGTCCGCCAGACTTCGCTCCAATTCTCCATAGCAATCGAAAGGCGGCGCCCACCAGGGCGCGCCAGTGTGACGCCCGCTCCGCGGCGAAGCATAGGCCACGGCGCCTATCGTCGAGCGCGCAGCGAAGACGCGCCAGAAGCAAGCATCCGTTGACTCGACGCTAGGCTCCTGCCCGTCGATCAACCGGAACGCTTCCAGAACAGCGGCTTTTCGAAAACGCGTTCCGACGATCGCGCCGGCTCCGGTCGTTTCGGCGAAGAGACCATTGTCGATCGTCGGCAGGCAGGCGTCGAGCCCCTCCACCTCCATCCGGACGCTTTGCGCCGCGACAAGCGCCGGGCTCGGCGAGATGACAGACACGATGACGAAGTCGGTCGCGCCGCCAGAACAGGCGAGGCGAAGCGCATCCAGCGGATTGGCGCCGTCGGCGCCGAGCAGGCGCACGTCGGTCGATTCTCCGGAGGCGCACAGGAGATGGCGCACGAACGCCATTCGGGCGAGCAGCCATGAGCCCGCGGAGAGCGATTCTCCCAACGCGAGAGTGATCGCGGGCGCAAGCGCCCGCGCCTCGCCAATGCGCGCGGCGACGCGGTCGTCCATCTCCAGGCTAGAGGGCGCGTAGCTCCCCGCAATCAGCTCGGGGCTTCGTTCGACTGCGAGCATTTCGCGCAATGCAAGTCGGAGCGCGAGGTCGAACAAGGCGAGATCGCCAGCGCTGGCGTCCACGCCGCCGACCGCTGCAAGCGCGTTCTTCTCGACGATGAGGCTCGTTGTATCCGCATCGCCTGCGATGATGTCGGCGACTGTAACTGAGGCCGCCGAATTCGGACGACCGGCCGGCCAATCCCGTCGCGCAGGCGCAGCGACGCAGAGCGCCGGCGCGGCTAATTCCGCAAGCCGCGCGATATCTCGGTCGAGGCGGCGAAAATCGCGGCGATCCGCTGGTCCGACAAAGGCCAGCACGTCGCCATCGGCCTCTTCCGCTCCCGCCGCGAAAGCTTCAGCCGCAGAGCGGAAGCTTCCCGTCAAAAAAGCGATTCGGCCGGCAAGCGGCTGCGGTATCCGCTCCGCCGCTTCCATTCCGGCGTTCCCCGCCGCCAGCACCCTGAAATTGTCGTCGGTCGACGCTAAAATTGCGACGAGCTTGTCCCGCGCAGAAGCGACATCGTCCACGACGGCGAGAATGACCGTGACTCGAGGTGAACTCACTTTCTGACCACTCCGGCGTTGGTCCTCGCGGAACCGGCGACCAGCCCGCGATATTGCCCGATCATCGCGCGGCCGTTTCGAGTCGCGTCCCAACGCGCTTCGGCTGTTGATCGATTGTAGATAGCGGCCGCATCCACCAGCGCGTCGTCGCTTGCGGCTCTGGCGATGGCGTCGGCGAGGCTGGCGATGTCGTGCGGCGAGACCATGAAGCCGGTTTCGCCATTTTTGACCCATTCGCAGCCGCAAGACGTGTTCGCCTGGATCGGGAAGCTCCCCATCGCCATCGCTTCGAGCAACGTGGTGGATATGCCGTCCGAGACGCCGAGGCCGATCGTGATACGCGCCTCAGAGATGCGCTCGAGCGCGTCGGCGTGGCTAT
The DNA here is from genome assembly GCF_000188155.2 of Methylocystis sp. ATCC 49242. NCBI lineage: Bacteria > Pseudomonadati > Pseudomonadota > Alphaproteobacteria > Hyphomicrobiales > Methylocystaceae > Methylocystis > Methylocystis sp. ATCC 49242. The sequence continues at coordinate 3,981,947 of NZ_KE124774.1, forward strand.
CCAGATACGAGTCACAGACAATGTCTAGACCGGTCGCTGACGTCAGTTCGGCGGCCATCTCGCGAACCGCTGGTCCGGCGAGCGCGATACGGATGCGTCGCCCCTGCAGGACGGGGGCAACGAGTTGAAGTGCGGCGAGGATGTGAAGCGCGCGCCCGGCCCAGTTATGATAGCCCTTCACGAGAATCTCGCTGCGCTGCGATGGCGGCGCGAGATCCTGCAGCCGCGGCGCCTCTTCGAACGCCATGCCGCCGGACGCCGGCGTCGGCGGCAGAACGGCGCCTCTGAATCCCATCTGCCGCACGATCGCGACGTCCCGCCTGCATTCGGCGAGATAGGCGTCGATCGATTGGGCGATCGTTGCGAGACGCGCGCGGTGATCCGGGAGCTTGCGGTAGAGGTAAATGTCGCTTCCCCAGTTCGACAGCAACCATGGCGGAAATTGCGCGGGCGAATGTTGGCGGACGGCGAGACAAAGATAGCCCGCCATCTGGATTTCCATTGAGTGGACGAGGGCAGGGCGCAATAGCCGAATTGCTTCGAGAAGGTGAAGCGGCTGCGCGAAGACGACGCCTGCGCTGAAGAACGGCGGTCGCCACGTCTCGTAGGCCAGGGCGACGTTCATCGATTCGACCGCGTGGTGAGGCACGACGCTCGTGTCGAAGACGCCGATCTCGTCTGCGTCGAGGGCCGCGACATCATCGAGGGTGCGAACGACCCGTGATTTGGCCAACGATGCGCTGAGGGTCTCCTCATACACCGGCAGGAGGACGAAGCGAAGATCCGGCGCGCGAACCATGTTGAGCCAGCGCGCGGTATGAACGCTGTTGGGCATGGCGACGACAAGGATGGTGTGGCGTCCATCTTCCGGCGCGCGCATTTTCCCGCCTCGCCGAATCATCTAGCGAGACCCATAGCCACCGCGGCGAGATGCTGAGCGAAGATTCCCGGGTCGAACGCCGCGCGCGCATGCACTATAGTAGATGGCGTCGTCCAGCGTCGCTCCGGATATTGGATCGCGATCAGGACGGGAACTCTTGCGGCTGCGGCGGCGTCAATCCGCATATGCGCCGCTGACCTGAACGCGACGCCTGCATAGAGGGTCACATCTCGAAAATCCTCGTCCGAAATCGTTTGCAAGGTCTCGACAGGCTCGCCCGTGTCGTAAGTAAACGCGTCCAATGCAATGGCGACGTTCGGATCCGTAACGTTCGCGAACACGATCCGGTAAGCGCTGATCCATTGCACAGTGTGATAAAGCGCGGAAATCACCATCATGGCGCGCCCGTTGGTCGACTCTGCGCCGTCGAACAACAGAGTTCCTTGGCTGACGCCATTCGTGAGCGTGGTTACTGTCATATCGTCTCCGCAGGCCGCAGTTCATAGAGCCGCTGCGCCTCCGCAAGATCATCGGGGCGCCCGATGTCAATCCATTTCCCATCGTGGTCATAAACTGCGACAGTCTCTCCCGCCTCGACGAGCTGCATGATGAGATCGGGCATATCCAGCGGGACATTGGGGCGTATCAATGCGCGCGCGCGAGCTTCAAGCGCGTATATCCCGATGCAGATCCTGTGATGAGCCACCGGCTTTTCCCGGAAACCGACAACTTGCCCCTGGTCGTTGGCGTCGACGACGCCGGAGTCGATCTCGAAACGACGCAGCATTGTCGCGACAGAAAGCGCAGCCCCTTTACGTCGATGCTCAGCCACCATGCGTCGAAAGTCGAGATCGGTAAGAATGTCTCCATTCATCACCAGCAGTGTTCCACTGACTTCTGCAAGCCCGCCTATCGGCCCTGCAGTGCCGAGCGGTCGATCCTCGTAAATGTAATCCAGGTCGAGCGAGACGCGCGTGCAGTCTGTGAAATAGGCGCGGATAAGCGGCGCAAGGTGATTGACTGCCAAAGTCACCCGCTCGACGCCATGTTCGCTCAACCGTTCCAATATGACTTCAAGTATGGTTCTGTCGCCGATTGGCATCAACGGCTTGGGAAAATTCGCCGTGAATGGCCGCAGCCGCCGTCCCTTGCCGCCTGCCAACACGAGTGCGCTCACATTTTGCAAATCTTCCACGGATCCGTGGTTTGAATTTTGCATCGACACGTCGTCAGGCTCCTGCAGTCGTCTTGTCAAATTGCGTAACCGGACCAGCCGAAAGCGCCAGTATTCGCTTTCCACCAGTCGATCGTCTGACGCAGACCATCCTCCAGAGAAGTCTCAGGGCGCCAGCCTAGAATTTCGGCCGCGCGACGATTGTCGGAAAGGAGGCGCCCGACTTCGCTTGCGGCCGGACGTTCGCGCGCGTCTTCTGCGACGATTGGTCGGTCGACTTCAAGTATGCGAAGGATCATTATGGCGAGTTCACCCACGCTGATGTCATGGCCAGTGCCGAGATTGCAGACAGCGCCCTCCGCGCCGGTGGCCTCGGCCGCACGAACGAAGCCGGAGACGGTGTCGGCCACGAAGGTGAAGTCGCGCCGCGGCCACAACGCCCCTAGGCGCACGCAATCACTTGTCAACGCCTGCTGGATGATCGTGGAGATCACGGCGCGCGGCGACTGTCGCGGACCATAAGTATTGAACGGCCGGATAACAATTGCAGGCGCGCCGAAGCTGCATACATAACTCTCGACCAGCTTGTCCGCCGCGATCTTCGATGCGGAGTAAGGGGACTGCCCCTTCAACGGATGCGTCTCATCCATGGGAACGCGCTCTGCGGTTCCAAAGACTTCGCTGGTCGATGTGTGAATGACGCGGCGCACGCCATGGCGCCTTGCGCCCTCCAATATGTTCAGGACGCCCGTAACATTCACATCGAAACAGTCGCGCGGCGCCTCATATGAGTAAGGGATCGAAATCCGCGCGGCGAGGTGGAAGATGGTGTCGACGCCTTCGCAGCACTTCGAAACGAAGTCCCTGTCAATAATGTCTCCACGACGAATCTCTAGCTGGTCTGGCGAACGCGTAAGCACGTCGTCGAGGAAACCGACGCTTCCAGACGAACCATAGCGCAAGAGGCAGCGGACCCGCCACCCGCGCGCGATCAACCGTTCGACGAGATGGCTGCCAATGAACCCTCCGGCTCCTGTAACTAGCGCTAATTGCAAACGAAGCCTCCTGAAGTAATGTGAACAATTGACAACGCGTAGCGTCTAGTTATCTGTAACACAGATTTTTAGAAAATATATCTCGGGAATCGGCTTATCCTATAGTTTTAACGCATTGACCGTAGACAATTAGCTCATCTAGTTTGCGATTGTGCCTCTCGGACGACCGCGGTTCATAATACGGATGACAAGCCCTCAACCCTTCGCTTTAGTTACTGGAGCAACCGGATTTATCGGGCGTCGTCTCGTTGCGCTTCTTACGGACAAGGGCTGGCGGTTGCATTTGTTTACGAGAGTTGGGTCGAATCCATCAGTCTTAGCGCCAGACGCAAGGGTGTTTGTCGGAGATATTTTTTCGTCCGGCGCCATCGCTTCCGTCGCATGTGGCGCTCAGGCTATTTTTCATCTCGCAGGAATTGCTTCGGTTCGGCTCTCGAACGAGAATCCCGTGGCAGCGAGGCGACTCGCGGCGGAAGGAACGCGCGCCGTAGTCGAGGCCGCGCGGAAGGCTGGCGTTCCGCGCGTTGTAATGCTTTCGTCCGCTCACGTTTACGGTGAGCCGCAATATCTTCCGATCGACGAAAAGCATCCGCTTGCGCCACGAACAGAATATGCAAAAGCCAAGCTTGCGGCGGAAGTGGCGGCGCGCGATTTTGGGAGCGCGCAGGGAATTTCCGTTCGCATCTTGCGACTGTTCAATGTGTACGGACCCGGGCAGTCGAGCGAAGTCGTGACAGCGGAAATCATCCAGCAGGCGCTGTCGGACGGAGCTATTCGCCTTCGTGATGCATCAGTGCGCCGGGACTTCGTTTATGTCGACGATGTCGCTGAAGCGCTGCTGGCGGCGAGCTCGGATGGAGTCGCTGACGGAGTTTATAATATCGGCAGCGGAGCAGCAATTTCGATTGGCAACATCGCCGCGCGCGTCGAATGCCTGTTAGGTCGCGAGCCGACACGCTGGAGCGAGGGGGGCGAAGACGAGCTTCGCTGCAATATCAGTAAGGCCGTGACATATTTGGGTTGGGCGCCGAGGACGGATCTGGACGCAGGGCTGAGGCGCACCATCGACGCTGCGCGTTTACCCGATAGTCATGACAGCGCTCGGGCCAATGCGAGTGCATATCGCGATCTGCCAAAGGTTTCCATTGTAATTCCGGTTTATAATGGCGCGAACTATCTCGCTGAGGCGATCGACAGCGCTCTTGCGCAAACCTATGCGAACATCGAAGTTATTGTGGTCAATGACGGCTCCGATGACGGGGGAGCCACGGCAAGAATCGCGCAGGACTACGGTAACCGGGTTCGCTATTTCGAAAAGTCGAATGGAGGCGTCGCCAGCGCGCTGAACCTTGGCATCGCCGCCATGCGTGGCGAATTCTTCAGCTGGCTGAGTCACGATGATCTCTATCATCCTGAAAAAGTCGCCTGTTCCATCGACGCCTTGCGGGCGGCGGGGCGGCCCTCGTTGGTTTTTTGTGATTTTGCCTATTTCGACGAAGGAGGGGACACCATTCACGAGGTTCGTTACGATGGTGGGAAAGAATGTGAACGACCGATCGATGCTCTGCTGGGCGGCAGGTTTAATGGTTGCACCTTTCTGATACCGCGGCGGACCCTTGAGGATCTTGACGGCTTTCGTGAAGGATTGCCGACGACCCAGGATTATGAATTGTGGTTGCGGATTACTGACCGTCTCCCTTTCATCCACGTTCCGCGCCTGCTTGTTCGCCAGAGACTGCATCCGCTGCAGGGGTCGCGGACGAGCAGTCATCTCGATGAAGCCGACAGGCTCATGGTTCATATCGTGGATCGCGCTTCGTTCAACTCGATGCGGCGCCATGAAGGTTCGGTCGAAGCCTTTTTGGTTCGGCAAGCGCGCCGCTTCACATCGCTACCGTATTCGGGCGCGGCGGCCTATCTCGGCTTCCGGTCCAGGCAAGAGTTGCTTCACGTTCCACATTTGATGGCGCTGCTGCCGAGCGCTGCTCCCGAACATAAACAAAGAACCCGGTTCACACACCGTTTTATCGCTGACAATCGAGGCTACGATCTGGCGACGATGATCGAACAGGCTGAAACCGACTTCGTCTTTCTCACATCTCTCCCGCCATCCGATGAAACTGTCCTGAATGCGCTTGAGAGCTTGTACCTGTCGGATATTGCGGCAGCGGCGAAGCTCGAGTGCGCCCAACCCGATTCTCTCGACGGTGTGATGATCCGACGTTCATTGCTACCGGAAGGATTTGAGCCGGGAAGATTTCATGTGTCAGGCTGGACCGATGCGCTAGGGCCGCGACGGGTGGTGACATATCAGAGCGCTGTCGCAAGCGAGGATTCGCCGCCCAATATGGGTTGCGTGTCGACCAGAGCAGTGCTCTCGCTCGGTAGCTTGGCGCGCGTCGTCGATTGCGACTGGTACCGCAAGCGCTACGACATGGCGGGCGCAAGCGATGCGGAAGTGTGGAGCGACGCCTTTGGCGAAGGCGCGCGCGGCGGACGCAATTCGAGCCCGTGGTTCAGCGCAAAATATTATGGGCGACAGGTTCTGGATCTCGTCGATTCCGATCTTCCGCCGCTTCTGCATTTCTTGCAAAAGGGCGCAGCGGCCGGCCTCTCGCCGAGCGCCCGTCTGGTCGCGATTCAAGATCGGCCGGAGACTGTCCGGACCATTGGCGTCGAGATTCCGCTGAACGCCACGTTGCAAGGAGATGGTAAAGGTGCATCGCTGACGCGCGCGCATCGCGCGGAACTGCCCACGGTGCTCTTGATTGGACACAACTGGGGCGGCGGCATGCTCACACATATGAATTCGCTGGCGAATGCATTGCGCGGAAGCGCAAACACGTTGTTTCTCCTAGGGGCGCCTGGTTCAGCGACTCTGGCGGCCGAGCCGGAAGCCATGGACAAACGTCTCCACTTTCAAATTCCTGCTGAAATCGACGGGCTTATCAGTCTCCTGCGACACATCGGCGTCGATCATGTGGACGTTCATCATGTTGTGGGGTTTGAGGCCGAGGCCGATTTAATACTCGATGCGCTCGGCCTTCCTTACGACCTGACGCTTGTCGACTATCATTGTGTGGCCCGCAACTATCATCTGGCGGACCGCAGAGGCCATTTCGTCGGCGAGGCTCGGCTCTCTGCACGGGATCCGGAGATCGTCCGGACTCAGCCGCTACGGGTCTATCGCGAGGCCGGTCGACGGATCGGGATCTCCCGCGATGTGACGGCCCGACACCGTCGTCTGGCGCCCGATTTTCCCATAATCTGTACGATCGTCGACTGGACGCGGCCGAATGCGGATACGCGCGATCTCTATGTGCCGAGGGTCTGGCCAGACGAAAATCTTTGAGTCCTGTTGTTGGGATACCTGCATGAGGGCAAGGGCCGAGATCTCGTCATGGAGGCGGCGACGCTTGCGGCGGAACGCGACCTCCCTATCGAGTTCCACATCCTTGGCGATCTGGACGGCGCTGCTCTTCCGCCTAAGCTCGGAACACTCAAGCTCCATGGTTCTTTCGAGGCTGGAGACCTGTCTCGGCGGATCGGCGGGATCGCGCCGCATGTTGCTTGGTTCCCGAGTCAGACACCGGAGACTTGGTGCTACGCGCTCTCGGACGCGATGCTTGCATCGTTGCCCGTCGTCGCGCCTGCTTTCGGCGCCTTCGTCGAACGCTGCCATTGTCGTGACGCAACATGGCTCCTTCCACCCAGTCTTGGTGTCGAGGGCGTCGTCGACTTCTTCGTCGAGCTTCATGCACGGGAACTCGATGTCGCGCCGCTTTGGGCGCCAATCGACCATTTGCCGCCGGTTCAGCGGTTTTATTTCGATGACTATTTACGACCGGCCCTCGCCGCGCATGCGAAACGCCGAGAACGCGAAGCGGTCGACGCGCTCGAACAGGTCTAGCAGGACTTCCCGAAAACTCTCAAGTCAGGAACGATATCGTGAGTAAGCTCTTTGAAGGTAAGCGGATCCTCATCACCGGCGGCACCGGATCGCTCGGAAAGACTCTTGTCCGTCGCCTTCTGGGCGGCAGCGAAGGGCGTCCGGCGAGAATCGTGGTGCTCTCGCGCGACGAGGCCAAACAGCATCAAATGCGGGTCGATTATCACAATTTGCGTTCTCCCACGGACGAAGTGATCTACGACAACTTCCATCGGTTGCTGCAATTCCAGGTCGGAGATGTGCGTGACTACGCGACAGTCGAAATGGCGCTGCGCGACATCGATATCGTGATAGGCGCCGCGGCGCTGAAGCAAGTCCCGACCTGCGAATATTTTCCCTTCGAGGCCATCCAGACAAATGTGCTGGCGGCGGTTAACATCGTAACCGCCATCGCCCGCCAACAGTTGCCGGTCGAAACTATCGTCGGCGTCTCGACCGACAAAGCCGTGCTCCCGGTAAATGTCATGGGGATGACCAAGGCCCTGCAGGAGCGGACGCTCATCAGCGCGCAAATGAAACTGCCGCACACTCGAGTGGTCGTCGTGCGCTACGGCAATGTGCTCGCGTCAAGGGGCTCGGTGATACCTCTGTTCCAGCAGCAGATCGCGGCCGGCGGCCCGGTCACCATCACCGACGAACGTATGACGCGGTTCCTGCTCGGTCTCCCCGAAGCCGTCGATGCGATCTTCAAGGCGGTGCGCGAAGGTCGTCGCGGTGAAATCTATGTGCCGAAAATCGGCGCCGCAAGGATTGTCGATATTGCGAGCGCAATGATCGGGGATCGCGGAATTCCGATCACGACGACCGGGATTCGCCCAGGCGAGAAACTTCATGAGGTTCTCATTTCCGGCGCGGAAGCTGCGCGAACAGAGGACTGCGGCGCCTACTATGCTGTAAAATCGATTCTCCCTGAGGTAGACTCCGATCCGATTGTTTGTCCTGTGGAGTTCTCCGAATATTCGTCCGATATTTCCCCGATGAGCAAGGAGCAAGTGTCGGAGCTTCTTGAGAGTCGCGGATTGATGGCGTCGCCGCCGTCCCATGGCGAAGTTCTTGCCTGATCCGTCGGCGCCGAGAGGGTCTCATGAAAGTTATGACGGTTCTCGGAACACGGCCCGAGATCATACGACTGTCCCGGATCATAGCCCGTCTCGACGTATTGACAGCCCATGTCCTCGTCAATACGGGACAAAATCATTCGGCGTCGCTGTCTGACAATTTTTTCACGGAGCTCGGCGTGCGGGCGCCGGATCATCACTTCGGAATCAGCGAGCCTGATTTCGCACGGCAGATCGGCCGGATTCTTTCGGCCAGCCATGATGTGATCAAGTCGGAGAGACCCGACCGACTGCTGATACTGGGCGACACAAATTCTGCACTCGCAGCCATCGCGGCGAAGCGATTGGGTGTCCCTGTATTTCATATGGAAGCCGGCAATCGCTGCTATGATCCGCGCGTGCCTGAGGAGGTCAATCGACGGCTAGTCGACCACTCCAGTGATGTGTTGATGCCTTACACTGAACGAAGCCGGCAGAACTTGTTGCGCGAGGGTTTTGCGCCGGATCGCGTGTTTGTGACCGGCAACCCGATCGGCGAAGTGATGATGGCCTATGCTGACCGGATCGACGCTTCGCAGATCTTGAACATTCTCGAACTTGCGCCAAAGCGTTACATGCTTGCAACATTGCATCGTGCGGAGAATGTTGACGAGCCCGACCGCCTCGCCATTTACGCCACCGCATTGAAGCAAATTGCTCGCGTCCATGACGTTCCGATAATCGTCAGTACGCACCCGCGCACGCGCCAGCGATTGGACAACGCCGGCGTTTTAGATGGTGGGGGCGTGCGATGGCTGGAGCCATTTGGTTTTTGTGACTTCGTGGCGCTCGAAAAAAACGCGCTCTGTGTGCTCTCCGACTCCGGCACCGTACAGGAAGAATGCGCCATACTCGGCGTACCCAACGTGACACTCCGCGATGTGACCGAGAGGCCGGAGACGATCGAATGTGGCTCCAACATTTTGGCAGGCGCATCTGTCGAAGCGATTTTGCGCGCTGTTTCGCTGGTTGTGCGGAATGCGCCCCGCTGGATCGCGCCGCTCGAATATCAAACCCCTGACGTCTCGGGCACAGTGCTGCGTTTGGTTACCGGCCACGTGCATGGACTCCCGCAATCCAACGCGCCATCACGACACTGACGGAGATAACGCGATGCGTGTTCTGGTGCTCGGCGCAACCGGGATGCTCGGCCACAAGCTGGTCGAGACTCTCTCGCCCGATTTTGAGGTGATTGCAACACGGCGGCGCGGCGCCGTCGAACCGACGACGGCCAAGGGCGTGCGCATGGTAGAAGGCGTCGATGTTCTCGATCGATCGGCAATCGCCGGCCTCATAGCAGCCCAACGTCCCGACGCAGTATTGAATGCGGTAGGTGTGGTCAAGCAAATCACAGACGCTGTCAATACGAGCGAGATTATCGCTATCAACTCCATGCTGCCAAACCTTCTGGCCGAGGTCTGTAGCGTCGCAGGTTGCAGGCTGATTCACTTCAGCACTGATTGCGTTTTCACGGGCGCGCGCGACAGCATTCGCGGCGCAGACGGCTATCGCGAACAGGATCCCCCCGATGCTCGTGACCTCTATGGGCTGTCGAAGTTGCTGGGCGAGTCCCGAACGCCTGGTTGTCTGACGCTGCGGACTTCGATCATCGGGCCGGAGCTGCGCGGCAGGTACGGCTTGCTCGAATGGTTTCTGGCTCAAGGCGATGCGACGGTCCTCGGTTTTTCTAAGGCGCTTTTCACCGGACTGCCGACAGTGATTCTCGCGGAAATAGTTGCGACAATCTTGACAAAGCACGCTAGTCTCGAAGGGCTATACCATGTTGCCGTGACACCGATCTCCAAATACGAGCTGCTCAATCTTTTCGGTGATGCCTACGACCGTTCAACGAGTATCATCGAAGATTCCAAACTTTATTGCGATCGCCGGCTGGACGGCGCGCAATTAGCAAACGCTATAGGATGGAGCGCGCCGGCTTGGCCCGAACTCGTACGCCGCATGCGCGATGACTCGCCATGACGGAAGCACATGAACGCATGGTCCTCCACTTCGCTCCTCCCGCGGTCCTCAGATGATCGCGACTCTTTTTTTCTTTGATCTGTGGGAAGCCGAGGGTGAAGTTATCTGAAATTCAAAAACCATACGATCTGTTCGTCAGCCTGGGAAGCGCTTGTGATCCAGCTGCGCATTTGCGCAGGCGAGGGTTGAGGAAGTTCAGCATGCCGCTCGACTGGGTTGCCTCACTGTCTTTGCCCGATGTGTGTCGCCTTTTTGAAGATCGTTTTATCGACTATATGAATATCAACAATATGCAGAGAATCGATGGAACTGCGAACTATTACGATGAAGAGGCAGTCGAGTCGTCGATAGAGCCTGCGTCACAGACGACGCAATTCATACCGGATTCAAAATACAATGTTATTTCTGTGCACGATTTCGCGGTTGTCAAGGACGTGTCGTGGCAGGAGCAATATCCTGCCTACCGAGAGAAGCTGGTCTTACGGATAAAGCGTCTGTTGAGTAGTCTGCAGCAGGCGGAATCAGCGCTATTTGTACGCTGGTCGGGTGCGCTTGAAACTGCGATTGAGCTGCACAAAGTACTATCATTGTTAACAATGGGAAGGGCCGATCTCCTTCTATTGCAACCCGTGCAAGGGGTGAGAATCGTAACACCATGTGAATCAGGGACAAGTGGAGTGTGTGTTGTGCAAACACCCAATTTGCCGGCGGACGCTTCGATGTGGGACAATGTTCTTGAGGGCATGACGCTTCGTGCGTAGTGGTGCGATTTCGGAAAAGAAGGTTCTGTGGATTGTCCGATGAGAAATAAATTGAAATTTGCTTGATTCGCCGTTGCATCACAGTTGCTCATAACCATTCCTTCAATTGCAATGATACTGGTCCATGATATTCGATTGTATTCGAATGTATTTTAGTTCGAACGACGCGAAAACGAAAAAGTTTGTTCCTGCTTCAGTCTATCGGACGATCGGGGTCTACATATCTAAGGTCATTAATTTGCTTTCACCCCCATCTAACGATGAAAGGTAAGTTCCTATACCCGGACCCTACCGTCGATGATTGGATGGTCTAAAAATTTCTGCTTGGTTATGTAGGTAAGTCGCCGATGGCGATTTCTCCAAAACACCGCGCCTTGGTGATACAGCAAAATTTAGAGCATGTCCCTGTTTTTCTGAATCGGGAGGGATTCCTATTTTAGCAGGAGTGTGAATCAAGATGCTAGCTGGACGGAGGCCAGCATCCAATGGTTCGACCTCTCTCCAATGATCTTCGAGAGCGCGTGGTTGCGTCGGTTTTGGCTGGCTGACCTGCCCCTGAGAAACTCGACCAGATGCGATTAGAGTCCGGCCATATCGGGACGGACGAGATGAAGAAGAAGCGGTTCACGGAAGAGCAGATCATCGGGATTTTGCGGGAGCACGAGGCGGGCGCGAAGGCGGCGGATCTGGCTCGCAAATATGCTGTGTCGGAGACGACGCTTTACAACTGGAAGGCCAAATATGGCGGCATGGACGTCTCCGAGGCCAAGCGGTTGAAAGCGCTCGAAGAAGAGAATGCGCGGCTGAAGAAGCTTCTGGCCGATCAGATGCTGGAAGCCGCGGCGCTGAAGGAGCTTTTGTCAAAAAAATGGTAGGGCCCGCCGCCAAGCGCGCAGCCGTTGCGCATCTGCGAGCCGCCATGGCTCTGTCGGAGCGTCGGGCCTGCCAGATTGTCGCCGTCGATCGCGCGACCGTCCGCTACATCTCGAAGCGGCCGACCGACAAGCCGTTACGGGAGCGGCTGCGGGAACTCGCCAACGAGCGCCGGCGCTTCGGCTATCGGCGGCTGTTCGTGCTGCTGCGGCAGGAGGGCGAGACGTCGGGCAAGAACCGCATCTACCGGCTCTATCGCGAGGAAGGGCTGACGGTGAGAAAGCGGCGCGCCCGCCGAAGGGCTGTCGGCGCGCGGGCGCCCATTCCTGTCGAGGCGCGGCCGAATGCGCGTTGGTCTTTGGACTTCGTGCATGACCAGTTCGCCTGCGGACGCCGGTTCCGCATCCTGAACATCGTCGACGACGTGACGCGTGAATGCCTCGCGGCGATCCCCGACACATCCATCTCGGGCCAACGCGTGGCGCGGGAACTGTCGGCGCTGATCGCATGGCGCGGCAGGCCCGGCATGATCGTTTCGGACAACGGCACGGAGTTCACCTCGAACGCCGTGCTGTCGTGGTCGAGCGAGAACAGGATCGAGTGGCGCTATATCGCGCCGGGCAAGCCGATGCAGAACGGCTTCTGCGAGAGCTTCAACGGGCGCATGCGCGACGAACTGCTGAACGAGACGCTGTTCTTCGGGCTCGACCATGCCCGGGAGAAGATCAGCGCCTGGGCCCAGGACTACAATCACCGCCGCCCGCATTCGGCCCTCGGCTATGCGACGCCCGCCGCCTTCGCGGCCAATCTCACCGCAACAGGCGATCGGCTGCGCAACCCGGACCAACTCCGCCGATCGCCTGTTGCTCCATTCGCGCCCTCGGGCGTATCAACCGGAAGGACTCAACCCGCCGCTGGATGAAAGTTCAGGGGCAGGTCATGGCGAGAGTTGCCGCGCCGCGGCTTTGCGCTTTGGCGTGGCCGTGTCATCGGTCGTGAAGTGGTCGCAACGCCAGCGCGAGACGGGCTATGAACTGATGGGGTGGATGCCCCCTCCACCCAGCATTGTGTGATGCTGGGTCGGCGCCGGGAGGCGCAGTTATGGAGGACGTGCATATGTCTGAAGTTCATGTTTTGGCGATCGATTTGGCGAAACGCAGTTTTCAGCTTTGCGGGACGGATCGCGGCGGGGCGGTTCTGTTCAATCGGACCGTGTCTCGTTCGAAACTCGAGCAAATCCTCCGGGCGCAGCCGCCCTGCATCGTCGCGATGGAAGCCTGCGCGACGAGCCATTACTGGGGCCGAATGGGAGTTGCTTGTGGACACGAGGTTCGTCTGATCCAGCCGATCTACGTCAAGCCGTTTGTGAAGCGTCAGAAGAATGACGCCGCGGATGCTGCGGCGATCGCCGAGGCCGCTTTGCGGCCGAACATGCATTGCGTGGCGGTCAAGAGCGCCGAACATCAGGCGCGGGCCGTCGCCTTCCGCGCCCATCAATGCTTCGTCGGACAACGCACGCAATTGATCAACGCGCTTCGCGGTCACCTGGCGGAGTTCGGACTGGTCGTCGCGAAAGGCCCCGCGAATTTGAAGTCACTCGTCGACATGATGAAGGATGAAAGCGTCGATGTCCCAGAAGCAGTGCGGGACGTCGTCCAGCTCTTCCTCGATCAGATCGAAGCGATTACTTCCAAGATCGAGGATCTGGCTCTGCGGCTCAAAAAAGCGACGAAGGAAAACGACGAGATGCGGCGTCTTTGCACTGTCCCGGGCGTTGGCCCTGTGACCGCCGGAGCCGTGCTCGCCTTCGCTCCGGACTTGCGGGCTTTTTCGAGCGGCAGAAATTTCGCCGCCTGGCTCGGTCTTGTGCCACGCCAGCATTCGACAGGCGGGAAAACCCGACTGGGGGCGGTCAGCAAGATGGGGCAGAACGATATCCGCCGGTTGCTGATCGTCGGCGCCATGAGCAGGATCCGCTGGATCGTGCGCAAGGGCGTATTGCCCGACAATTGGCTTGGCCGCATTCTCGGCCGCAAGCCGCGGATGTCAATGGCGGGGACAAAATGTGCATGAAGGCGGGGTAAAAGTGTACCGGTCTGGTTTCGAGAAAAGGGCCGCACGGCCCTTGTAGTTTAGTTGACGCGGGCGTTGAGGCGCGCGGAGCGTAGCGCAGCGCGGTTCAACGCGCGCGACGGCGATCAGTTCGTCGTGTCGGCGCCTCCTTTGTCGATTGCGGGCGCGTCGGGGAGATCGCGGTTTCGCCGTTGCGCTTTCTTTGCGGTCGCCAGCCGATAGCTCTCGCCGTTCATTTCCAGAATGTGGACATGATGGGTGAGCCGGTCGAGCAATGCGCCGGTGAGACGCTCGGAGCCAAACACCGACGTCCATTCATCAAAGGGCAGATTGCTGGTCACCAGCGTCGCACCGCGTTCATAGCGCTGGCTGAAGACCTCGAAGAGCAGCTCTGAGCCGACCGCCGTGAACGGCACATAGCCCAGTTCGTCGACGATCAGCAGTTTGACGGTGTTGAGATGCTTTTGCAGCGCGCGCAGGCGGCGCTCGTCGCGCGCCTCCATCAGTTCGTGCACAAGAGCCGCGGCGGTCGTGAACGCGACGCTGAACCCCTTCTGGCAGGCGGCGAGCCCCAGGGCGAGCGCGACGTGGGTCTTCCCCGTTCCGCTTGGCCCAAGGGCGATGCAGTTCTGTCGCTTCTCGATCCATTCGCACCGCGCCAGCTCCAGCACGAGCGGCTTGTTGAGTGAAGGCTGGGCGGTAAAGTCAAATGTGTCGAGGCTTTTGACCTGCGTAAAGCGCGCCAGCCGGATGCGGCGCTCGACATTGCGCCGCTCGCGATCAATGCGCTCCAGTTCGCACAGGCGTAGCAGATAGCGCGGGTAATCGGCGCGGTCCTGCGCCGACTCCAGCGCCACCTTCTCATATTCGCGCGCGAAGGTGGGAAGCTTCAGCGCCTTGAGATGATTACCCAGCAGCACCTGCGGCGCGACGATCGTCTGCGAACCTGGCTCATGCGAGATGGTCATGCCGGACCTCCCGCGGTCGTCTCCATGACGCCCGCGATGACGCTCGCGCCGGCGACGAGCCCGAGATAGGCGCGCGGATCCGTCGCGCCGACCGTAGCCGCCGGCAGGTAGGGGTAGAATGTCAGATCGAGCCGCGCGGGCCGGTTCTCCAGCCTGGCCAGCAGCAGCATCTTCACTGCGTCAAAGCTGATCGCGCCAAGACGCAGCGCCTCCGCGACCGCCTGTTCGACCTGATGCTGATGAAAGTCCTCCATCAGCCGCAGCACCTGGATGAACTCGCGGCGCCCGCCATTCCCCATGCGCGCCTCCATCAGCCGCCGCAGACGATGCACGCAGTCGGCAAGCCGCCAGTCGTCGAGCGGCGCGGCCTGATCGAGCGCGCGGCTCTTGTGTTCGAGCAGGGCGAGATAATGCAGCGGGTTGTAGATGAACTCGGCCTTGCCGTAGCTGCGCGCATGCACGGCGATGGTCTCCCCGCCGCAGACAATCTCGACCCGATCGACATAGCCCTTGGCCAGCGCCTCCCGATGGCCGAAGCGCGTCGGGACCGAGTAATCGTTGTTGCGGTAGCGCACCAGCGCCATCGACGACACGCGCGTCGCGACCTTGTGACAGGCGTCATAGGGAGCCGGCGGCGCCGGCAGGAATGCCGCCATATCCGCCTGCATGCGTTCGCCGATCGGCGTCGACTGGCCGCGCAGGATCGCCCGCCGTCGTTTCGTGCAGGCGTCCAGGAACCTCGCGTTCAGCGCCTCGAAACTCTCCGCCACGGGCAGTGGCGTCATGAAGTTGCGCCGGACATAGCCGACAAGCCCCTCGACCTTGCCCTTGTCATTCCCCTTGCCGGGCCGGCCAAAGCGATCAGCAAAAAGGTAATGGCTCTGGAGTTCCGCAAACATTTGCGAACGCAGACGCTCTCCACCCTTCACGATCCTGGCGACCGCGAGACGCGTATTGTCGTAAAGAATGGACTGGGGGACGCCGCCAAAGAAGGCGAAGGCCGCGACATGGCCGTCGCAGAAGGCTTCCGCCGTCTCCGCCGGATAGGCCTTGACGAAGCAGCCGTCCGAATGCGGCAGGTCCATGCAAAAATAATGAAAGCGGACCTTCCTGCCGGCGATATAGGCGTCCGCCTCGCCAAAATCCGCCTGCGCATTCCCCGGTCGATGGCTGAGTGGAATAAACATCTCGCGCGACCGCAACTGCGCCTGCGCGACATATTCCCGGACGATCGTGTAACCGCCGGAAAACCCTTCTTCGTCCCGCAGCCGTTCGAATATCCGCTGTGCCGTATGACGCTGCTTGGCGTGAACAAGCCGATCATCCGCCAGGACCTTGTCGATCCAGGCCATATACGGCCCCAGCTTCTTCGAGATCGGCCGCTCCCGACGCCGATACCCCGGCGGAACCGAATATTGAAGCATCTTCGTGATCGTATTGCGGTGCACGCCGAAGCGCCTGGCCGCTTCCCGCCGGCTCAGCCCTTCCGCCATCACCGCGCGTCTCACCCGGGCATAGAGTTCCACTGTGAACATCCTTTCGGCCTCTCCATGCCAGTCGATGACATCGAGTTCGGCCTATCAGGACCGGTACACTTTTGCGCCGCCGTCAAAGCAGCCCCCAAAGCCGGTTCAGTGGTACACTTTGCCGCCGCTGTTCATAAAAACGAACGCGGCACGATTCAATTTGATCAACGCTAGCGATCGTCCAAGCGCCCCGCCAAATTCTCGCCCGTCAAGCACCTTCACGGCGCTACGGCGCGCAATCGTCGCCCGTTCTGAAAGCGCCCCGTCTGCGCCTGACAGAGATTAATGAATCGGAAGCAAGGAACGCGAATGGCGCGCGCTTTGATATCGCGCCGATTATAATCGTTGGATGTGACTCGAAATCCACAATCGCCGAGCCGGGTTATTCGTCAGACTTCGACTTCGACAGACTAACCGTCGTCTACCATCGTTTTGTTTATCCTCGAATGTCGATAACCGAGTGTCAATTTTGCACATGGTGGCACAATCATGGCACATCGCAACTAAAGAAAATCGAAACATCGTACAGCGTCCCCGCCGCGCCGTACCCTCAATGACCGTCTACCTTACGGCAAATAACTGCTCCAAATCTATGGCTAACAATCTTTCCTCTAGAGGGTGTTATGTACTTTGGTGATTGATTGTCTTAGTAGAATCGGATGTCTCCGATTCGCAAACCTTATCCGTCTGACGTCAGCGACGAAGAATGGTCGCTGGTTGCGCCTTATCTGACGCTCATGGACGAAGGCGCGCCGCAGCGTCAACATTCGCTGCGCGAGCTGTTCAACGGCCTGCGTTACGTGCTGCGCTACGGCATCGCCTGGCGCGCCATGCCCAACGATCTGCCGCCATGGTTCGCCGTGTATCAGCAATCGCAGCGCTGGCTGTCGGCGGGCGTGTTCGAGGCGCTTGCGCAGGATCTGCGCGCCCAGTTGCGCGTCGCTTCCGGGCGGGCGGCGGAGCCGACGGCGGCGATCATCGACAGCCGCACCTTGCGCTCGACCCCTGAGAGCGGCCCACGAGCGGGCTATGACGGCGCGAAGCGAAAGCGCGGCTCGAAGCTGCACATGGCAGTCGACACATTGGGCCATTTGCTGGCGTTGCATGTCACGCCGGCGAATGTCGATGACCGCGCCGAGGTCGGCAAGCTCATCGCAGCCGTGCAGGATGTGACAGGCGAAAGCGTCGAACTCGTTTATGTCGATCAGGGCTACACCGGCGAAAAGGCGTCCGAGGCCGCAAAGGCGCAGGGCGCCGAGCTTTGCGTCGTCAAACTCGCCGAGGCCAAAAAAGGCTTCGTGTTGCTGCCCAAGCGCTGGGTGGTCGAGCGTTCATTCGCCTGGGCGACGCGATGCAGGCGGCTCGTCAAAGACTACGAGCGCTATGCTCAGACCCTCGCAGGACTCCACGTCGTCGCCTTCGCATGTCTCATGCTCAAGCGCGCAGCAGATTTCATGATCCAAGGTGCATAACACCCTCTAGATTATCATCTCGCTCCATTCACCCCGGAACTCCAACCGAAGGAGCTGCGTCGACCGACTGGTCGGAAGCGCGCCTAGCCTCGAATCCGCAGATATGCGTGGTGTTGACAGTCATCAGTTGCAGCGGATTGTTATGAAAATTTTCCGCGCGCTTCGGCGAAGCAGCCCACCACGCTCAAAAAAGCCAAGTATTCAAACGTAATTTTCCGTCACGCCCGGTTGTTACGAGTCCGCAGTCCCGCCTAGAAACAGATTTCCTTCCGCCTCTGCAGCTTCCAAAACCAGAGCGAACAAATCATACCCGACCCACTCAGCGACCTCCTCATCACTGGGGTCGCGGCCGCGATCCTCATCTCGATCTAGCCACCATTCAACATAAGTGTCGCAAAACAGGGCTAATATCTGCAGGTCGAACGTCGGCAGTTTCCTAGCTGCGGTCATACAAATGCTCTCGACATATTCTTCATAAATTTCAAAAAGATCATTCTGCTCGACAGCAACCTGCGCAGCAAACTCGTCCCACAAACTCATAAGACCTTTCTCCATGCCCAATCGGGTCGCGCGCTCGCTCGAAAGCTCGTCTACAATACTCCTGACGACAGAAAAGAGTCGTTTTTCGCTCATCAAGCGGATTCTATCGATCCGTTCACATTCGAAATGTCTGCTCATCGCATTTCCGTCTTTCTCACACATGTGCAGGTCAGGACAATTTTTTCGCGGTTGCTTTCGCGAGCAGCTTTTGCGCCGCGCCACAAACCAGGCCTCCTGTCGCGAAATCAATGCCTTCATCCGCGTAAATCGGGACTCGGCGCGCAAATCCATTGGCTCAAACTAAGACACGGGAGCCACCTATTGCACTGAATCAGGCGGGAGAGTCTCCAATTGCTCGATGATCTCGCCGTCGCTCAAGCCTTCACCCACCTCGGAAACGTCCGCCTTGAGCAAAATCCGGGCCTTTATCAGCGTTTTCGCCCGATGGCTGCCTTTGCGCAACATGGCTTCCAGATGTGCACGCTCGTCGCCGGTCAAGCGCACAACATACCGCTCCACCTCAATCGCTTCCCGCGCCATCTTCACCTCCCGAGGGTCGAATCAATGGCGGTAGCGAATCAGGGATATCCAGCTGGGGGAAGCGCCCATTCAGATTCGATGAAGCGACCCACTAGGTTTCGGTGATGGTTGGTTTGCGGCTATTCCTGCCAGAAAGGCAGGCAAGCGATCAAGAGCGCATGGTGCGGCTGCGTGTGGCGGAAGATCGGCGGACCGCTCTGACAAAAACCGGAGAACGCGATTGGGGAGATCAACCGCGTCCATCGCCGCTGGCGCAGGCTTCCGCTGCGTCCATGCCGACTCAGGCTACGGCTACAGCGGGCGCTTCCGTCAGGCTCTGATTACGTGTGGTCTGCTGTAAGCGATGGCGGTTCGCGGCGCGAGATGGTCTACCCGGCCGAAGTCGGTCTGGCTTTCCCTGTCGCAAAAGCAGCGAAGCACCGCATGGGGAGTGCGCTTGGCGGTGAGGTCTGACGCGTCGGCGAGAGCCGGTCGACACGAGAGCGAATATATCATGAGTCGAACCTGCCAATCGACGTCACGATCAAGAGGCTCGCCTCTATGAGCATGGTCCGTCGGGTCGGCGTATAGGCGCATCAACAGCTCAGGGAATAGCTTGGACTCGATCACTTTGAAGGTCGCTACTGGACCGGGTTGCATCGACATACATTGATAGCACTAATCGGCTGCCCTTTTCTTGAGTCCCACCGGTTCAATGAAGCGGGCGGAAAATAGAGAGTCGATGGAGCAGCGCCGCAGCCGAGCCCGCCGGCCATCGGCCAAATCGTCCTCGTTCTGCTAGCGCGTTCTACCCCCAAAGCCATGCCCTCGTTGTGAGAAACTTTTCGCCGACACCGTCGAAACAATCCTGCCGAAGTGTTTCTGTGACGACTGTCCCTCCCGAAAAGTTGTCTCTTCTGTCGGCTCCGGCGAGTTATATAAACAATGTTGTTTGCGGCGTTGTGGCTCTTCTCCCGGGTACGGTCGAATACCCGGTTTCATCGCGCGTGCCTGGCCGTATTCGTCCGATCCGGAAAACGAAGACCTAGCCCGGCTGGATGGTCGGCGTCTGGCGGCTATTATGGTTCTAAAGCGCGGGCCCCGGCTGGCTTGCCCCCGTCGTATGTCGGAAGCGGTCGCATCAGCGAAACCCAGGACCCCTGCGATGCGAAGAACGCGCATGTTCGGATTTCCGATGCAGGAAGGAGTAGGTTCGTCGCTTTTAACAAGCGCATCCATGGCGAAGGCGCCTCGGTGCGAATCGCTCCGCTTTATTGAATGTGCGAATGCGTCGATTATCACGCTCTCGCCTCCGATATAGATCTGGCGGCGACAGAATATGAAGAGGTCAGGCTGGCGCAAGCAACAGGCTGGTCTCGGTTCGCGCGACGCCGTCGATCACCCTGACGGATGAAAGGACGCGATCGAACTCTGAGAGATCTTCGACCGCGATCTCTGCAACAAGGTCGAAGGCGCCATTGGTGCTGTGGAGCGCGTGAATTTGCGGCAGTCCCCGGAGCGATTGCGCGACCCGCTTTGTATTCTTTCCTGATACTTCGATCATCATTATCGCGCGGATCCGACTTTTTGTCGCCGCGTCCTTGACACGCACGGTGAAGCCCAGGATGACTTCTGCAGCGATCATTCGGTCGAGTCTGTTTTGGACAGTCCCGCGCGAGACGCCAAGCAACTTTGCAAGGGCTGACAGCGATGCCCGTCCTTCGATGCGCAAGGCCGCAATCAGGCGGCGATCGAGATCGTCCATCAAGGCCTCTGGCGAATTGATCGATCATGATGACAGATATGACAATTTCCCCACATTTCCAGTATATTTCCGCCATATCAATTAGATGGTTCCGACGCTACCTTCCCCGTAATTTCTCGGGGACGGCAAATGGTTATGTTTCTGGGTGCGCGGAACGTCGCGCGGATCATCCAAAGCATAGGATTGCGGAGCTTTACGCTTCAGCTGATCGAATATCTGCGTCAGGACTTCGGACGCTGGGAGACTTTCGAGCGGGGGCCGCGGTACGCCAGTCACTCCCCAAATGGCGTCATCGAACTGATGCCGACAGCCAATTCCGGAACCTTCAGCTTCAAATTCGTCAATGGACATCCGGCGAACACGTTGCGGGGCTTGCAGACTGTCGTGGCGTTTGGTGTTCTCGCGGATGTCGAAACCGGTTATCCGCGGCTGCTCGCCGACATGACGCTAGCCACGGCGTTTCGAACCGCGGCGACTTCCGCGCTTGCTGCGCGTCATCTCGCGCGTTCGAACTGCGAGACGATGGCGCTGATCGGGCTCGGGGCCCAAGCCGAGTTTCAGGCGCACGCTTTCGAAGCTGCGCTCGGGATAAAAAGGCTCCGGGTCTTCGACATCGACCCGAGGGCAGGTGAAAAATTCGCGCGCAACATGAGCGGCGCAGGCGTTTCAATCATGCGCTGCGATAGTGCGCGCGAGGCCGTCGCCAGCGCCGACATCATCACCACGATCACCGCCGACAAGAAGATGTCGACGATTCTGTCGAACGACATGGTCGGCTCCGGCGTCCATATAAATGCGATCGGCGGTGATTGTCCGGGGAAGGTCGAACTGGCGCGCGATCTCTTGTTGCGAGCAAATATCTTTGTCGAGTACGCGCCGCAAACACGTCTGGAAGGAGAGATCCAGCAATTGGACGCCGAACATCCTGTGACCGAATTGTGGGAGCTCATTGCGGGCCACAAATCCGGGCGCATGTCGGATTGGGAGATTACGTTGTTTGACAGCGTCGGCTTCGCGATCGAGGACTTCTCCGTTCTGCGGCTGCTTCACGATCTCGCAACGCAAGTAGGCATTGGCGAAGAGATCGATCTCATCGCATCGCCAGAAGATCCGAAAGACCTCTTTGCACTGCTGCAACAATCGGAAGTCGAAGAGACCGCACGCAATTGCCGACCTGCGCAGAACGCGATGTAACCAGAAGCGGTAAGGAGCAGGGGCCCGTCGATGATCAGCACCCCGAGGGGTCTGCAGACGCCCGAGAATTCCATGCGTGGGGAATATTCGCTCGCTAACAGTCAGCGAGCGACGAAGTTGTCGATGGAATGCGACCGCGCGGCGAGACGTGATCGCATATTGATGTGTGCCCCCGACAATTTCGGCGTCGAATATGTCATCAATCCCTGGATGGAAAATCAGATCGGTGAAGCCCGGCGTTCGCTCGCGTGGGAGCAATGGATGAATCTTCGGCGTCTGCTGTCTTTGACGGCGGATCTCACTTTCATTACGCCGGTACCCGGTCTCCCCGACATGGTTTTCACCGCGAACGCCGGGCTGGTGATAGAGGACACAGTTGTGGTCAGTCGTTTCCGCGCCGAAGAGAGGCGGTCGGAGGAAGAAATTTTTCGCGACTGGTTCGATCGGCAGGGGTTCACAATAGCGCCCTGGCCCGCAGATGTCGCCTTCGAAGGGGCGGGAGACGCCTTGGTCGATTGCGAGCGCCGCTTGATCTGGTGTGGTCATGGGTGGCGATCCAGTGCGCGCGCGGCAGAGCTTCTTGAAATGATTTTCGCGCGAGAAGCAATCAGACTGCGTCTCGTGGACCCGCGCTTCTATCATCTGGACACATGCTTCTGCCCGCTTGCCGGCGGGTGGCTCATGTATTACCCGCCCGCTTTTGATGCGGATTCGCGGGAAGTGATCGCCGCCATGACGCCGGAAAGAAAGCGCATCGAGGTCAGCGAAACGGACGCAATGTCTTTTGCCTGCAATTCTGTCGACGTCGACGGACACCTTTATATGAACGATGCGTCTGACGAACTGCAATCGCAATTGCGCGACGCGGGGTTCGCGCCGGTGCTGACGCCGCTTTCAGAATTTTTGAAGGCCGGTGGATCGGCGAAGTGCCTGACGTTGAAGTTGACCGACAAATAGCTGCAAGGCCCATGCTTGCTGCCCCACGATTTGCGAAACCGGTAAGCATGGGCCGCCTTGCCGTCGCGCGTTCTTCATGTTCGACGCCATGACAGTTGGATTGAGGAGACAGAGGAACGATGAAAGGCGTCGCTTCTCCTATCGTCCGAATTGTTTCTTTGAGTCCGACGTTTTCGCGGGCTGAGCCGTGATCAGGACTGTCGTTCTCCGCGGATCATATTTATCACCCCGGAAAAATCCATGCCGCCGCCCCCTTGGGCGTTGTAAAGCGCATAAATTTGCGTTGCGAGCGCGCCGAGCGGTATTGCTACGCCGAGTCGGGAAGCTGTATCCTGCGCGAGCTTCAGATCTTTCAGCATGAGCGCGGCCAAAAATCCGGGTTTGTAATCGTTGTTGGCGGGCGATGAAGATACAAGACCGGGCGCGGGGCAATAGCTCGTAAGCGACCAGGATTGTCCGGACGAAACTGAAGCCACGTCGAACAAAGCCTGATGCGAGAGGCCGATTTTTTCCGCGAGCACAAAGGCTTCCGCAGTAGCGATCATGGTGACACCTAACATTACATTATTGCATATTTTCGCGGCTTGTCCGAGGCCTGGTCCGCCGCAATGGATAATCCGCTTGCCCATCGCTTCAAGGATGGGCTTTGCCGCTCGGAAAGCCAATTCTTCTGCTCCGCACATGAAGGTGAGTGCGCCGGCTTCGGCCCCTGCTACACCGCCTGACACCGGGGCGTCCACCGACAAGGCTTCGCTGGCTTTCGCGATCTGATGGACGACGCGCGCGCTTTCGATGTCGATGGTCGAGCAATCGATGAGAAGGATGTCCTTTGCGAAATCGGT
Organism: Methylocystis sp. ATCC 49242; assembly: GCF_000188155.2. Lineage (NCBI taxonomy): Bacteria > Pseudomonadati > Pseudomonadota > Alphaproteobacteria > Hyphomicrobiales > Methylocystaceae > Methylocystis > Methylocystis sp. ATCC 49242. The sequence goes on from NZ_KE124774.1 coordinate 4,005,572, forward strand.
CGACAATTCACCCCAAACGGAGATCACCTGTTCGCCAGCGGGCAGCATGGTAATGAGGGCTTCAGACCCCGCGAGCGCTTCCGCCGCCGTGCCGGAGATGATAATTCCCTTCTCGGCGGCCCTGTCGCACAGAGGTCTCGAAAGATCGAAGCCATGCACTTCGTAACCCGCGCGCGCGAGATTGGCGGCCATCGGGCCGCCCATGGCGCCAAGTCCGATAAATCCGATGCGCCTCATGGTCCTGCTTCCGTCCGGGCTATAAGTCATGCGTCACACGCTATTAGGACATGGTCGGAATGACAAAGCTTGCTCCATCCTTGATCCCACTCGGCCAGCGAGACGTCACTGTCTTGGTCTTTGTGTAGAAGCGTATCGAATCCGGACCGTGCTGGTTGAGATCTCCGAACATAGAGCGTTTCCATCCGCCAAATGTGTGATAGGCGAGCGGCGTCGGGATCGGCGTATTGACGCCGACCATGCCGACTTGAACCCTGGAAACGAACTCGCGCGCCGCATCGCCGTCCCGTGTGAAGATGGCGACGCCATTGCCGTATTCATGTTCGTTGACGAGCGTCAGCGCCTGCGCATAGTTTTCCACGCGCACGACAGAAAGCACCGGCCCAAATATCTCTTCCCGGTAGATGTGCATGCGCGGCGTCACTTCGTCGAAGAGACAGCCTCCGATGAAGAAGCCGTTCTCGTAACCCTGCATCTTGAAGTTCCGTCCGTCGACGAGAAGCTTCGCGCCTTCCGCAACGCCGAGCGAGACGTAGTTCTCGACTTTTTCCAGATGCGTCTTCGTCACCAGCGGCCCGAAATCGGCGGCCTCGTCCGTCGAGAGGCCAATTTTCAGGCTTTCCACGCGTGGAATGAGCCGCTTCACAAGTTCGTTTGCGGTCGCTTCGCCAACCGGCACGGCGACCGAGACCGCCATGCAGCGTTCTCCTGCCGAACCGTAGGCGGCGCCGATGAGCGCGTCGACGGCTTGGTTCATGTCCGCGTCGGGCATGATAACGAGATGGTTCTTGGCGCCGCCGAAGCATTGGGCGCGCTTTCCTGTCGCGGCGGCGCGGGCATAGACATATTGGGCGACCGGCGTCGAGCCGACAAAGCCGATCGCTTTAATGTCGGGATCATCAAGAAGCGCATCAACCGCTTCCTTGTCGCCATTGACGACGTTGAGAACACCTGGAGGAAGACCGGCGTCGATCATAAGTTCGGCGAGTCGGAGTGGAACGCTCGGGTCACGCTCGGAGGGTTTCAGGATAAAGGCGTTTCCGCAGGCGAGGGCGGGACCAAATTTCCACATCGGAATCATGGCCGGAAAGTTGAACGGCGTGACGCCCGCGACGACGCCGAGTGGCTGCCGCATGGAATACATGTCGACGCCTGATCCGGCGGAATCGGTATATTCGCCTTTCATGAGATGGGGGACGCCTAGTGCAAATTCGATCACTTCGACGCCGCGCTGAATGTCGCCCTTCGCGTCGGCGATGGTCTTTCCATGTTCGCGAGCGAGAAGCGTCGCAAGCGAGTCCGTCTCGCGTGAGACAAGTTCGAGGAATTTCATCAGGACGCGCCCTCGGCGTTGCGGATTGACGGCGGCCCATCCGGGCTGAGCTGCAATCGCGTTCTCGACCGCTGCGCGGACCTCCGCTTTCGACGCGAGCGGCGCCAGCGCCGCCACCGAACCGGTCATCGGCTCGTAAACTTCTGCAAAGCGTCCGGACTCGCCCTTTAAAAATTTCCCGCCAATGAAATGACCAAGTTCTTTCATGCCGACATTCCTCCCGCGCTTTATTTAGGCCCTCAAATCCGCGCGTCGCGGCATTTCTGATCGGATAGGGTGATTTTTCTCCGCTCCCGACCTGGCGCGCTCTCGCCACGAGGCCGGGCGGTTCCTATATCAATTGGTGCGAACAGCCTTTCGAGGCGCTCCGGCGCGTATGAAAGCCCGAGAGAAAGCCCATGGCCGAAGCTTCCGCCAGCAAAATGTCCGAAAGCCCCAAAAATCGTTATGCGGATGCGCCGCGTAATGCGGACTGGACGATCGACCAGAAGTGGGAGTCATACACGGCTCAGGAGCACGATCGCTGGAACCGGCTTTTCGCACGGCAGTCGAAACTGTTGCCGGGCCGTGCCTGCAATGCCTTTCTCGAAGCGCAAGTGACGCTGGAGCTGTCGCGCGACGGCATTCCGGATTTCGCGGATCTGAGCGAACGTCTTTCGAAACTGACGGGCTGGCGCGTTGTCGCCGTTGCGGGCCTCATTCCAGACGACGCCTTTTTCGATCATCTCGCCAATCGCCGCTTTCCCGCCGGCGCTTTCATTCGACCGGAATCGGAGCTCGAATATCTTCAGGAGCCGGACGTTTTCCACGACGTCTTCGGCCATGTGCCCTTGCTCGCCGATCCGGTTTATGCGCAATTTCTGGAGGCTTATGGCAAGGGCGGCCAGCGCGCGCTCGAGAGGGGCCAATTGCATAATCTCGCGCGGCTCTACTGGTATACGGTAGAGTTCGGGCTGATGATGACGCCGAAGGGTCTTCGCATTTTTGGGGCTGGCATACTGTCGTCGCCCGCGGAGACTGTCTTTTCGCTGGAGGACTCGTCCCCCAATCGCGTGGCCTTCGATCTCGAACGCATCATGCGCACGAAATACATCATCAGCGATTTCCAGCAGACCTATTTCGTCATCGACAGTTTCGAGCAATTGCTGAACGAGTGCTATCAGGATTTTGGCGCGCTTTACGAGCGCCTGCGCCTGCTGCCGGATTTTGAGGCGCATGAGCTTGCGGCGGAGGATCGCGTCCTGACCAAGGGCGATTTTCACTATTTCAACGCCAGGGGCAGGGCGGCGTAAGCGCCGCCTGATAGCGTAGGTAATGAAACCATCTGCTCGATCGCGCCGAATATCGAATGTCCGTCGCAATCGCGCATTTCTATGCGAACGACGTCGCCGGCCTGCAGGAAGGGGGTGCTCGGCGTTCCTTCGAGCAAAGTCTCCACGACGCGTTGCTCGGCGAGGCAGGAATAGCCCACGCCACCCAGCGCCACGGGCCTTCCCGGACCGCCATCGGCGGCGCGGTTTGAAACGGTGCCCGAGCCGATGATGGCGCCGGCCCCGAGGGGGCGCGTTCTTGCCGCATGCGCGATGAGTTGGCCGAAATCGAAAGTCATGTCCACGGCGGCGTCCGGGCGTCCAAGCGGCGCGCGATTCACGAAGGAGAGAAGCGGCAGGGCGAGCTTGCCGCCGTCCCAGGACTCGCCCAATTCATCCGGCGTTACGGCGACGGGCGAAAAGGCTGACGAGGGCTTCGACTGAAAGAAGCCGAAGCCTTTGGCAAGCTCTTCGGCGACAAGACCGCGCAACGTCACATCGTTTACGAGCATCACGAGCTTGATATGGCCGCGCGCGACGGCGCTCTCGACGCCCATCGGCACGTCGTCCGTGACGACGGCGATCTCGGCTTCGAGATCGAGGCCATGCTTTTCATCCAGCAGCGGGATCGGATCGCGCGGCGCAAGAAAAGCGTCGGATCCGCCCTGATACATGAGCGGTTCGGTCCAGAACGACGGCGGCATCTCCGCGCCGCGCGCCTTTCTGACGAGCGCGACATGATTGACATAGGCGGAGCCGTCCGCCCATTGAAAAGCGCGCGGCAGGGGAGAGGCGCAGTCGCTTTCGTTGAAGGGAAAGCTCGCGATCGTCCCCGATTCGAGTTGTTCTGCGAGCTCCGCGAGCTTTGGCGCGGCCGCCGCCCAATTGTCGAGCGCAGCCTGCATTGTCGGGGCGATTGCTTGCGCCGTCGTAGCGCGCGAGAGATCTCGCGTGACGACGACAAGCTTGCCGTCGCGTCCGTCCTTCAGTGACGCCAGCTTCATAATTGGGCAATCCTCATGGCGTTCCATCGAAGTTTTTTCGCAAAGCGGACCAGCAATCGGCATAGTCATGCTGCAATACCGGCAGCGTTGCGGCGTAGCGGGTCGGATGCTGCGGTAACCGGCTCTCGAACATGAAGGCAAGCGAGCCGGCGAGCTTCTCGGGCTTCAGCCCGGCTTTCGACGCCTGCGCAAAGGCCGCCGCGTCAGGCCCATGCGGCAGCATGCAATTGTGCAATGATGCTCCCCCGGGGAGAAAGCCCTCGGGCTTCGCATCGTAACGGCCATGAATCAGGCCCATGAATTCGCTCATGACGTTGATGTGATACCAGGGCGGGCGGAAGGTATGTTCGGCGACCTGCCAGCGTTCGGGAAAGATCACGAAATCGACGTTGCCGACGCCGGCTTCCCCCGAAGGCGAGGTGAGAACGCAAAAAATAGAAGGGTCCGGATGGTCGAAGGCGAGCGCGCCGACCGGCGAAAAGCGTCTCAGGTCGTATTTGTAGGGAGCGTAATTCCCATGCCACGCAACGACGTCGAGCGGCGAATGGCCGATCTCGCATTCGTAGAAGCCCCCACCCCATTTCACAATCATGCGTGACGTCTGCTCCCTGTCCTCGAAGGAGGCGACAGGCGTTTCGAAGTCGCGCGCGTTGGCGAGGCCATTGGCGCCGATCACGCCACGATTGGGCAAGGTGAAAGGCGCGCCGTAATTCTCGCAGACATAGCCGCGAGCCGAACCATCCAGCATTCTCGTCGTGAACTTGACGCCACGCGGGACGACGCAGATTTCGCCCGGTTCGATGTCGATCAACCCGAATTCAGTAAAAAAAGACAGACGGCCCTCCTGCGGTATGACGAGGAGTTCGCCGTCGGCATTGTAGAAATATTCATCCTCCATTGATCGAGTGACGAAATAGACGCCGGCGGACATCCCCACGCGCAGGTCGGCGTCGCCGGCGGTCGTCATGGTTTTTACGCCCGAGATGAATGTCATGCTTTCATCGGGCGCCGGCGGCGGCCCCCATCTCATCTGGCCGACGGGGAGGCTGCTCATATCCCGCGCGGGCGCTGTTTCCCAATCTGGCAACGCGGTCGCCGTGAAGCGCCGGGCATGCAGGACCGAGGGGCGAATGCGATAGAGCCAGGAACGAAGATTGGCGCCGCGCGGCGCGGTGAAGGCAGAGCCGGAAAGCTGTTCAGCATAAAGTCCATACGGACATTTCTGCGGAGAGTTTTGTCCCTTGGGCAAGGCGCCCGGCAAGGCTTCCGTCTCGAACTCATTGCCGAAGCCCGACATGTAGAACGCCGCCATCGGCCTCACTCCGCGGCCGGTTTCAGCACGCCACGCTGGAGCTGGTCCGCTTCGATGGATTCGAAAAGCGCGCGGAAATTGCCTTCGCCAAAGCCATCGTCTCCCTTGCGCTGGATGAACTCGAAAAAGATCGGTCCGATAACCGTTTTCGAGAAAATCTGGAGCAGGAGCCGGGGAGGCGCGCCATCGAGGCTTCCGGCGCCGTCGATGAGGATGCCGAGCTCTCTCAGCCTGTCGAGCGGCTCGCCATGCCCGGGCAGGCGCGCATCGACGGCCCCATAGTATGAGTCGGGCGGGGAGGGCATGAACTCGACGCCGCTCCGGCGAAGCGCCGTCACCGTCTCGTAGATGTCGCGGCAGCTGCAGGCGATGTGTTGAACGCCTTCGCCGTTATAGGCGGAAAGAAATTCCTCGATCTGGCTGGAATCGTCGGCGCTTTCGTTGATCGGAATGCGGATTTTGCCGCAGGGGCTCGTCATGGCGCGGGAATGCAGGCCGGTCAGCTTTCCTTCAATATCGAAATAGCGAATTTGATGAAAATTGAAGATGCGTTCATACCATTCGGCAAGAGAGTCCATGTGGCCGCGCCGAACATTGTGCGTCAGGTGGTCGACTGAAAGCAGGCCTGCGCCTTCGGGATGCGGATCGCGCGCGCCCGTCCATCGAAAATCGATGTCCCAGATCGATCCCTCCTCGCCATATCGGTCGACAAGATAGATAAGCGAGCCGCCCACACCTTCGATGGCGGGGATATTCAGCTCCATCGGCCCGATCTGCGCCACAGCCATTTTCGCCCCCATGGCCACCGAGCGTCGCAGGGCGAAGGCGGCGTCGGCCACGCGGAAACCCATTGCGCAAACGGAAGGACCGTGACGCCTGGCGAAATCGGCGGCGAAACTGTCCGGTTCGGCGTTGAGCACATAGTTCACATCTCCCTGGCGGAAGAGAGTGACATCTTTGGACCTATGCCGGGCGACGGCGGTAAATCCCATGGCCACGAAAAGCGTCGCCAGCTTTTCCGGCTCGGGATGGGAAAACTCGACGAACTCAAAACCGTCCGTGCCCATCGGATTCTCCGCCGAGACATTCGCCTCGGGCGCGGCGGATGCGCGAAGCCCAATCATTTTCCCACCTTTCTGGACGTAGGTCGGACACTAGCTTTAACTATTGTCGATAGCGCGCGGTTGAAGCCCTGCGGGGACGGATGGCGTCAAAATTCCTTCCCGTCGGGGGCGAGGGGCCTTCTCCCACGGACTTTGTCGGAGGAAACGCGGAAATGATCCTTTACGACTATTTCCGCTCCTCCGCGGCCTATCGTGTGCGCATCGCGATCGAACTGAAGGGGCTCGCGGTCGAGCGTCGGCCGGTGCATCTGCTGCGCGACGGCGGCGAACAGAAGCGGCCGGAATATTTGGCGAAAAATCCGCAGGGTCTCGTCCCCGCCCTCGAACTCGATGACGGGACCGTGTTGACTCAATCGCTTGCGATCATCGAATATCTCGAAGCGCTGGCGCCAAATCCGCCGCTTATCCCGGCGAACCCGATTCGAGCGGCGAAGGCCAGGGCTGTCGCGCTGATGGTCGCCTGCGACATCCACCCGCTCACCAATTTGCGCGTGTTGAATTATCTCCAGCAGGAGCTCGACCAGAGCCGGGCCGCGATCGAATTCTGGCGGCGGCGCTGGATTTTGAAGGGTGGTCTCGAGGCGATCGAGCAGGCGATCGAACCCGCGCCATTCTGTTTCGGCGCGGAGCCCACCATCGCCGACGTTTGTCTTGTCCCGCAGGTCTTCAATGCGCGCCGCTTTGCGGCGCCGCTGGACCGGCTGGAGAAAATTCGCGCGGTCGAATCCGCCTGTCTCACATTGCCTGCGTTCCGGGCCACGCATCCTTCCGCGCAGGCTGACGCCGAGTAGACGCATTCCTTTCCCGGACGTCTTGAAACCGGCGCAGATCGCTAAATGTACGTTTTCTCCGCCATTGGAATGAGGAAGGCGGGCGACATGCGTCACTGGACCCCAACAATGGACTTTGACCTCGGCGACGCCGCGGATTTGCTTCGTCAGGAGGTGGAGAAATTCGCTGCGCGAGAGATCGCGCCGCGCGCCGCGCGGATCGACGCCGAAAATTCCTTTCCCAATGACCTATGGCCAAAGATGGGAGCGTTGGGGCTCCTTGGTGTGACCGTTAACGAGGACTACGGTGGCGCGAATCTGGGCTATCTCGAGCATGTCGTCGTCATGGAGGAAATCAGTCGCGCCTCGGCCTCGGTCGGACTCTCTTACGGCGCTCACTCCAATCTTTGCGTCAATCAAATTCATCGCAATGGTTCGGATGAGCAAAAACGCGGTTATCTGCCGCGTCTGGTCTCCGGCGAACACATCGGCGCGTTGGCGATGTCGGAGCCGGGGGCAGGTTCGGATGTAACCAATATGCGCCTCCGCGCGCGGAGGAGCGGCGACGAATATATCCTCGACGGAAGCAAGATGTGGGTCACGAACGGCCCCGACGCCGACATTATAATTGTATATGGAAAGACGGATCCATCAGCCGGCGCGCATGGCATCACGGCCTTTATCGTCGAAAGAGCCTTCAAAGGCGTCTCCGCCTCCCCAAAGTTCGACAAGCTGGGAATGCGCGGATCGAACACCTGTGAACTGATTTTCGACGAGTGCGTCGTTCCGGCCGAGAATGTTCTTGGACGGCCGGAGCGCGGCGTAAACGTACTGATGAGCGGGCTCGATTACGAGAGAGCCATTCTCGCGGGCGGACCGCTCGGCATCATGCGGGCCTGCTTGGATATTGTCCTGCCATATGTGCACGAACGCAAGCAGTTCGGGCAACCGATCGGCGAGTTCGAAATCATGCAGGGAAAACTCGCAGACATGTATACGGCGTTGAGCGCCTCGAGAGCCTATATCTATGCAGTCGCGAAGGCCTGCGATCGTGGGAGAACGACACGCAAAGACGCCGCCGCGGCAATCCTTTTCGCCGCCGAGAAGGCGACATGGATGGCGCTGGAGGCAATTCAGTGCCTCGGTGGAAATGGCTACACGAACGAATATCCGACCGGTCGACTCCTGAGAGACGCGAAGCTCTATGAGATCGGCGCAGGGACAAGCGAAATTCGTCGAATGTTGATAGGCCGAGAACTCTTTCAGGAAACTGCGTGAGGCTCTGATCTGCGGTTAGGCGCATTGACGAGAGAGGAATGATGCCCGTCATTGACAGTTCGATCGATACGCGTTCGCCGGAACATGTGAAAAATCGGGAAGCCATGGCCGAACTCGTCGCAAGGTTGCGTGCTACGTCGGCAATGATTTGCCGGGGCGGCGGCGATGAGGCGAGGGCGCGGCATCTGGCGCGCGGCAAAATGCTTGCGCGCGAGCGCATCGACGCACTCGTCGATCCGCTGTCGCCCTTTCTTGAAATTGGACAATTCGCTGCGCACGATATGTATGACGGCCGGGTTGCGTCGGCCGGCGTCGTCGCCGGAATTGGTCGGGTGGCCGGCCGGGAGTGCATGATCGTCGCCAATGACGCGACGGTCAAAGGCGGCGCCTATTTCCCGATGACCGTTAAGAAACATCTGCGCGCGCAGGAAATCGCCGCGCAGAATGAATTACCGTGTATTTACCTCGTCGACTCGGGCGGCGCGAATCTGCCGACACAGGACGAGGTCTTTCCCGATCGCGATCATTTCGGCCGCATCTTTTACAATCAGGCCGTGATGTCTGCGAAGGGCATTGCCCAAATCGCCGTGGTTATGGGTTCCTGTACGGCGGGCGGCGCCTATATCCCGGCGATGTGCGACGAGTCGGTAATTGTTCGCAACCAGGGCACGATCTTCCTCGCGGGTCCTCCGCTGGTCGAAGCCGCTACCGGAGAGGTTGTCACGGCCGAGGAATTGGGCGGCGCCGACGTTCATTGCCGGCGTTCCGGAGTTGCGGACTATTATGCTGAAGACGACGCTCACGCGCTTGGACTGACGCGCGCCATCGTCGCAAACCTTGCGCGCCCGACACGCCATGCGCTTGCATTGCGAGAGCCTTCGCCCCCGAGATACGATCTCGCCGAGATCTATGGCGTCGTTCCGGCGGATCGTCGCAAGCAATTCGATATTCACGAAATTATAGCCCGCATCGTCGACGGCAGTGAATTCGACGAGTTCAAAGCGCTTTACGGAACAACCCTCGTTACGGGCTTCGCCCATATCTGGGGCTATCCGGTTGGTATCGTCGCAAACAACGGAATTCTCTTTGGCGAGAGCGCGCTGAAGGGCGCGCATTTCATCGAATTATGCGCGAAACGCCAGAACCCCCTGATTTTTCTGCAAAACACCACAGGCTTCATGGTCGGAGAGAAATATGAGGCCGGCGGGATCGCCAAGGAAGGCGCCAAGATGGTTGCGGCGGTCGCTACGGCCGCCGTTCCCAAATTCACAGTGATCGTTGGCGGAAGTTTCGGCGCGGGAAATTACGCCATGGGCGGACGCGCCTATTCACCGCGATTTCTTTGGACATGGCCAAACGCCCGCATCAGCGTGATGGGCGCTGATCAAGCGGTCAGTGTCCTGTCGCGCGTGCGACGCAGGTCGCTCGAGTCGCGCGGCGAAAGCTGGTCGCCAGAAGCAGAGGACGCGTTCGCGGCGCCGATACGCGAACAATATGAACGGCAGGGTGATCCGCTCTTTTCAAGTGCGCGACTCTGGGATGACGGCATTATCGACCCGATGGATACGCGTCGCGTGTTGGCGCTCGCATTGTCGGCGTCCTTGAATGCGCCGATCGAGAAAACCAATTTTTCCTTGTTCCGCATGTGAGGGGAAATGAGCGACCTGCTGGAAAGGACTGACGCGCGCGGCGTGACGACGCTGACATTGAATCGCCCTGGACGCCGAAATGCGCTCGACGATATGCTCGTCGTACATCTGACCGAGGCGTTGCGACGGCTCGAAGCGGCGCCGGACGTCCGAATTGTCGTTTTGATGGGCGCCGGCGAGAGCTTCTGCTCAGGCGGAGACATCGAATGGATGAAAAGACTGGCGAATGGCGCGCCGGAACACAATGAGGCGGACGCGCTCGCTCTCGCCGAGCTCATGAAAACGCTGGACCAGTTGTCGAAGCCGACGATCGCGGTAGCGCATGGCGCCGTCTACGGCGGCGGCGTCGGGCTGGTCGCCTGCTGCGACGTCGGCGTTGCATCGGAAGGCGCAAGTTTTTGTCTGAGCGAAGTGAGGCTCGGTCTTATTCCTGCAGTAGTCGGTCCTTACGTGACGAGGTCGATCGGGATACGCCAAGCGCGCCGCTACTTCGTCACGGCCGAGGTAATCGGCGCCAGGCGCGCAGCGGACATCGGACTCATCCACGATCTTGCGCAAGAAGCGGAGTTGCCGAAGCTGCTCGATCGGATCATCGAGGCAATTTTGCTTGGCGCGCCTTGCGCGCAGGCAGACGCGAAGGCTCTGATGCGCCTGTGCGAAGGGAGGTCCATCGACGAGCAGTTGGTGATGGAGACGGCGCAAAGGTTGGCGGCGCGCCGCGTATCGTCCGAGGGGCGCGAAGGATTGAGCGCTTTCCTCGAAAAGCGCGCGCCATGGTGGCGCGCAGGGCCGGGCGGCGCGAATGTTTCATAAATTGCTGATCGCCAATCGAGGGGAAATCGCCTGTCGTATTGCAAGAACAGCGCGACGGATGGGTATTGCAACAGTCGCAGTCTATTCAGAAGCCGATAAGGCGGCGCTCCATGTCGAGGTCGCCGATGAGGCCTGGCCGATTGGCCCTGCGCCAGCTCGGGAAAGTTACCTTTCAATTGACAAGATATTGGACATTGCGCGGCGCTCGGGCGCGCAGGCGATACACCCCGGATATGGGTTCCTCGCAGAGAATGCGGACTTCGCGGAACGCTGCTCGCAGGCTGGCGTGATTTTTGTTGGGCCGCCGCCAAACGCGATGCGATTAATGGGCTCCAAGGGGTCGGCGAAATCGTTGATGGAACGGGTGGGGGTGCCGATATTGCCGGGCTATCACGGAGCCGCGACGGACGAGGCGACCATGTCGGCCGCCGCCGAAAATATTGGCTTTCCGCTTCTCGTCAAAGCTTCGGCCGGCGGCGGCGGGCGAGGTATGCGTGTCGTTCGGAGAATGAGTGAACTAGCCGCCGCTCTCGAAAGCGCGGCGCGCGAAGCTGTGGGGTCCTTCGGCGACGGGCGATTGTTGCTCGAGAAATATCTGTTGCGGCCGCGGCATATCGAAATCCAGATTTTCGCCGACGCATATGGTGAAGTGGATACTTTTATTGAAAGAGATTGCTCGATACAGCGGCGTCATCAGAAAATATTGGAAGAGACGCCCGCGTGCGGGCTCTCCGAAAATATGCGCCGCGAGATGCGCGCCGCAGCCGCGAATGCGGCGCGCGCGGCGGGCTACGTCGGCGCGGGAACGATCGAATTCCTCTGCCAGGACGACGCGTTTTATTTTCTCGAGATGAATACGCGGTTGCAAGTGGAGCACCCAGTGACGGAAATGGTCACAGGTCTGGATTTGGTGGAATGGCAGTTTCGTGTTGCCTGCGGGGAGCCCTTGCCGGTGAAGCAGGATGCGCTCGTCATGCGGGGTTGCGCGATCGAAGCGCGTATCTGCGCCGAAGATCCAGCGCGCGATTTTCTTCCTTCCATCGGAGTGATCGAGCATTTCCGAAAGCCCGGCGAGAGCGTGACGGTTCGTGTGGACACCGGGGTCCGGCGCGGCGATCGCGTGACCCAGCATTATGACTCGCTGATCGCAAAACTTGTTGTTTACGACGGGACGCGTGGCGACGCCATACAAAGACTGCAAGAAGCACTCGATTCAACCGAGCTGGTCGGCGTAGCGACCAATCTCGATTTTTTAAGAGCGCTTGCGCGCGATCCACGCTTTCTCGACGGCTCGTACGATACCGGTTTCATCGAGGCCGCTGGAGATGAACTGACGGTCACACACACAAGCCCGCAAGACGATATGATATTTATCCTGGCGGCGGGGACGGCGATGTGGATAGCCGACCTGCATGAGCGTGATAATTGCGCCGCGAGGGAGATCGGCGACCCGTGGTCGCCATGGTCGCAATGCGATGCATGGCGCGTTCATGGAAGAGGCTATTTCGGCTTGCGCTTCAGTCTGGACGGCGAGATACATTGCGCGCGCGTGCTTCCACATTCCGACGGCGACTTTCAACTCGACGCATTTTCGCAATCTGTCATCGTGGTGGCTATACGTGACGGTGACAGGACAAATGTGCGCGTCGATGGCGTCAAGCGTGAGCTCGGGATTGTACGGCGAGACGATGGCTGTGTCGTCATTCTGGCAGGGCGCAACCATCATCTCCATCTCATCGATCCCTTGTCGCCCGCTCCAAATGAAACCGCCGCCGAGCGAAGCCTGAGCACGCCATTTCCGGCGAGAGTGACGCGGGTCCTCGTCGACGCGGGCGAGAGCGTGAGGAAAGGCGCCCCTCTCGTCGTTCTCGAAGCAATGAAGATGGAGGTGACGCTGACGGCGCCGCGCGACGGCATGGTTGCAAGCGTCCATTGTGTCGAAGGAGAAACCGCTAGGGAGGGCGCCGAATTGATAGAGCTTGTCGACGAGGCGCCGACATGACATTGCCCGAGAAGGTGCGCATCGTCGAAGTCGGTCCCCGCGACGGTCTCCAGAACGAAGCCGCGATCCTCTCGATCGACGCCAGGGCGCAATTGATAAGGCTTCTGGCGAAGGCCGGATTGACTCGCATCGAGGCGGGAAGTTTCGTTTCATCGAAATCGGTTCCCCAGATGGCGGCGAGCGGCGAAGTCCTCGCGCGTTTGGCCTCAGGCACGGGTGCAAGATTGTCCGTTCTGGCGGCGAATTTGGTGGGTCTGGAGGCGGCGCTCGCCGCTGGCGCAAAGGAGATCGCGGTGTTTGCCTCCGCGACGGAGACCTTCTCGCGCAGTAATCTCAACTGCTCGATTGATGAGAGTCTGGATCGTTTTGCGCATGTCGCCGGGGCGGCGAGAAGGCGTGGGGTCGTGGTTCGCGGCTATGTCTCCTGCGTTCTCGGCTGCCCCTATGAAGGCAAGGTGTCGCCCGCGCGCGTAGCGGAGATCGCCGGAAGGCTTCGCGAGATGGGATGCTATGAAATCTCTCTTGGCGACACGATTGGCGTCGGCACGCCCCTGGTGGCGCGGAACCTTGTTGAAGTAGTGTCGCGCGAGACGCCGATCGAAAGCCTCGCGGTTCATTTTCATGACACATATGGGCAGGCGCTGGCGAATATATTCTCCTGCCTTGAGGCGGGGGTGTCCGTTGTCGACAGTTCGGTCGCAGGGCTTGGCGGGTGCCCCCATGCGCCCGGAGCCGCCGGCAATGTCGCAACTGAGGACCTCGTATACATGCTGGATGGCATGGGGATCGAAACGGGCGTCGATCTCGACGCTTTACTGGAAGCCGGCGCATTCATCTGCGGGGAGTTGGGTCGCAAGCCAGCGGGTCGCGTCGCGCAAGCTTTTGCCGCCCGGAGGAACTGAGCGAGTCGCGAGCCGATGGAAGCCTTGCCGGAACCGGTTGTCCGCGACAGATTCAAAAAAGCGCAAAAGCGTTGTTGCATTTTGCTGACGAGATGCGAAGCGATGCAGTACTTGTTCGGATTGAGCGACGAACAATTGGCCATACGCGAGATGGCGATGAACTTCGCGCGCGAAAGGATCGCTCCTTACGCGGTCGAATGGGACAGGGAGAAGTTCTTCCCAGTCGACACGCTCCGGGAAGCGGCAGCCTTGGGAATGGCTGCGATTACGGTCGGCGAGGAACACGGTGGCGCAGCCCTCAGCCGCTTCGACGCGGCATTGATATTCGAAGCGTTGGCGAACGGCTGCCCCACGATCGCCGCCTATCTCTCGATTCACAATATGTGCGCCGGAATGATCGACGTTTTCGGTTCGCCGCGTCAGCGCCGGGAATGGTTGCCGCGTCTTGTTTCCATGGAGACGCTGTCGAGCTACTGCCTCACCGAACCCGGCTGCGGCTCCGACGCGGCGGCGCTGCGCACGCGAGCAGAACGCGACGGAGACGTTTACGTTGTTAATGGAGAAAAGCAGTTTATCTCGGGCGCGTCCGCCGGCGGCGATCGGCATCTTTATATTGTGATGGCTCGCACTGGGCAGGATGGTCCCGGCGGCGTGTCGACCTTTGTCATCGAAGGCACATCGCATGGCATGCGCTTCGGGAGCAATGAGCGAAAGATGGGCTGGAATGCGCAGCCGACGCGGGCGATATTTTTCGAAAATTGCCGTGTCCCAGCGGAAAATATGTTGGGAGAGGAGGGCGCGGGATTCAAGATCGCCATGGCGGGCCTGGATGGCGGCCGACTGAACATCGGGGCCTGTTCGCTCGGCGGAGCTCAATCCACCCTGATGAAAACTCTTGATTATATGCGTGAGCGAAAGGCTTTCGGAAAACCGCTCGATGATTTTCAGGCCCTGCAATTCCGTCTCGCAGACATGGCGACCGGATTGGAGACGGCGCGGGCCTTGCTGTGGCGTGCCGCTGCGGCGCTCGACGCAAAGGCGAAGGATGCGTCAATTCTCTGCGCCATGGCCAAGCGCGTCGCGACCGATGTGGGTTTCGACGTCGCCAACAACGCTTTGCAATTGCATGGGGGCTACGGCTATCTCTGCGACTATGGCGTCGAAAAGATCGTTCGTGATCTGCGGGTCCATCAAATCCTGGAGGGAACGAATGAAATCATGCGATTGATCGTGGCTCGCAATCTGTTACGAAGCTGAGGATTGCATGACAAGCAACGAACTTCTCGTTTCACGCGTCGGTCGCCTCGGGCGTATAATTCTCAATCGGCCAAAAGCGCTGAATAGTCTGACCCTCGGTATGGTGCGATCCTTTTCTGCGGCGCTCGACGAGTTCGGAGCCGATCCCGAAATCCTGGCCGTTTTGGTTAGTGGAGAAGGCGAACGCGGGCTTTGCGCCGGCGGCGACATTCGTACGCTCTACGATCTTCGCGATAAGAACAAGGACTATTACAAGATCTTCTGGCGGGAGGAATATCAGCTCAACGCGCGTATCGCGTCATTTCCCAAGGTCTTTATCGTTATCATGGATGGCCTCGTCATGGGCGGCGGCGTGGGGATTTCAGCGCATGGCAATCGCCGGCTCGTTACGGAGCGCACACGGATCGCCATGCCGGAAACCGGTATCGGCTTCATCCCCGACGTAGGCGGCACATGGCTTCTTACTCGCAATGGCGGCGCTGGCGTCTATATGGCTTTGTCGGGAGCGGCGGTCACGGCGACGGACGCAATTCATGTTGGGCTGGCCGACATGGCGATCAGATCGCATGACGCCGCCGAACTGGAGAGGCGCTTGTCGACGATCGTGGAAGCGAAGGACGTCGACGCGATCCTTCGGACTTTCGAGGAGGAAGCCGCCGTGGGAATTTTCGAGCGGAACAAAACTTTGCTGGACACGGCGATGGCGCACAGCAGCGTCGAGGAGATCATCGCAGCGCTTTATTCTGCCAATACAGAATTCGCCGTCGCCGCCGCAAACCAAATTTCGCAAAAGTCGCCGACGAGCCTGAAGGTGACGCACGCCTTACTGAGTCGCGCCGCCGCCGCGGACCACCTGGAGACATGCCTCACGAACGAGTTTCGCGCCGCTTGCAGTCTGTTGCATTCGCACGATCTTTATGAGGGTATTCGCGCCGCTGTCGTTGACAAGGACCGAAATCCGAAATGGTCGCCGGCGACGCTCGCAGAGGTCGACGAACGAACGGTTGCCGAGATTCTGAGGGGCGACGGCGATCAGGAACCTGTTTTTCGAGCCTGGGCGGAGTTGGCCTGAAAATCGAGCAGGCTTCGCATTTACTTGGACAGGAAGGGCGTTCCGATGAAACCTTCGAGCCCCATGGTCATCGTCGGAGCCGCTCGAACGCCGATCGGCGGATTTCTCGGCGATCTAAAAAATGCGCCGGCGCCCCGGCTCGGCGCGCGGGCCATCGAGGCGGCTGTTTTGCGGGCCGGTCTGTCGTTTGAAGAAATTGACGAGGTGGCTATGGGCTGCGTCCTGACGGCCGGGCAGGGACAGGCGCCGGCGAGACAGGCGGCCCTGGGCGCTGGCCTGACGGAAGCCGCGGGTTGCGTCACGATTAACAAGATGTGCGGCTCGGGTATGAAGGCGATCATGCTGGCGCATGATCAGCTGGCGGCGGGAAGCGTTCGGATCATGGTTGCGGGCGGCATGGAGAGTATGAGCAACGCGCCCTATCTCCTCGATCGCGCTCGGCAAGGCTATCGAATGGGGCATCGCAAGGTTCTCGACCATATGTTTCTGGACGGTCTCGAAGACGCCTATGAACAGGGCAGATTGATGGGATCCTTCGCTGAGGATTGCGCGACGGCCTACCAGTTCACACGTGACATGCAGGACGAATACGCAACGGAGTCGCTGCTGCGGGCGCAACGCGCCGCCTCACTCGATTTCTTCGAGCAGGAAATCGCTTCGCTGACGGTGCGGGATGGGAAGAGCGAGCGCACGATTTCGCAGGATGAACTTCCGGCAAAGGCGCGGCCTGATGAAATAGGCAAACTCAAGCCGGCCTTCCGGGAGGGAGGCACGATCACGGCCGCCAACTCCAGTTCGATATCCGATGGCGCCGCCGCGGTCACGCTCACGAGTCTCGCTCATGTCGAACGGCGGGGCTTGACCCCGCGAGCGCAGATTGTCGCACACGCCACACATGCCGGCGCCCCTGGCGACTTTCCGACGGCGCCCATCGAGGCCATCCGCAAGCTGCTCGATAAGACAGGGTGGCGGCTCCAGGACATAGACCTTTACGAAATCAACGAGGCTTTTGCGGTCGTTGTCATGGCCGCGATGCGCGACCTCGGACTTCCGCGAGACAAGGTGAATATTCACGGCGGCGCCTGCGCGCTCGGGCATCCCATCGGCGCATCGGGCGCGAGGATTGTCGTTACGCTGCTGGCGGCGTTGGAGCTAAATGACCTTCGCAGGGGCGTCGCGGCGCTCTGCATCGGCGGGGGTGAGGCGACCGCCATTGCAATAGAGCGTAGCTTCTAGAGGGTGTTATGCACCTTGGATCATGAAATCTGCTGCGCGCTTGAGCATGAGACATGCGAAGGCGACGACGTGGAGTCCTGCGAGGGTCTGAGCATAGCGCTCGTAGTCTTTGACGAGCCGCCTGCATCGCGTCGCCCAGGCGAATGAACGCTCGACCACCCAGCGCTTGGGCAGCAACACGAAGCCTTTTTTGGCCTCGGCGAGTTTGACGACGCAAAGCTCGGCGCCCTGCGCCTTTGCGGCCTCGGACGCCTTTTCGCCGGTGTAGCCCTGATCGACATAAACGAGTTCGACGCTTTCGCCTGTCACATCCTGCACGGCTGCGATGAGCTTGCCGACCTCGGCGCGGTCATCGACATTCGCCGGCGTGACATGCAACGCCAGCAAATGGCCCAATGTGTCGACTGCCATGTGCAGCTTCGAGCCGCGCTTTCGCTTCGCGCCGTCATAGCCCGCTCGTGGGCCGCTCTCAGGGGTCGAGCGCAAGGTGCGGCTGTCGATGATCGCCGCCGTCGGCTCCGCCGCCCGCCCGGAAGCGACGCGCAACTGGGCGCGCAGATCCTGCGCAAGCGCCTCGAACACGCCCGCCGACAGCCAGCGCTGCGATTGTTGATACACGGCGAACCATGGCGGCAGATCGTTGGGCATGGCGCGCCAGGCGATGCCGTAGCGCAGCACGTAACGCAGGCCGTTGAACAGCTCGCGCAGCGAATGTTGACGCTGCGGCGCGCCTTCGTCCATGAGCGTCAGATAAGGCGCAACCAGCGACCATTCTTCGTCGCTGACGTCAGACGGATAAGGTTTGCGAATCGGAGACATCCGATTCTACTAAGACAATCAATCACCAAAGTACATAACACCCTCTAGCGCCATCGACGCAGTTGCATCATCGCGCGCAAGCGCTCGACGGCAAGGGTCGTAGCCGCCTCTATCGGCGGCGCGCCGACTACATGGGCGCGCTCGAGCGTAATCTTCGTGTTCCGGCCGATTTTCTCTTTTATCGCGGCGAAAGCGGTCGCCTCGCCGCCGCCGGCGTATTCGGTCGCGGCGCATATGACTCCGCCTGCATTGGCGATAAAGTCCGGCACGCTGACGATGCCGCGTTCGAACATGCGCCGCTCCGCTTCAGCGGTCGCGGGCACATTCGCGCCCTGCACGACCAGCTTGCAATCGAGAAGATCGACATTGTCGGCGCGTAAGACGTCGGGCCGCGCGGCGGGGATCCAGATTTCACAGGGGAGCGCCGTGAGGGCGGCGCCATCCATCACTTCGCCGTGCTGATGCTCGACAACGCTCTTGCCGGCTTCTTTCAGCTTTACCAGCGCCTCGATGTCCAGCCCTGCCGTATCGGTGATCGCTCCGCCGGTGTCCGAAGCGGCGACAAGTCGCGCGCCCTTCTTCGCGAGGAAGCGGGCCGCGTGCTGACCCACGGCGCCGAAGCCTTGCACAACGACGCGCGCCCCATCCAGCGAAATCTTGGCGAAGGGAGCTGCGACTTCAGCGGCGATGGCGACGCCGAAGCCGGTCGCGCCGATCTCGTCGAGCGGAATGCCGCCAATCTCCGCGGGTAGTCCGACCGAGCGCCCGATCTCGTCGTGGACCCAGGCCATGGCTATTTCGTCCGTGCCCATGTCCGGACCGGGGATGTAGTCTTCCAGTTGCCGGATGGCCGTTGCGAAGGCGCGGATCAACTGCTCCTTCTCGCGAAGCGGCATCTTCGGGTCGCCGAAGATCACCGATTTCGCGCCGCCGTGCCGCAAGCCGCAGGCGGCGTTTTTCAGCGTCATGGCGCGCGCGAGCCGAAAACATTCCATTGTGCTCACGTCCGGGGCCATGCGCGTGCCGCCAATTGCGGGCCCGGCGCTCACATTATCGATGACGACAATGGCGCGAAGACCCACTGACGGCGTGTGGATATGGACGATCTTGGCTGGACCGAATTCGTCGCAGAACGAAAAGGGGTCATGACGAACATTTGTTGACATGCGTTTTACGTTGTGCGCCGAACCGAGCTGTCAAGCGCCTTGGGTTCCAACCGGGTCTCACCGAACGGTATTCTTTATATCCGGAGGGGGCGAGCCGAAAAAATCTCGGGCGGGCCGCATGAAAAAGAGGAACCGTGCTCTAAACTAAAATTGGGTGAATCGCTCGAAAACCAATGGTTCGTCATATGGAATCTGACGTGAGACCTGACGCTCCGCAGTCCCTTCCGCCCGATGGTCGCGAAGCATCGCCGCCCGGCGAGCTTTCCCCGAGGGACGAACTCCTCCTGCGCTTCTATCGCGCAATGACCAAATCGCGGGTCTTCGACGGTAAGGCGATTGCGCTGCAGCGCACGGGGAAACTTGGAACCTTCGCTTCCTCGCTCGGCCAGGAGGCCGTGGGCGTCGGCGTCGCATCCGCAATGGAGGCGCGAGACGTGCTTGTGCCTTCCTATCGCGATCATGCCGCGCAATTTCTACGCGGCATGACGATGGTTGAATGCCTTCTCTATTGGGGCGGCGACGAACGCGGCAGCGATTTCTCGGCGTCGCGTTCGGATTTCCCCAATTGCGTGCCGGTCGCCACTCAGGTCGCGCATGCGGTCGGCGCCGCTTATGCTTTCAAGAGAAAAGGAGAGAATCGTGTCGCCGTTTGTTTCATCGGCGACGGCGGAACGGCCAATGGCGGTTTCTACGAGCCGCTCAACATGGCCGGCGTATGGAAAACGCCGGTCGTCATCGTCATCAACAACAACGGTTGGGCGATTTCCACGCCGCGGACATTGGAGAGCGCAGCGGAAACGCTCGCGCAGAAGGGTGTCGCTGCGGGCGTCGAGGGCTTGCAAGTCGACGGCAATGACGTTCTCGCCGTTTATGACGCGGCGCGCCGCGCAATCGAGAAGGCGCGCAGCGGCGGCGGGCCGACGGTGATCGAGGCGCTCACCTACCGGTTGGGGGATCACACGACTGCCGATGACGCGACGCGCTATCGTGATCCGGAGATCGTGCAGCGCGAATGGGGGCGGGAGCCCGTCGCCCGGTTGCGTAATCTTCTCGTGGACACGGGTCTGTGGACGCCGGAGAAGGAAACAGCGCTCCTGAAGGAATGCGCGGAAGAAGTTGAAAAAGCCGTCGAAAAATATCTGGCGACCCCGCCGCAACAGATCGACGCGATGTTCGATCATCTTCATGCGGTACTGCCCGATGCGTTGAAGAGCCAGCGAGAGGAGGCGCGTCGCTATGCTGGAGGGCAATGAGGCGCGGGCGATGGAAGCGACGCTCGTGGAGGCGGTCAATCTCGCGCTGGCGCATGAAATGGAGCGCGACGAGAGCGTATTGCTTCTCGGCGAGGACATAGGCGTGAATGGGGGCGTGTTTCGCGCGACGAACGGACTTCAGAAGCGTTTCGGCGCCGAGCGCGTGATCGACACGCCACTCGCGGAGAGCGCCATCGCGGGGGTCGCCGTCGGTATGGCGGCGATGGGGCTCAAGCCGGTCGCGGAGATTCAATTCACCGGTTTTATCTATCCTACAATGGATCAGATGATCAATCACGCGTCGCGAATGCGTCATCGCACGCGCGGGCGCCTGACGTGCCCTATGGTGCTGCGCTCACCTTTCGGCGCGGGAATCCATGCGCCGGAACATCACTCCGAAAGTCCGGAGGCGCTTTTCGCCCATATGCCGGGACTGCGTGTCGTTATCCCGTCTTCGCCGTCCCGCGCTTACGGTCTGCTGCTCGCTGCAATGCGCGATCCTGATCCTGTCGTCTTTCTCGAACCGACGCGGTTGTATCGACTCTTTCGGGAGGAAGTCGTCGATGATGGTCAGGCGCTTCCTCTCGACACATGCTTCCTGCTTCGTGAAGGGAAGGACGTGACACTCGTCACATGGGGCGCGATGACGCAGCAGGTTCTGGCGGCGGCCGACAATCTTGCGCAAGAGGGAACCGCGGCGGAGGTGATCGACGTCGCGACGATCAAGCCGCTCGATATGGAAACCATTCTGCGATCGGTTGAAAAAACGGGCCGATGCGTCATCGTGCATGAAGCGCCCCGGACGGCCGGCTTCGGGGCCGAAATCGCCGCCGAAATCGCCGAGCGGGCGCTCTATTCGCTGCTTGCGCCGCCGAGGCGCGTAACGGGATACGACGTTGTGGTGCCGCTCGCGCGGCTTGAAAACCAATATATCCCCAGCATCGAACGCATCATTGACGCTGTGCGCAAGGTCATGGAGGCGTGATGAAGACTTTTCGACTCCCTGATCTCGGCGAGGGTTTGCAGGAGGCCGAGCTTGTCGAATGGCGCGTGAAGCCTGGCGACACGGTCGCCATCGATCAGCCATTGGTTGCGGTGGAAACGGCGAAGGCGGTGGTGGAAATTCCTTCGCCGCGCGCGGGGCGTGTCGAGCGGTTGTTCGCGCAGGCGGGAGACATCGTCCGGGTCGGCGCGCCTCTGATCGCATTCGAGGGTGCGAGCGAGGAGGAAGAAGACGCCGGGACCGTCGTCGGCTCGGTTGAAACCAGCGCGCGCGTCGTGCAGGAGGCGCCTGTCTCGGTCGGGCGCGCGGGAGCCGCCATCCGCGCCATTCCCGCGGTGAGGGCTCTGGCGCACAAGCTCAATGTCGATCTCTCGATCGTGACGCCTTCTGGAGCCGATGGCGTCATCACGGCGGCGGACGTCCAGCGGGTTGCTCGAATCCTGAGCGAGGCGGAGCCGGCCGAACCGCTTCGCGGTTTCCGTCGCGCCATGGCGCAAAACATGGCCGTAGCTCAAGCTGAAGTCGCCGCCGCGACGATAATGGACGACGCCGACATCGACGCCTGGCCAGAGGGGGCCGATGTGACGATAAGATTGATCCGCGCTCTTGTGAAAGGATGTCGGGCGGAGCCCGCGCTGAACGCATGGTTTGAAAGCCAGTCGCTCGCGCGGCGCGTTCTGCGCAGGATCGACCTTGGGATCGCGGTGGACTTGCCCGAAGGGCTTTTCGTGCCGGTGCTGCGCGATGTGGCGGATCGTGACCCGGCGGATTTGCGCCAGGGACTCGACCGGATGCGCGCCGATGTGGCCGCCCGTCGCATTCCGCCGGAGGAGTTGCGCGGCGCGACGATCACGCTCTCGAACTTCGGCATGATCGCCGGGCGCTACGCCGCTCCTGTCGTGTTGCCGCCGACCGTCGCGATCGTCGGCGCCGGTCGCATAAGGCGAGACGTCGTCGCCGTGGACGGCGGCGTAGCCGTGCATCGCGTCATTCCCTTGAGTCTTACTTTCGACCACAGGGTCGTTTCGGGCGGCGAGGGCGGACGGTTCCTTGCGGCGATGATCGCCGATCTGGGGCTGCCACAGTAACGCTCCGACGCGTCACTCTGGTAACGTGTGCGCCCCGCGGCCGAGTTTGAGATTTCTGTTTTTTACTTGTCCCGCCCCCGTTGCGAGGTAAGTTAATTTTCGGCGCTATAATTGTTTTTGGCGGATTTCCATGAGCTCGATCATTTTCGACGCCAAGGCCGCGGTTGCGTCCGCCATTCCGGAGCCGCCGCTAAGCACGCTCGCGCATATTCCCGGCACGGATGGCTGGCCGTTCGTCGGCAACACATTGCAGTATGTCGTCGATCCCAAAGGCGTAGTGGAGCGCTTCGCTGCGAAATACGGTAATGTGTATCGCAGCCGCGTCTTCGGCGGGCGCTCGATCTCGCTGCTCGGCCCCGAGGCCAATGAGTTTGTTTTGATGGATCTGGCCAGGCTCTTTTCGTCGACTCATGGCTGGGGGCGCATCCTTGAATTGCTCTTCCCGCGCGGGCTGCTGCTGCTCGATTTCGACGAGCATCGCCTGCATCGCAAGGCGTTATCTGTCGCTTTCAAATCCGGCCCGATGAAATCCTATCTCGAAAATCTCAACCGCGGGATCGCATCGGGAATCGATGGATGGCTTAAAACATCGCCGGATCTGCGCTTCTACCCGGCGATCAAACAGATGACGCTCGACCTCGCCGCTGTTTCCTTCCTCGGCGAGGAAATTGGACCGGATGTCCAGGCGGTCAAAAGCGCCTTGACTGAAATGGTCGCGGCAATCGTCGCGGTCGTGCGTCGTCCCCTTCCGGGCACACAGATGTATCGCGGCGTCAAGGGAAGGAAGTTCATCGTCGACTATTTCGGCCGACAGATTTCCAGCCGCCGCGCGGGCGACGGCGATGACATTTTTACTCAGCTCTGCAAGGCGACAACGGACGACGGCGCATTGCTGACGCCACAGGAAGTGATCGACCATATGAGCTTCCTGATGATGGCCGCGCATGACACGCTTGCCTCGTCGCTTTCCTCCTTCGTCTATTTCCTCATGGTCAATCCTGACTGGCAGGAAAATTTGCGGGAAGAGCACGAGGCTCTCGGCCTCGCGGCGGGCGAACCCTTGCCCTATGATTTGCTGGACAAACTGTCTTTGACGGAAATGGCTTTCGAGGAGTCGCTGAGGCTCATCCCGCCTGCGCCCTCGATCCTGCGTTGCGCCGTGCGAGAGACGGAATTCGCAGGTTTTCGTATTCCGGCCGGCGCGCGGGTGAATATCGATCTGCTCTATACGCACCGCATGCCGGATGTCTGGCCGCAGCCGGAAAAGTTTGATCCGCTGCGCTTCACTGATCAAGCGAAACGCGCGCGTCACAAATACGCCTTCGCGCCATTCGGCGGAGGCGCGCACATGTGTCTTGGAACGCATTTCGCACATATGCAGGCGAAATGCTTCATCCATCATTTGTTGACGAGGGCGAAAATTTTGCCCGCTCCCGAATACAGGCCGGAGTGGAAATACTGGCCTATTCCGCAGCCGCGCGACGGACTACAGGTCAGGCTGAGGTCGATGTCATGATGAAATTGGCGCGCTGGACTGATCCATCAGATAACTACGACTTCGGCGAACATGCGCCTGCGCCTGGCCCGTCATTCGCTTGACAATCATTCGTTCTCGGTTACCGTTTCGTATTAGTAATTTGATCGAACTTCCTGGCGTCCCTTTTTCAGCGACTGTTTCAGCGATCGTCATGGCCGTGGAAACCAGCCCGAACATTGGGTTTCAATGAGACGCCAGCATTGCGAGCGAGGCTCGAACATGACTGGCGACGAACTCCTGAAAAGACTGGCCGAAGCGGCGGGCGGCGCGATGGCGCCGGACAGCATGCCGGCAGGGGCCGTGCGGTTCACGCTGGAATATCACGTACCGCCCGACCTCGCGGCCGAACGCGCGCGGGTCGCTGAGCTGCTCGGCTCGCAGGCGTTTCTACTCGAGCCGCTGGACGAGGACAGGAGCGTTCGGCTCGGGCGTTTCCTCGTGCTGCAATTCCCCGGCGTGGCGAGACACTTTTCGGATCGTGCGCTCTATGAAATGGGCAACGCTCTCGCAGGGCGACTTGACCTGCTCTCCTGCGAGCCGGACGTGGGCGCGCGCATATATGGCGAGCCGGATGCGCGCGGACTCGATCTGTCGCGTCCCGAGGGCGTGGTCGTCGATTTGTGGTGCAAGTCGAACGCGCCGGCGCCGGCGGAAATACGCTGGGCGCTCTCGGCGATCCGCGCGCCGCAGGCGTGGGAGGTTTCCCCGGCGAAAGGCTCGGGAATATTGGTCGGGCAACCCGACACGGGCGTGGCCGCGCACCCGGAGCTGGAGAGCGACGCGATCGCCTGGGACAAGGCCCGGAACATTCTCGAGGGCGGAACCGATCCGCGCGATCCGCTCAGCTCGTCCATGGCCAATCCCGGACATGGCACGGCCACTGCGAGCGTCGTCGTGAGTCGTGATGACAAGGGCGTGCTCGCGGGCTCGGCGCCCGGCGCGCGGCTTGCGCCGATCCGCTGCGTCAATGACGTAAAAATCTTCGATGGCGCGCCCGTCGCGGCGGCGATCAATCACGCGCGCAAGGTTGGATGCGACGTCGTGACGATGAGTCTTGGCGGATTTCCTTTCTCGGCGATCGGAGCGGCCGTCGCCGACGCGGTGGACGCCGGTCTGATCGTTCTCGCGGCCGCCGGCAACTGTGTGAAGATCGTGGTCTATCCGGCTTTCGATGATCGCGTGATCGCGGTCGCCGGCGTGGATGCGCAGGATCGGCCATGGAAGGGCACGAGCAAAGGCGCACAGGTAGATATTTCGGCGCCTGCGGAAAACGTATTCGTTGCGCGGCGGGCGCCGAATGACGGGGGCGCGCCTCATATCGAAGGTGGGCAGGGCACGTCCTATGCGGTCGCGCTGACGGCGGGCGTCGCAGCGACATGGCTGGCGGATCACGGCCGCGCCGCCGTGCGCGCGGAGGCGGCGCGGCGCGGCGTCAGCGTGCAGGCGCTGTTTCTCGTCGCGCTGCGCCAGACTGCGCGCCGGCCGGCGGGATGGGATCGAGCCGCCATGGGCGCAGGAGTCGTCGACGCCGAGGCGCTGCTGAAGTTGCGGCTGCGGGACATCACCGGCGCTTTTGCGCCGATGGCTGCGCGGGCGGAAGCCGGCGATGTCGAACTGATCTGGCGGCTGGCGCTGGCGCGCGCCAACGTCGACGGTTTCGATTGGGCGCGGCATGGCGCGGAGGCGGCGTCGCTCGCCGCCAAGGCGCATCTCGTGTCGCGCCGCTCCGCCGCCGGCATGGAGACGCTCGGCTTCGGCGGCTTGCGCGCCTCGACGGAAGTGGCGGCGACGGCGCCCGCGATCCTGCGGAAGCTTCTGGCGCAGGCGCCGGACCTCTCGCCTTCCGCGGATGTCGCCGCCTCTGCCGGCGAGGTCGAGCAATTGCTCAGGATCGTGGGCAAATCCTCGGGCGGAGGCGTGGAGAGTGCCGCCGCCGTGACCGTCGAGGCGGCCCGGCGGAGATTGCGTGGAGGCCACGCCGACAAGATCCTCGACAAGCTCGCCGCGGCGCTCGGCGCGCTGCCTTCGGAGACCGAGGCGCTCGCCGATGAACGCAAGCGCGTCGTGACCGACGCGCAGTCGGGTTTGCGCAAGCTCGCCGAAGATGGTCTCGCCGCGCGGCTCACGGCGACGGAGCGGGTCGGCATCGAGGCGTTGGTCAATATCCACGACCGCCCGGCGCTGCGCGTGCGCAATGGCGACGTCGACCCGAATGATCCGCTGCTGGGCGATTGGCAGGCGACGCTCCTCCTTGCCGCCGACAAGCCTCCCGTGGCGCTCGCCTCCGTCGGACGTATCGATCTCGACGGCGAGCATGTCGGCACGGGATTCGTCGTCGCGCCGGGCTGCATCATGACCAATCGGCACGTGCTGGAGGCGATCGCGGAGGAATTCCGGAAGTTGGACGGCTCCACAGGCTTCGCCTTCACGGGCGAGCCGTCGATCAATTTCGCCGACGACGGGCTGGGCGACGCCAGGCGCTTCCGGATCACCCGCGTCATCGCGGCGGGGCCTGATCGTATCGACGACACCGTGGATTTTGCTCACCTCGACATGGCGCTGTTGCAGGTTGAAACCCGCAATAGCGCCAACATGGAGTTGCCGGCGGCGCTGCCCATGATCGAGGATCCGCAAATAGCGGCAGGCAAGGGCGAGATTTTTGTGGCCGGCTATCCGGCGCGTCCGCCGGCGGCGGCGCTTCTCGATCCCGAGACCAACGTCGTTCGTCCCGACGTCGTGGCGCGGTTGAGAGAGATCTTCGGCCTCGCCTATTCGGTAAAATATCTCAGCCCCGGTGAAATCGACAATCCGGCCGGCTCGCTGACAGGCGACGCGCGCGGCTGGGTCTTCGCCCATGATGCGACCACTCTCGGCGGAAATTCAGGGTCGTGGGTCATTCGCATCGGAGAACCCTTCGGCGTCATCGGCCTGCATTTCGGCGGCGGAACGTTGCGCGCGAATTTCGCGCATGGGATAGCGGCCGTGCGAAAAACCGGATTGATCGGCCAGCTCGGCGACGATCTGACGTGGATATGATCGAGGCCGTCACGACCTGGCCGGCAATGCGGAAGCGGATGTTCTTGCGATGGAGCTGGCGCCGCTCGTCCACGCGGCGCGAGCTGCGCGCCATCAAAGCCATTCTCGATACTTTCGAAGAAATTACTGTACGCGGCGAAAAAGCCGTATCGAGCTGCAGGGCCTCGACGAGCCGGACGGCGCGCGATTGCTGCGCGGCCGCAAGCATTCTCGGCAATATTCGACGGCAAGCGCGGAAGCGTCGCCGCCTCGCGGACCGCTGCGGCCTGCTTGGCCGCCTGATGGATGTTGCCGCGGAGCTGAGGCCGGACGATCAGCCTGTCGCGCAGGTTCCTAAATTGGTCATGCGCGTCGAAGAGTTTTTTCACCATCCGCCGCCGGCGGTTCGTGTTGCTTCATAGGAGGTTTGTCATGACGAACAGCATCGATTTTTCATATCGTCCGCGATTGCAGGAGCTGCGCCGGCTCGGCGGCGATGAGGGCGCCGATTCAGCGATCGCCGAATTCAATCTCGAATCCGCCTTTGGTCTCGAACGTGCGGGCGCCCCCAAAGTGTCGCCGCCCGAGCGTTTTGCCGGGATGACGGGCTATCGTGCGGATTTCATCGAGGGTTTCGAGGTCGCGCCTCCGGCGCCGAAAGGCCAGCGCGCCAGCGACGTTCTGCCGATCGATCACGCGCAGGACGGTCGGCTCGATTATCTGCATTTCTCCGTCGTGATGTCGAAGTCGCGGCGCATGGCGATGTTCGTCGGCGTCAATATCGACGGCGCCGCCGCCAAAAGCATCGAACGCGGCAGGGATAAATGGTTTC
Organism: Methylocystis sp. ATCC 49242; assembly: GCF_000188155.2. Classification (NCBI taxonomy): domain Bacteria; kingdom Pseudomonadati; phylum Pseudomonadota; class Alphaproteobacteria; order Hyphomicrobiales; family Methylocystaceae; genus Methylocystis; species Methylocystis sp. ATCC 49242. Next base: position 4,033,584 of record NZ_KE124774.1, read on the forward strand.
TCGACGGGCGCATTCCGCTCGATGCGCAAATCGGCGAAGAACTCTACCTCGACAATCTGCTGGATCGCGGTCATCTCGTGCGTCGCGAGGATCCGAACTGGGGCTCCACACAGGAGGCGGAAGCAGCAAATGACATGACCTTCCATTTCACCAACTGCTCGCCGCAGATGGGCGCCTTCAACCAGCGCACATGGCTGGGGCTGGAAGATTATGTTCTGAAGAACGCGCGCGCCTGGAAGGAACGCATCAGCGTTTTCACCGGCCCCGTCTTCCATGCCGATGATCTCGACTATCGCGGCGTAATGATTCCGCGCGCCTACTGGAAGGTGATCGCCTTCCTTAGCGACGATCTCAAGCCGTCGGCAACGGCCTATATGGTCAGTCAGGAAAGGGAGCTGAGCGACCTCGAAGCCGCCTTTGGCGCCTACAAGACCTATCAGCGCTCCGTGCGCCAAATCGAAAAGATCACGGGGCTCTCGTTTGGTGAACTCACGAATTTCGACGGCTTCTCGAATGAGGAGGAAATGACCCGGACCGAAATATCGTCATTACTGCGCGCGCCGGGCGACATGCGCGTATAGCCGACGCGCGCCGGGCCGCGCCGCCAAGCCGCCTCGCCTTCTTTCGCGGTCGAACAGGATCATTCCTGAAAGACATAGAGTCCGGGCGCGTCGCCGAGCGCAGGATAGCCTGCCTCGGGGGAGCCGATCGGGGGCGGAGCGGCAGCCTCTCCCGATCGCGCGGCCAGCCATGCGACCCATTCGGGCCACCACGAGCCCTCGTTTCTTTTTGCGGCCGCAATCCACGCATCCGGGTCCAGATAGGCGTGATCGTGAGGCGTGGCCAGGACCTGATAACTTCTTCGCGGCCGACCCGGCTCTGAAACGATGCCAGCGTTATGACCGCCGCCCGTCAGCAGAAAGGTGATTTCAGTATCCGTAAGGAGATGGATCTTGAAGACCGATCGCCACGGCGCGACATGATCATGCGTGGCGCCTACGCAGAAGAGCGGGACGCGAATATCGGTCAGGGCGATCGGCTTTCCGTCAACTTCATAGCGCCCCTCAGCTAATGAATTTTCGAGAAACAGGCGCCGCAGATATTCGGAATGCATACGGTAGGGCATGCGCGTGGCGTCGGCGTTCCACGCCATCAGATCGATCATCGGCTGCCGTTCGCCCATCAGATAATCGTGGAGGGCCCGCGACCAGATGAGATCCTGCGAGCGTAGCAACTGGAAAGCGCCGGCCATCTGCTTGGAGTCGAGAAAACCCTGCTCCCACATCATATCGTCGAGGAAGGCGAGCTGACTTTCATTGATGAAGAGCGTGAGTTCGCCCGCTTCGGTGAAGTCGGTCTGCGCCGCGAGAAGCGTCATGGAGCCGATACGTTCGTCGCCGTCGCGCGCCATGGCGGCTGCGGCGATCGAGAGGAGCGTGCCGCCGAGGCAATAACCGACCGCATGGACGCGCGCGCCGCGCGTGATTGTCGTAATCGCCTCCAGCGCGGCCATTAAGCCGAGTTTGCGATAGTCATCCATGCCGAGATCACGATCTTCCGGGTCCGGATTTTTCCAGGAAATCATGAAGACCGTGAAACCTTGCGTTGTCAGATGTCTGACCAGCGAATTATGCTGGGAGAGATCGAGAATGTAGAATTTCATGATCCAGGCGGGGACAATGAGAATTGGCTCGGGATGCGTCCGGTCAGTCGCAGGCGCATATTGGATGAGCTCGATCAGACGATTGCGGTAGACTACTTTTCCCGGCGTGACGGCAAGATTATTACCGACTTCGAATTGCTCGGCCCCCACTGGCTTCTTGCCGTTGACGAGGCGTTCCCAATCCTCGAGGAAATTCTGCATCCCGCGCAATAAGTTCATCCCACCCTGCCGCATGGTTTGTTGCAGCACTTCCGGGTTGGTAAGCAGAAAGTTTGACGGCGACGCCATGTCGAGAATCTGGCGCGACACGAATTCAACGACTTTCTCATGCTGTCCGGTGACCCCGCGCACGCTCGTCGTCGCATTGTGCCACCATTGCTGATGAAGCAGGAAGCTTTGATAATAGAAATTATATGGCCAGCGGCGCCATGTCTCGTCGATGAAGCGGCGGTCTTGTGGCAGCGGCTCGATACAAGGTTCGATCATTCCGCCCTGAAGGACGCACTGGCTCGCGTGATGCGCCAAACGAACCGACTTGCGGACCGCTTTTGCGGCGAGCTGCGCCTGCTTCCCGGGACTTGCTGCGAGATGGGTCGCCCAGTCGAGATAAGCGTTGCCCAGAGCGGCCGGTGAAAGGCCGAAAGTGAAGCGCGCCCAAGTGGCGTGGAGCGATCGATCGATGACATCGCTCAAGGCCGTGGCGGCGTAGGAATCCTGTTCGAGATCCCGACGTCTTCTGGGGTTGCCGGCAATCGGCTGCCCGGTCTGTGGAATAGTGGCTGGAAGTTGCCGCTGCGCGGCGTCGTTCATCGTCTTCATTGTCGCGTCCCGCGCATTTGGCGTCGAAGGCTTGTCAAACATGGATAAATCCGGCTGTGCGCCGACATCGGACCGCAAACGCTGTCAACTGCCTTGAGCAACCTGACGGCCTGGTCGCTATAAGCAACGTATGTCATGCGTGTTAAAAAAGGTATCAGCTCTTCTCCAAATATGGAAAACATCTGCATCGCTTCAACGCTTCGGGGCGGCCCCGACGTTGGGCCAGCGCCATATGCTCGTTGAGCTGGAAATGACGCTTTCAATTTCTGTCTGAAAAATCATATTGAAAATCGACGGTTCCTGCGCTGGCGGCGGAGGCGGGGACCCATTTTGTGGAGTTGCAATATGTAACGCAATTCAAGGATATTGTGTGTCATTGCGATAATGAAATAATAAGGCGCATCGAAACACGCCGGCGCCACGCCGCAGCCGGCCGCGCTGCGCCCGTCGTTGTCATAAGTCTCCCGTGAAGAATGCGCTTGAAGCTGCGGACAGGGCTTCGCCATAGGCTGAGAAGAGCGCGTCGATGAAGGCGCGCAAAAACTTCAGCCAGGCCAGCAGGCGTCTGAAGTTGTAGCCGGCGGCGGCCAGCACCGCGTTGGCGGCGTCGCCTATGGCGTGGGCGAGGAAGTTTCGGCCCATGCGGTGGTCGGTCTTGGCGTGGCCGATCACCGGCTCGACAGCGGAGCGGCGCTTCATCTCGCGCTTGATCGCCTTGGTCATGCGCCGTTTCTGGCCGGCGATGAACACTCGGAACTTGCGCTCTGGCGGGGCATTGTGGCCGCGGTAGCCGCGGTCGGCGAGAATGCGCTGCATCGGCGCGCCGATCATTTGCTCCATCTCGGGGATGACCGTCGCCAGCGTGTGGCCGTCGTAAGGCGCGCCCGGCAGCGCCTTGGCGTGAACGATGAACTGCCCGCCCTTCGAGCGATGCAGCGTCGTCGCCACCGACACCTTCACGCCAAACTCATAGGGCTTGTGGGCCTTGCCCTTGCCGATGCATTCCACCTCCGGCGCATGCAGGCTGTAGACCTTCTTGCCCCTCTGGTTCTGGCGCTGCTCGCGCACGCGCTCGGCCAGCCACAATGGGCGGCGAAAGACATCGATGAGCGCCTCGTTTCCCTTTGCCTTGCGGGCGATGTCGCGCATGACGCGGCCAAGGAATGTTTTGATCTTGCGCAGCGCCTTGTTCGCCCGCTTGTGCTGTTTGGCGTGCTTGTAGCGCTGATGGTCGATGAGCGCGTATTTGCCGATTCGCTCATAGGACTGGCGCAGCGCGACGCCATGCTTTTTGGCGAGCCGCACAAGCCTCTCTCGCGCGCGGTGCATGAGCTTCGCGTCGGTGGGGAAGGCGACGGCCTTCTCCTGCACCGTCGTGTCGACGATCACCTTGGTGAAGTCGGCGGGCTTCGCTGCGCCGGTGCGAGTCGCGACGGACAGGCTCTCCTGCAATAGCGCCGCGAGCTTCTCCTCGCCCATGCGTTGGCGCCAGCGGGTGATCGACGAGCGGTCGAACGGCAGCCGATGGGCGAAAAACTCCTCGCCGCAGAACAGCTGATAATAGGGGTTTTCCAGCCAGCGGTCGCACAAAACCTCGTCGGAGAGGTCGTGCATGTGCTTCAAAATCGCGAGGCCGGCCATGAGCCGCGTCGGCAGCGGCGGCTGGCCGGGACCGTCGGAATAAACCGCGCCGAAGCGCTGCTCGAGAAAGCCCCAGTCGATCGCCGCGGCGAGCTTTACGAGCGGATGCGCCCTGTCGACGATCTGATCGAGCCGCGCCCGGAAAAGATCGCTCTGCCCGCTGTCGCGTCGCTCCTTCGGCCGCATCGAAAGCGTCTCCCTTTTCGATCCCGAAAAGGAGAGAATCACGCCATGCCGCCCAGATCAAATCGCCGGAAAACAGACCGAAAGCACCCGCTTTCTTGCAAAAAACGATACTTTTCCAATACGGAAAACAGTGTCTCAACAGCGCCTTATGGATAGTTCACGGGTGACTCATAATGGCCGCAAGCGAGCGACGGTTCTCCGGAATTTGTTCGCTTCTGGAGCAGAAACGCCGTGCTTCGCTTTCATCCGTCAAATATCGAGGTGGCGGTAGACCGAAATCTCTCTCTCTCTCGCGACCCGCGCGTCCTCTCCGGCCCGGATTCCCCGCCACAAGTCGAACATCATGACCAGCGTCGAATAAAGGCCGGAAACTTTTCCAAGAATAAATCCTAGCGGGAAGATGAGCTTCCCCGGGGGAATAATGAATTCGGAGCCAAGGAAAATCAGAAGCGCGTTCATGAAATAGGCGGGCCTGTAGAGAGATTTCTCTTTCCACGCGTTTTTGGCGTAGGGACGCGAACTCTTCTTTACCGCCCTGTTGTAGGCGGGATTCGAGAGCAGCCCTCCAAGCCGGCGCTTCGAAGGCAATGCATTCGGCCCCGACAGCAAGGCGGTATAGTTCTGCCGCATTTCGAGATGCGCGATCGAGGACAAAACCAGATTTGCGACGACAAGCCCAAGCTTGAGCTGCGGGAACCAGAATGACATTTGGGCGGCGAGGTCTACGAAGCCAAGCTGTGTGAACGCATTCAGCGCAAAGGCGGAGCGATGGAACGCCGCGCGATTGATTCCCTCGACCTTTTCATCGAAGAACGCTGCGCCTGTTTTTGTCGTGACAAGCTCGGCGAGGAACCGTTGCTGCGCCTCGTCGAGTTTTCGTCTCCTCGCGATTTCGGCGATGGTCTCGGCGCGCGTGCCTCTTTTCACATTGAAGGTTGCGCGGCTGATATAAGTCGATGTCTGCGCCAGAATGTCTTTTGCTCTGGCGTAGAGTGATGTTGCAGAATGGATGACTTTTGCGGGCTCTGTTTCCATAATTTCTCTTCGACCCAATCTGTTATTGTCGTCCGTCCTGAATGGCGCAGCGTCGCAAGTGAGGGCTCAATCTGCTCGTGCGGCCAATATGGCTCCATCTCCGCATGGCTCCGCCTTTCGGCGAGATTCGTGTTCCTTCTCGTTCGCCCCGCGAGCGGGCAGGAATATGGCCAGCCAGACGGTGGGGGGCTCAGCCTGCGTCCACTCGACGCGGTGGCGGCAATGCGCCGGAATCTCGACCCATACACCCGGCAGCAGGTCGAGGGAATCCTTGCGCCCTTCGATCCGCAGGGTCGCCGCGCCGGCCATGAGCACAACGAACTCGTCCTCGTCTTGATCGTACCAGAAGTCCGGCGGGCTCGCCTGACCACTGGAAACGATCCGCTCGACTCGGACGTCGCCACGAATCACGACGGCCTCGCAGAACTCTTCCGGGAGACCTTTCGGCAAAGTCTCGAAAAGATTTCCTGTCCGCACCGCTCCAGCCGCCGAGTTCGACATCGAGGCTCGAAAATACCATGGGTTGGCCAACGTTCAAACCGTGATGTTGTCTTTTTGTTCTTTATGCCGGGACGATTTGGCATGAGGCGATTCACTGGAAAATTGCCCGAATATTGCGACAACGCCGGGAAAATCCGGCGCGTTCAGCTTTGACCGGTCTGGTGGCGGTCGAAGAGCGGCGCGGCCTGGATGAGCGCCGCGGGAGCCGGCGTTGTCGCAGCCATCCGAAAGGGGCTGTCAAATATGAATTGCGGCACTTGCGAAAGGAAATTGCCCAGACGTAGACTTCAAGCCGATGAGGCGTTCTCCACGCCAATCGCGCACGCATTTGAACATGAGGCAATTTATGAACATTGCCAGCTTTTTATCCGCCGGAGTCCGGTCGCTTCTGTTTGTTCACTGTCTCGCTGGCGCCTTGCTCGCGCCGGTCTTCGCGCAATCCGCGCCGCTGCGCATTTCCGGAACCGTCTCCTACCGGGAACGGATCGCCATGCCGCCAGGCTATGTGGTGAAGGTGCAACTGCTTGACATAGCCCGACAGGACGCCGCCGCGGAGACGCTTGCGGAGGTCGAAATCACGCCGAAACATCAGCCGCCGGTCCCCTTTTTGCTCACGCTCGACGAGAGCCGGCTCGACCCGCGCGCCCGCTATTCGGTCCGCGCACAAATTTATGTCGGCGATCGAATGCTGTTCACCAGCACGCGAATAAATCCCGTCACGCCCGACGCCGCGCCGCACAAGATGAACATCATGGTCCAGCGGGTCGCTGCGCCTTGAGAAGGCGGATCGACGTCACGCCGCGCCTTCGCGCGCAAGCAGCATGCGCTTGCGCTCGACGCCCCATCGATAGCCGGAGAGCGCGCCGTCCGATCTGACGACCCGATGGCAGGGGATGGCGATGGCGACCGGATTCGCCGCGCAGGCGCCTGCGACCGCGCGCATGGCTTTCGGCGAGCCGATGCGGCGCGCGATCTCGGCGTAACTCGCGGTCGCGCCCGGCGGGATCGCGCGCAACGCCCGCCACACGCGGCGCTGAAACGCCGTGCCGCGCGCGTCGAGCGGAAAGTCGGCGGATGTGTCGGGCCTCTCGATGAGGGCGAGAACGGCCGCCGAGAGGCGTTCATAATCAGCGTCGCCGCCGATCGCCGTCGCTTTCGGGAAACGCGCTTGGAAATCCTGAAGCAACGCCCCTGGCTCGTCGCCGAGCAGGATGGCGCAGACGCCAATGCCGCTCGCAGCGATCAGCGCCCATCCGAGCGTCGAGCGACGCACCTCGCAGCGGATGAAATCGGCGCCGCGAGATGGGGCGGTCGCGATGGCTGTTTCGAGTTGAGCCATGGCCCGCAAGGACTCCAGTCCGGCGCCGACAGAGGGCAGCCGTCGGTTGGGTGGCAACGTCTCAATTATCGCTTGCCGCTCGAGCGGCGTAAAGCGTCCGCGGGACAAAAAACGAGCCATGCAGTTCATGACCGCATGGCCTTTTCAGCGGGAGTCGCAATTCAGCCTTGACGGCCGCGAATGGCGTCACGGATTTCCTGCAGCAGAACCTCGGTCTTGGTCGGCTCTGGCGGCGCAGCGGGAGCAGGCGCCTTCTTCATGCGCTCGAATGTCTGGATGACGATGAAAAGCACGGCGGCGATGACGACGAAGTTCACGGCGACGGTGATGAACTGGCCGTAGCCGATGGCGGCGCCGATCTTCTTCGCTTCGTCGTAGGTCATCTCGCTGTGAACGGCTTTCGACAGAGAAATATAATAATTCGAGAAATCGAGGCCGCCGGTGATGGCGCCTATGATCGGCATGATGATATCGGTCACCATAGAATCGATGATCCTGCCGAAGGCCGCGCCGATGATCACGCCGACGGCGAGATCGACAACATTGCCGCGCAATGCGAAATTCTTGAAGTCCTGTAGCATGATTTCCTCCAGATCGAGCGCGCCGCCTTACCAGCCCGCCGGCGGGCGAACGGCCATCGCCATCGCCGGGGAGAAGCGTCAAGCTTGCGCCAGGCTGACGTTACGACTTTTGTGCGACGCGTCAATCCGTCTGGAAATGCTTATTTTTATTGCGATGTTATCAGCGCCAACATTGTGAGTTCGTCGTCCGAGAAAAGGCGCGAGCGGGTGAGAAATCTTTGACCCGTGCCATTTTCGAGAGAGAACATGCCGCCTTGTCCCGGCACGACGTCGATGATGAGTTGCGTATGTTTCCAGTAATCGAATTGCGCGGCGCCGATATAGAAGGGCGCGCCGCCGATTTCGCCGAGCCGCACGTCATTGTCTCCGACGAGAAACTCGCCTTGCGGATAACACATCGGCGCCGAGCCGTCGCAGCAGCCGCCCGATTGATGGAAAAGAATGTCGCCGTGCTCGCGCCGCAGGCGCTCGATCAGATCGAGCGCCGCGGGCGTGGCGACGACGCGAAGCGGCGCCTCCATCAAAAGAATCCGAGCTTCTTCGGGCTGTAGCTGACGAGCATGTTCTTCGTCTGCTGGTAGTGGTCGAGCATCATCTTGTGATTCTCGCGCCCGATGCCTGACTGCTTGTAGCCGCCGAACGCCGCGTGGGCGGGATAGGCGTGATAGCAATTGGTCCACACTCGTCCCGCCTGAATCGCGCGACCAAAACGGTAGCAGCGGTTGATGTCGCGGCTCCACACGCCGGCGCCGAGCCCGTAGAGCGTGTCATTGGCGATGTGCAGGGCTTCGTCGTCGTCCTTGAAGGTCGTCACCGACACGACGGGTCCGAAGATTTCCTCCTGGAACACGCGCATCCTGTTGTGGCCATGCAAAACCGTCGGCTTCACATAATAGCCGCCGGCGAGATCGCCTTCGAGCGTATTGCGCTCGCCGCCGGCGAGCACTTTTGCGCCTTCCTGCTTGCCGATGTCGATGTAGCTGAGAATTTTCTCGAGCTGTTCGGAAGAAGCCTGCGCGCCGATCATCGTTTCGGGATCGAGCGGATTGCCCTGCTTGATGTCGCCGACGCGCTTCAGTGCGCGCTCCATGAATCGATCGTAGATTTTCTCGTGGACGAGCGCGCGGCTCGGGCAGGTGCAGACCTCGCCCTGATTGAGCGCGAACATAACGAAGCCTTCGACGGCCTTGTCGAGATAGTCGTCGTCCTCGCGCGCGACGTCCTCGAAGAAGATGTTGGGCGATTTGCCGCCGAGTTCGAGCGTGACGGGAATCAGCGTCTGGCTGGCGTATTGCATGATCAGCCGGCCTGTCGTCGTCTCGCCGGTGAAGGCGATCTTGGCGATCCGATTCGAGGACGCGAGCGGCTTGCCGGCTTCGAGGCCGAACCCATTGACGATGTTGAGCACGCCCTTCGGCAGCAGGTCGCCAACGATCTCCGCCCAGACCAGAATGCTCGCGGGCGTCTGCTCCGCGGGCTTGATGACGACGCAGTTGCCGGCCGCGAGAGCCGGCGCCAGTTTCCACGCCGCCATCAGCAGCGGGAAGTTCCAGGGAATGATCTGGCCGACGACGCCGAGGGGCTCGTGGAAATGATAAGCGACAGTGTCGTGATCGATTTCCGAAATGCCGCCTTCCTGCGCGCGCACGGCGCCGGCGAAATAGCGGAAATGATCGATCGCGAGCGGAATGTCCGCGGCCATTGTCTCGCGGATCGGCTTGCCGTTGTCCCATGTCTCGGCGGTGGCGAGAACGGCGAGGTTCTCCTCCATGCGATCGGCGATCCTGTTGAGGATGCGCGCGCGCTCGGTCGTGCTGGCCTTGCCCCAAGCGTCCCTGGCGGCGTGGGCGGCGTCGAGCGCGGCCTCGATGTCGTCCTTGTCGGAGCGCGCGATCTCGCAGACCTTCTGGCCGGTGATCGGAGAGATGTTGTCGAAGACGCGGCCGGATTTCGCGTCGCGCCACTCGCCATTGATGAAATTGCCGTAGCGCGCCTTGAACGGCGGTTTCAGCGCGGCGAAGGTTTCGTGCTTGGTCATCGGGTGTTTCCTCTTGGCGGCATCCGGGCGCCTGTCTTGTTGTCATCCAAGATAGTAACGCACGGGCCTGCGCCAAGAGAAAGTAATTCCCAAGGTAAGGCTTAATTGCGACGCGAACCTAGTCGAGACACGCCTTCGCCAGCGCCTGGAAAGCCCGGGCGCGGTGCGACAGCGCGCGGGAGCCGTCACCGGGCAAGGCGTGCTTTTCGGCCGACATCATCTCGCCGAAGGTCTTGTCGAGTTCGTCGGGCTTGAAGATCGGATCATAGCCGAAGCCCTTGTCGCCCTTTGGCGGAAAGACCAGCACGCCGTCGACGCGGCCTTCGAATTCCTCGATGTGGCCGTCCGGCCAGACGATCGCCAGCGCGCAGGTGAAATTGGCGCGATAGGGCGGCTTTGCGCCCCGCTTTTCGAGTTCTTGCCGCACGAGCTCGCACGCCGCCTTGAAGTCGCGATTCGGGCCCGCCCAGCGCGCGGAATAGATGCCGGGCGCCCCGTCGAGAGCCTCGACGCAGAGGCCCGAATCGTCGGCGAAGGCCGGCAGGCCGGAGGCCATAGCGGCCGCCCGCGCCTTCAGCGCCGCATTGCCGCGAAAGGTCGGCTCGGTCTCCTCCGGCTCCGGCAGGGCCATGTCGCCGGCGGAAACCGCGTCGACGCCATGGGGCGCGAGCAATTGCTGCAGTTCCCAGAGCTTGCCGGGATTGTGGGTGGCGACGACGAGTTTGCCGGAGATCTTGCGGTGGGTCATGACGCCAGCGCCGCCTTTTGCAGCGCGACAAGATCTGCGACGCCCCCCTGCGCCAGCGTCAGGAGCGAAGTGAGTTCATCGGGTGAGAACACGGCGACTTCGGCCGTGGCCTGAATTTCGACCAGTCCGCCGGAGCCGGTGATGACGAAATTGGCGTCGGTCTCGGCGGTCGAGTCCTCGGCGTAGTCGAGGTCGATCACGGGCGTTCCGTTGAAGATGCCGCAGGACACCGCCGCGACATGATCGCGCAGAGGATTATCCTTGATGATCGAGCGCGACCGCATCCATTCGAAGCAATCACGAAGAGCCAGCCAGGCGCCGGTGATCGACGCTGTGCGCGTGCCGCCGTCCGCCTGGATCACGTCGCAGTCGATGACGATTTGCCGCTCGCCCATCGCCGGCAGATTGGTGACCGCGCGCAGGCTGCGGCCAATGAGCCGCTGGATTTCCTGCGTGCGACCGGTGAGCTTGCCGGCGGAGGATTCGCGGCGGGTGCGGGTATGGGTGGCGCGGGGCAGCATGGAATATTCCGCCGTCACCCAGCCGCGCCCCTGGCCGCGCAGCCACGGCGGCGGCTTGTCCTCGAGCGAGGCGGCGCAGAGCACATGCGTATTGCCGAATTTCACGAGGCAGGAACCCTCCGCGTAGCGGGCGACGCCGCGCTCGAAACTGACCGGGCGCATCTCATCGGGCGCGCGCTTGCTGGGACGCATGAAAACTCCTTTTGCTGATTTAGAGGCTTTCTAACGCGCTTTGGCTTTCGGTGGAAGCGCGTCGACTTTCGACCCTTGCGCTTAGGGGCGCATGGTGGGAGCATGACGCAACGGGGCCGGATCAATCAGGCGCCGACAGATAAGGGAGGGTAGCTATGGGCGACGTGTCTTCCCACGAGGCGAGAGCGCGGGGTCCGCGGCTGATCGCGCTGGCGGGCCCCTTCCAATGCGGCAAGACGACGCTCATGGAGGCGATACTCGCCCACGCCGGGGCCATTCCCCGCCAGGGCTCCGTCGTCGAGGGTGCGAGCGTCGGCGACGCCAGCGCCGAAGCCCGCGCTCACAAGATGAGCGTCGAGGCGAATGTCGCCACCGTCGACTACATGGGCGACAGTTACACTTTCATCGACCTTCCCGGCTCCGTGGAGTTCGCGCAGGACGCGCGCAACGTGCTGCCGGCGGCTGACGCCGCGATTGTCGTCTGCGAGGCCGACGAGCGCAAGATCCCCGCGCTCCAGCTCGTGCTGCGCCAGCTCGAGGAGCTGGGCGTCCCGCATTTCCTGTTTCTCAACAAGATCGACGCCGCGACCATAGATGTGCGCGATGCGCTCGCCATGCTGCAGCCGGCCTCGCGCACGCCGCTGCTGCTGCGCCAGATTCCGATCTGGAACAATGGAGTCGCCGTCGGCTTCATCGATCTCGCGCTGGAGCGCGCTTATGTCTATCGCGAACATGCGCCTTCCGAAGTGATGGAAATTCCCAAAGGTGAAACGGCGACGGAAAAGGAAGCGCGCTACTCGATGCTGGAGCGCCTCGCCGACTATGACGACGCGCTGATGGAGGAATTGATCTCCGACATAGAGCCGCCGCGCGATCAGGTTTTCGACGACCTCACGAAGGAGCTGCGCGCCGGTCTCGTCGCGCCTCTGTTCATCGGCGCGGCCGAACGGGGCGCCGGCGTCACGCGACTGCTGAAGGCGCTGCGTCACGAGGCGCCGGGCGTCGACGCCACGCGGAGGCGGCTGGGCGTCGAGGACAGCGGTCCGCCGCTGGCGCGCATTCTCCGTACGGTCCACACCTCCCACGGCGGCAAGCTCTCCATCGCGCGCGTGCTGCGAGGCGCGTTCGCGGATGGACAGCCCGTCGTCTCGCCGCATGGAGAGGATCGCGTGTCCGGACTGTCGCGCCTTTTCGGCGCGGCGACCAGCAAGGCGGCGGCGGCGAAGGAGGGCGACGTCGTCGCCTTCGGCCGTCTGGAGCACGCGGCGACCGGCGACAGCATTGTCGGCGACGGCAAGGCCGACGCGGCGGCGTTGAAGAAGACGCGCGCGCAAATTCCCGATCCGGTGCACGCTCTCGCGCTGTCCGCGAAGGACCGCAAGGACGAGATGCGCCTCGCGGCGGCGATGAGCAAGCTCGTCGAGGAAGACCCCTCGCTCGTCTATGTGCATGACCAGGAGCTCTCGCAGATCAAGCTCTTCGGGCAGGGCGAGATGCATCTGCGCGTCGCGCTGGAGCGGCTGGCGTCGCGCTTCGGCGTCGCTGTCGAAGTCGCAAAGCCGACTGTCGCCTATCGCGAGACCATCCGCCACAAGGTGACGGTGCGCGGGCGCCACAAGAAACAGTCGGGCGGCCACGGCCAGTTCGGCGATGTCGTGCTCGAAGTCGCGCCGCGCGGCCGCGGGGAGGGATTCGCCTTCGCCGAGCGCGTTCATGGCGGCGCCGTGCCGAAGCAATATTTCTCGTCGGTCGAGGCCGGGTGCCAGGACGCCCTGGCGCATGGCCCGCTCGGCTTTCCCGTCGTCGACGTGGAGGCCGTGCTGACCGACGGCTCCTATCACTCGGTCGATTCTTCCGACATGGCGTTCCGCACGGCGGCGCGCATCGGAATGAGCGAGGCTCTGGAGAAGGCCGAGCCGATTCTGCTGGAGCCGGTGCTGGCGGTCGACATCTTCGTGCCGAGCGACGCCATGTCGCGAGCTACCGGCATCGTCTCCGCGCGGCGCGGCCAGATCATGGGCTTCGGCCCGCGTGACGGTTGGGACGGCTGGGACAAGCTCGAAACATTGATCCCCGAAGCCGAGATGGACAATCTCATCGTCGAACTTCGTTCGGCGACGGCAGGCGCGGGTTTCTATCAGGCGCGCTTCGATCATCTTGCGGAAGTCGTCGGCAAGCAGGCGCGCGACATCGTCGCGGCGCATGCGGCGAAGGCGAACGGCGGGTAGGGCGCGTCAGCCCGGGAAACAACGTCCGAAAGCCGGAAGCAGCCGTGGGTCGCCCTTGAGCCTGATCTTTCGGGTCAGCAGCGCCCATGGCAGCCGGGCCTCCTTTCTCAGGAAGCGAATCCATGTTTCGGCGTCGGCGGTCACCGTGAGTTGCGGCGCGCCGATGAGGCCGTCCTCGACGCGGATTTTTCTGTCGGCGATGGTGACGGTCGCCTGGCGCCGGCGCGCGCCTGTGAAGACGAAATGATAGACTGCGTTCAATCCGGTTGATTTGTTGCGCTGGAATATGAGCCGCAGGCTGGCGAGAAAATTATCGACAGTTGTCGGACGCAGAACCTGTCCGACATGTTTTGCGCGCTTGTGCGGAAACCGGCGCAGGACATAGGTCTCCGCGTCCGAGCCCGCCGTCACATAGATGGTTTCGAGTTTCTTCTGCAGCGGATCGACGATCTTGCGCAGAAAATCCTTCTTGCCCGACCGATAGGCGCCGATCACGTCCTCGCCCGCGGGGCAAACGGCCATGCAATAAGCCGCTTTGTAATTTGGGCCGAAGGCGAGACTCTGCCACATCGAGACGGTTTCGGCGTCGGTGAAACTTTCACGATAGGCGCGCGCGTTCTTCGCCTCCGCGATCGTTTCGACAAAATCGCCGAAGCCGCCCATGAATTCGCGATAATTATGCGTGTAGCATGCCGCGAAATCGAAATGACCGTCGGGCGCAATGGCGCCGGTGGGGCAGGCCGCGACGCAGAGCTTGCATTCCAGGCAAGGATTGAAGTCGAGCGGCGCGCAGTCATGCGCCACTGCAAGATCGACGGCGACGGTTCCCAGCAGGATGAAATTGCCGAATTTCGGATGGATCACATTGCGGTGAACGCCCATGCGGCCGAGTCCGGCGGCGACGGCGACCGGCTTGTGGGAGATGACCCAGATTTTGTCCGGCCAGTTCGCCGCTTCCATCGGAAAGCCCATCGAGGGATAGCCGGCGCGTACGCCTTGCGCCTCCAGAGTTTTCACGATGGCGCGCGCCACATCGTCGCATTCGTCCCCCGTATGATGAAATTCGAGATTTGCGACGGAGCGGGCCGGACTGCGGATGTTCTCGCGGTTCATCTTCACGACGAAGGAGATGAGCGTCCTCGCGAAGGGAAAGGCGGCAAGAATGTCGGCGCGCTGATCGTCGAGCGCCGGATCGTCGATCGAGACGAAGCCGACGTCGTCGGCGCCGGCGGAGAGGGCGATGTCGCGCAACATCGCCGCATCGAAGGTCGTGGGGAGAAGAAGAGCCCGGGTCATGATATTTGCATATGCCCCTTTTTTGGCGCGGCTGCGCCGCGCATCGGCCTCGTCAGCTTTTCGTCGTGACTTCCATCAGCGCGCGCAATTCGGTGAGAAGCTTTCGCAGGCGCTCGGCGCCGAACCGGGTTTCGACCATGTCTTGCGCCTCGCGCCAATGCGGCATGGCGTTGGCGAGCGTCGCTTCGCCGAACGGCGTCAGCGCGACTTTGCGCGTGCGGCGGTCCTCGCCCGGCTTTACTTTCAGCAGGCCGCGTTTTTCGAGGATCGCGAGATTGCGGGCGAGCGCGCTGCGGTCCATCACGAAAAAGTCGGCGAGCTTGCTCACCGTCGCGACGCCCGTTAGCGAACAGGCGACGAGCAGGGAATATTGCGTGGGCTCGAGGCCGGTCTCGGCCATGAACTGTCCATAGAGCTTCGTGACCGCGCGGCTCGCCCGGCGCACGTTGGCGGCGGCGCAGGACTGCGCGCAGGTTTTCACGTCGGCGGGGTTCGGCCTTGTCATAATAGATGTATATGCCCGTAAATTGGCTGCGTCAATAGCCTCGGCGCGCGTGCGCTCCCGCACAGCGCTTTCGTGAGGCTCCCTCGATAATCGCAGCGTTCAATTTCGATTACGGGAGCGTAAAAATGAGAATGATCGTCCTTCTCGTCGCCGCAATCTTCGCAACGTCCCTGAGCTTCTACGCCAGCGCCCATGGTTCGAAGGGTTTGTCGTTCAAGGCGCCCATGGCGCAGAACGAACATCTCGAGGTCGGTTCGAACTGCGTCCGCAAAATCACCACCGCCTCGGGCGAGGTGATCGGCTGCCATCTCCAGCGGCGCAAGGGTCGCGCGGCCTGACTCGGATCATCTCGCGCCCGCGCCGCGCCAGCGGTCCATGGCGACATGGACCGGCGCGAACATGGCGATCGGCAGGCCGACCATCAGCGTCGTGAGCCACGCCCATTGAGGCATCCATGTCTGAGGCGCGCTGTCGCTCGGACCGAAAACGTAATCGACGTTAACCGGCGTGAGACCGGCGTCAGGCGTGGGGCCGGGCAAAAAGAAATAGGAAATCAGCATCAACGTCCACGCGACTCCGGTCCAGGCGAAGAGCGCGCGCCGGTCGTAGCCAAGCCTCCAGACGAGATAGACGAGCAGGAACGGCAGCCAGCCGTGAAACAGGGAAAGCCCGCGCAGAAGCAGCGGCGATTGCGCGTTGAACATGTAGTCGGTCATGCCGGTGAGACGCAGGCCGCCGAGATTGAGTCCGAAATCCGCGACCCAGAGAATTTGCGGCGCGAGAATGCCGACCGTCGGCATCGAGATGAAAAGGGGGCTCTCCAGCCACAGGCCGATGAGCGTGACGATCAGCGCCATGTCGCAGAAATAGAGAAAATTCGTCGGTCCGTAATTCGCCCAATAGACCGGGATCAGCACGGCCATGAAGGCGGTGTAGGCGAGTTTCAGCCGTAGCGGCAGGCGGCGGGAGAGAATCGAATCGGCGGCGAAGCGCATGGGCGGACTCCTTTTGAACAGCGTTCAATGAACGCAGTTCATATCCCTGTGCAAGGTCGCCGTCAAGGCGCCCCGGCCAACGAAAAGAAAACGCCGGCGACCTTGCGGGCGCCGGCGCGAAGCGATCTTCCGATCAACCGATGCTAGGTCAGATACTGGCCGCCGTTGATGGTCAGCGTCGAGCCGGTGATGAAGCCGGCGTCGTCCGAGGCCAGGAACACCACGGCGCGGGCGATCTCCTCCGGCTCGCCGAGGCGGCCAACGGCGATGTAGGGGATGATGTGCTTGTCGAGCACGTCCTGCGGAACGGCCTTCACCATCTCGGTGGCGATATAGCCGGGCGCGATGGCGTTGACGGTGATGCCCTTGGACGCGCTCTCCTGCGCCAGCGCCTTCACGAAGCCGATGTCGCCGGCCTTGGAGGCGGAGTAGTTGGTCTGGCCGGCCTGGCCCTTCTGGCCGTTGATCGACGAGATCACGATGATGCGGCCGAAGCCGCGGTCGCGCATGCCGTTGATGACCGGGCGGGTGACGTTGAACAGCGAGTTCAGGTTGGTGTTGATCACCGCCTGCCACTGCGCGAGCTCCATCTTGTGGAACAGGCGATCCTTGGTGATGCCGGCGTTGTTGACGAGAATTTCGACCGGGCCGAGATCCTTCTCGATGGCCGCGATGCCGGCGGCGCAGGCGTCGTAATCGGAAACGTCGAATTTATAAACCGGAATGCCCGTCTCCGCCTTGAACTTGTTGGCGGCTTCGTCGTTGCCGGCGTAGGTCGCGGCGACATTGTAGCCGGCGGCCTTGAGAGCCTTGGAAATCGCCTCGCCGATGCCGCGCGTGCCGCCCGTCACAACTGCTGTTCTAGCCACGATATGTCTCCTTTCCTTCTCATTGAAACGAATGCGCGCCGCGCGTGGTTTTCGCGCGGCGCCGGATTTTGTCGAACGACCGGTTTGTGCCGTGAGGCTGGACGCCTCAGCGCTCCACCGTCAGCGCGATGCCCATGCCGCCGCCGATGCAGAGCGTGGCGAGGCCCTTCTTGGAGCCGCGGCGAGCCATTTCGTGCAGCAGCGTCGTCAGCACGCGCGCGCCGGAGGCGCCGATCGGATGGCCGATGGCGATGGCGCCGCCATTGACGTTCACGATCGCCGGATCCCAGCCCATGTCCTTGTTGACCGCGAGGGCCTGCGCCGCGAAGGCCTCATTGGCCTCGACGAGGTCGAGGTCGGCGACCTTCCAGCCCGCCTTCTCGAGCGCCTTGCGCGAGGCCGGGATCGGGCCCGAGCCCATCACCGTCGGATCGACGCCGGCCGTCGCCCAGGAGGCGATGCGGGCGAGCGGCGTGAGGCCGCGCTTGGCCGCTTCCGCCGCGCTCATCACGACGAGGGCCGCGCCGCCGTCATTGATGCCCGAGGCGTTCGCCGCCGTCACCGTGCCGTCCTTGGCGAAGGCCGGACGGAGCTTGGAGACGCCCTCCATCGTCACGCCGTGCTTGATGTATTCGTCGGCGTCGACGGTCACGTCGCCCTTCTTGGTCGAGATGACATAGGGAACGATCTCGTCCTTGAACTTGCCGGCCTTCTGGGCGGCTTCGGCCTTGTTCTGCGAGGCGACGGCGAAGGCGTCCTGCTGCTCGCGGGTGATCTGCCACTGCCTGGCGACGTTCTCGGCCGTGACGCCCATGTGGTAGTTGTTGAAGGCGTCGGTGAGGCCGTCGACGATCATGGTGTCGACGAACTTAACGTCGCCCATCTTGGTGCCGGTGCGCAGCTGCGCGGCGTGGTTGGAGAGCGACATCGACTCCTGGCCGCCGGCGACGATGATCGTGGCGTCGCCCGACTGGATCTGCTGGGCGGCGAGTGCAACGGCGCGCAGGCCCGAGCCGCAGACCTGATTGACGCCGAAAGCGGTCTTGCTGTCCGGGATGCCGGCCTTGATGGCGGCCTGGCGGGCAGGGTTCTGGCCCTGGGCGGCGGTCAGCACCTGGCCGAGGATGACCTCGTCGACCGAACCCGGCTCGACCTTCGCGCGCTCGAGAGCGGCCTTGATAGCGACAGCGCCGAGTTCGTGGGCCGGAACCCCGCCAAAGGCTCCGTTGAACGATCCGACGGCGGTGCGCGCCGCGGAAACGATCACGATATCGGTCGTCATGTCGATCTCCCTCAATGAAATAGTCGAGCCCTCCGGCCGGCGCTGCGCCCGTCCGGGGCTGGAGGTGTTGAGCATTTCGCGCTTGCGTTCGTCAAGCCGCGGCCCGTTTTGCACGGAATTGGCGGCGAGCGAAAGGCATTGGATACGAAAATATTGCCGCAGGCGCCAATTTGCGCTTATCGTCGACCTCAAGCGGGCTTGGCGCTTTTTTGAGCGGCGGGCGACGCGGTGAGGGGAGCGTGTCAGGCGTATGGCGACCGAAAAGAAACCGACTGTTATCAAGAAATACGCCAACCGTCGTCTCTATGACACGGGAACAAGCACTTACGTCACCCTCGAAGATCTCGCCGCCATGGTTAAGCGTGGCGAGGATTTTGTGGTCTGCGACGCCAAGAGCGGCGAGGACATCACCCGGCCGGTCCTGACGCAGATCATTTTCGAGCAGGAGGGCAAGGAGGGCCAGAGCCTGCTGCCGATCGCCTTCCTGCGCCAGCTGATCCGCTTCTACGGCGACTCCATGCAGATGCTGGTGCCGAGCTATCTCGAATTCTCGATCGACAAGCTGACCAAGGAACAGCAGAAATTCCGCGATCAGTTCACCTCGGCGCTCGGCGCCGGGCCTTTCGCCGAGCCGACGCGCGCCGCCTTCCAGTCGCTCGAGGAGCAGGCGCGCAAGAATATGGCGGTGTTTCGCCAGGCGTTGACCATGTTCAATCCCTTCGGCGTGCCGACGGAAAATGTCGGGACCACCGCCCCTTCGCTGGATGAGCACGAAGGGAAGCCGGCGGGCGCCGGGCAGGGCGACGTCGAGGAGCTGAAGCGCCAGCTGGACGAACTCAACAAGCGCATCGACAATCTCTCGAAGCAGGGCTGATTTCGCCCGGTTTCATCCGGCCGCCGACGCCCGTTGGCGTCGATTCTTCGCAGCGGCTTAACCCAACGGCAACGGTTTAGCCATTAATACCCTTTTTGAGAGAAATCATCGTTTTATACTCGCAAAGCGCGAAAAGCTCCGCTGGAGCTTTCGCGCCTTGCGAGACCTCGAAAGACGTTATGGGCCATCTGATCGACTCGGTCGCCGAACTGACGGACCTGCGCGACAGGGACGCGCTCGAGGCGACATTGGCTGCTGTGACGCTCGGGCTGATTCAGGCGTCGCGGCTGACACTGTGGAAAGTCATCTACCGCGCCGGAGTGGTGCGGTTGCGACAGCGCGTCAATCTCGTCGCGCGCGGCGCTCCGGAAGTCGATGAGGCGCCGATCGATCCAAACATGCTGCTGCCGCTGGTGTTCCGGCCGGACCTCTATGATTGCTTTCACGCCGGAACGCCGCTCTGCCGAACGGCGACGGCCGAGGGCGACGTCCGCTACGTATTTCCGGTGATGGACGGCCGCAATGTCATCCGTCTGCTCGAAATACTCCGTTCATCGCCTTTGCGCGAGGATCAGGAGCGTCTGATCGTCGGCATGCTGCGAATTTACAGCAATCACCTCGGCGTTCTCGACTATGGCGATTGCGACGAACTCACCGGCCTTTTCAACCGGCGCACATTCCACGACTACTTCAGTCAGATCGCGTCATATTCCGACGCCGTCCCCCCGCGCGTCGACGAGCGCGTCCCGACCCGCGAGCGCTTTCCGCACCTCGCCGTGATCGACATCGACTTCTTCAAGCGCATCAACGACGATTTCGGTCATCCTTTCGGGGACGAGGTGCTCGTGCTTTTCGCACGGCTGATGCGCGAATGTTTCAACGATCTCGACAGGCTGTTCCGTTTCGGCGGCGAGGAGTTCCTCGTCATCCTCAACAATGCGACAAAGCTCGAGGCGCAGGCCGCGCTCGAAAATTTCCGCGCGACAGTCGAAGGTTTCCGCTTCCCGCAGGTCGGGCCGGTCACGGCGAGCATCGGCTATACGACCGTGCTGCCGGGCGACACGGGCTCCAGCGCCTTCGGCCGGGCGGACGCCGCGCTCTACGTCGCCAAGCAGCGCGGCCGCAACCAGGTGCGCTCGCACGAGATGCTGATCGCCGACGGCGTCATCGAGAAGCGGAAAGCCGTGGGTCAGGACGTCGAGCTGTTCTGAGCGCGCTCCGTCTCAGGTGTTGAACCTGAAATGCATCACGTCGCCGTCGGCGACCGTGTAGTCCCTGCCTTCCAGCCGCAGCCTGCCGGCGTCGCGCGCGCCCGCCTCGCCCTTGTAGGCGACATAATCGTCGAAGGCGATGGTTTCGGCGCGGATGAAGCCCTTTTCGAAATCCGTATGGATGACCCCCGCCGCCTGCGGCGCGCGCGTGCCTTTTTCGATCGTCCAGGCGCGCGCTTCCTTCGGGCCGACGGTGAAATAGGTGATGAGATGCAGCAGGTCGTAGCCGGCGCGGATGACGCGGTTGAGGCCGGGTTCGGTCAGGCCGACGGCCTCGAGATAATCCTTCTGCTCCTCGGCGGGCAGCACCGCGATCTCGCTCTCGATCTTGGCCGAGACCACGACGGAAGCCGCGCCTTCCTCGGCCGCGCGCGCGGCGACCTTGGCGGAATTGGAATTGCCCTCGGCGGCCGACGCCTCCTCGACGTTGCAGACGTAAAGCACCGGCTTGGACGACAGCAGGCCGAGTCCGTTGAAGGCCGCGCGCTCCTCTTCAGAAACCCTGGCCAGACGCGCGGGTTTGCCGTCGCGCAGCAGCACGAGGCAGCGGTTCATCAGATCGACGAGCTCCTTCGACTCCTTGTCGCCGCCCCTGGCCTTCTTTTCCAGGGCCACGACGCGCTTTTCGAGGCTTTCGAGATCGGCGAGCATCAGCTCGGTCTCGATCGTCTCGATGTCGCGCTCGGGATCGACGCCCCCTTCGACATGGGTCACGTCGCCGTCCTCGAAGCAGCGCACGACATGGGCGATGGCGTCGCATTCGCGAATATTGGCCAGGAACTGATTGCCGAGGCCCTCGCCCTTGGAGGCGCCGCGCACGAGGCCGGCGATGTCGACGAAGGTGAGACGGGTCGGGATGATCTGCTTGGAGCCGGCGATGCGCGCCAGATCATCGAGGCGCGGATCGGGCACGGCCACTTCGCCGACGTTGGGCTCGATGGTGCAGAAGGGATAGTTCGCGGCCTGCGCCGCCGCCGTCTGCGTGAGCGCGTTGAAGAGGGTCGATTTGCCGACGTTCGGCAGACCGACGATGCCGCATTTGAATCCCATATCCGTCCCGCTGAGGTGAGAGTCTTCGTTGCGGCGCGGTATGCGGGGCCGCGCGCCAAAAGGCAAGGGGGACAGCGCGTCGCCATCCCCCTCTCCCCTCTCGCGATGGCCGGCTCAGCCGGCCGCCCCGCCCCGGCTCAGAGGCTCTTCAGATATTCCAGAAGCGCCTTGACTTCTTTCGCCTTGAGATTCGTCCCGAAGTCGTGGCCGCAGCGGCTGTTGCCGGAAGCGTCGCGTTTGCTTCCGCCGCACTCCGCCGTGGTCTCGTAGACGAAGCTAAGCTTCGGCTGACCTTTGGCGAGACCCACATTCTCCATGTCATAGGCGGTCCCGACCTTGAAGCTCGCGGGCCGCTGCGCGGGCGGTTTCAGGAGATCGGCAAGAGTCGGCACGGAGCCATTGTGAAGGTAGGGCGCCGCCGCCCAGATCCCCTTCATGACACGAGACTCATAGGCCGGCGGGGGCGGCGGCGTCTTGGGTTCCCGATAAAGCGCCTGCAGACTTTCCTTCATGACCTGCAGGATGTTCTCCCGCAGCGCGTCGATCGTCACCGACGGGTCGGCGGACCTGTTTTTCAGGCATTCCTGCACGATCGGATCGAACAGGAACGGATCCTTGAAATGCAGCGGCGCCCGAAGGATCGATTGAACGACGGCCGTGCTGAGGATGTTGATGATCGGCTCATTATCCGCCTTCAACGTCCTGGTGAAGGGCGGCAAGGGAATCAGCTGGCCTTCGAGCACGCCGGTTTTCGCCGTGCGTCCGAGAACCTGATATTCCGCGGCGTCCGTCTTGACGTCCTGAACCGGGGTCTTCCAGGTATCGGTGGGATTGCACAGCCGCGGCGGCTTCACCTTCGTGTCGATCTCGTGACAATTCGCGCCGCACGCCTTTTGGTAAATTTTTTCGCCTTCTTCGACGAGCGTCGGATCAAGTTTCCCGGGCCATTTCGGAGGCTCGAGTTTCTTGATCAGCGTCTCGAGCCGCATGAGGCCCGGAAAATTGAGAGAGGATCCTTTCAGATATCTCACGTCGTCGACGAGCGGTATCTTCTCGGGCTGGAACATGCCGAAGACGCCATAAACCTCTCCGACATTGCGGGCGAGGCCGAGAATATCGTCGCCGTTTTTGGCGAAGCCCGGCCATTGCGTCATGTACTGCTTGGCGGCGTTCCAGACGAAGGGGTAACGCACCGGCGCGTCGGCGGGCTTGATGTTCTCGGGAATCATGTGATTCGGGGCAGTCCCGATGTCCAGACCCGCGACCCGGTTGAAGATCATCGACACCGCATCGGCGCGACCGAGGCCCCAGGCGAGACCGAGCGGCCGGGCCTCTTCGTCGGGGCGGGGGTGCAGCGCGCGCTGGAAAATCGTGTGATACGGCTCGAACCACTTCTCGACGCGCTGCTTCAATTCCTTGCGCGCCGCCTCGGAGCTGGAGGCGCCGAGCGCCGCGTCGGCGAAGGCGGCGAAATCAGCGTCGTCATGGAGAACCTTGTCGAACGCCATGTCGAGGTCGTCGAACAGGGATTGAAAATCCACGAGGGCGGGGCCGCCGTCGATGCGCGTCGCCACGCCGTCGATCTCGATCTGCCGGGTGTGGCAGGCAGAGCAGGTCATGCTCAGCCAATTCTCTTTCTCGTAGGGAGCGGAGAGAAAGCCGACCGGCAGGCCGGCCGTCGGACTGGCGGGATTTGGCAAATAACCGTAGCGGCTGAAGCCGTCGGCGAGGAAGCTCGTCCCGTCGTCGGCATGTTTCAGCGCCTTGACCCAGTCGAACGGAACGATTCTCGCGCCCTGATCGAGCGAGTAGAATTCGTTTCGTTCAGTCGGCGTCCATCCCTGATTGAGGTAGGCGACCTGCGCTGAAAGATTCGTCGTGAGCGCAAAGATCATGAGCGCCGCGGCGCCGAGAGTGATGGTCAAAGAGGTCGGAATCGACGTGCGCGCCAATGTGCATCCTCCCAAAGAATAAAAAATTGCTTGCTTACAAATGAGCACAAAACCGACACATTCGCAATTCGTCAAAATTTGTGCAATGCGCTTGCGTCTTGCGGCCAAGCCCGAATTGAGTTGACCGGCGGCGCGGCGCGGTCGAAAAGCGGCGTTGTGGACGGCGAATGTGCGACCGCGAGTCGGGACGCAACCACGATATGACGATGGCGAAGAGATGACGGGAAATTCTCACACAAGGCGCTCCTGTTTCGTGAGCGCGGCCTTGGTCGGACTCGGCGCGTCGGCTTTCATTTGCGCGACGCCGCTTCTCGCGCAGGACGCCGCGCCAGCGCCCGCCGCAGCTCCCGCGCCTGCCCAGCCGGCGCCGCCGCCGGCCGCTGCGCCTGCGGCTCCGGCCGCCGAGCCGGGAGCCGCCCCCGCCCCGGGGCCCGTCGCCGCGCCAAAGCCGAAGCCCAGGCCGAAGCCGCCGGCGCCGCCGCGGGAGACGGCGCTCTCCGACGATCCGGCGCCGGTGCTGCAGCCGGAAACCTTCTTCACGACCTCGAAAGCCTCGGAGCGTTATGCGCAGATCGTCGATCTCGGCGGCTGGCCGAAGGTCGGCGTGTCGCTGCGTCCCGGCTCAAAGGGGCCGGCTGTCTCGACGCTTCGCCGTCGCCTTGCGGCCGAGGACGACGCGGTCACGGATACGAACAAGCAGAGCTGGGATCCGGCGCTGACGGAGGCGGTGAAACGCTTCCAGTTTCGCATGGGGCTGAAGCAGACCGGCGTGGTCGCCGGCGCCACGCTGCGCGCGCTCGATGTTCCCGCCACCGTCCGCTTCCGCCAGCTCGCCTCCAGCGCGCAGCGCCTCGCGGGCGTCGATTTCCCTTTCGGTCCGCGCTACATCGTCGTGAATATTCCCTCGACCGCCGTGGACGCGGTGGACAATGACCGCGTCGTGCGCCGTTACGCCGCGATCGTCGGCGATCCCGAGCATCATTCGCCGGAAGTGCAGGCCAAGGTCGTCGCGGTGAACATCAATCCGACATGGACCGTGCCGACGTCGATCATAAAAAACGAGATCGCGCCGAAGATGCTGAAGGATCCGTCCTATCTCACGCGCTCGCGCATCCGCGTGCTCAACGGGCGAGGCGAAGAGGTCGATCCGCGTTCGATCAACTGGGCGAGCGAGCGCGCGGTGAACTACACGCTGCGGCAGGACTCGGGCGCGCATAATTCGCTGGGCTCGATCCGCATCTCCATGCCGAATCCGCATTCGGTCTATATGCACGACACGCCGTCGCGCAATCTCTTCGCCAGCGACTATCGCTTCCTGTCGCATGGATGCGTGCGCGTGCAGGGCGTCGTCGATCTCGCCGCCTGGCTGCTCGACGGCTCCAACGGCCCGCAGCTGAGCAAGGAGCAGATCAACGCGAAGATCGCCTCCGGCGAACGCGAGGAAGTGCGGCTCTCGCATCCGGTGCCTGTGGTGTGGGTCTATATGACCGGCTGGGCGTCGGCGGACGGCATCGTGCATTTCCGCGACGATGTTTATCATCTGGACGAGGTGGGCGGGGCGGCGGAGTAGGGCGTCTAATCCCCGCGCTCCCGCGCGCTCTCGTGCCAGCCGCGCAGCAGGTAATATGACAGCGCCGCGAGCGCGCCATATATCGCAAGCCCGGTGACCGAAATCAGCGCCAGCGCGGCGAACATGCGCGGAATGTCGAGACGGAAACCCGCCTCGACAATCCGAAAGGCGAGGCCTGTTCCCTGACCCGCTGCGCCCGCCGCCAGCTCCGCGACGATGGCGCCGATGAGCGACAGTCCGCCGCCGATGCGCAGCCCCGTGAGAAATTGCGGCAGCGCCGCCGGCAGGCGCAGATAGACGAGCTTCTGCCAGGGCGAGGCGCGATACAGATCGAAGAGATCGCGCAAGCCGTGATCGACCGAGGCGAGGCCGAGCGACGTGTTCGACAGTATCGGAAAGAAGGCGACGAGAAAGGCGCAGACCAGCACCGCGGTCCTTGGCTGGAGATAGACGAGCAGCAGCGGCGCGATGGCGATGATCGGCGTCACCTGAAGCACGATCGCGAAGGGAAGCAAGGCGCGCTCCAGCCATTTCGACTGCGCCAGCAACAGGGCGAGCGCCACGCCGCAGACGGTGGCGATCACGAGCGCCTTCAGCGTCTCGCCGAGCGTCACCCACAGCGATGAGAAGAGGAGTTCGCGGTCCTCGATCAGCTTTGCGAAAATCGCGCTCGGCGCCGGCAGGATATAGGGCGGGATGCTCTCATGGACGACGATCCACTCCCATGCGCCGAGCGCGGCGGCGAAGACGGCGAGTGGAACGACGATGTCGCGTAACGACGTCGGGCGTGTCAGCGAGCGTTGCTGGCTCATCGAGAGTTCTCTCCCATCGCGTCGCGCAGCGCGCGCGACGCGCGCCGGCAAATGTCGGAGAAGCGTTCGCTCATGCGGAACTCCGGGTCGCGCGTCAGCGCCGGATCAATCTCGATTTCTTCCATGATCGCGCCGCGCGGCTTCGACATCACGATGATGCGCGTCGAGAGATAGGCGCTCTCGAACACCGAATGGGTCACGAAGACGATTGTCGCGCCGAGATCGCGCTTGAGCGCCAGCAGGTCGTCGTTGAGCTTGAAACGCGTCACTTCATCGAGCGCCGCGAAAGGCTCGTCCATCAATATCAGCGCGGGCCTCGTGACGAGCGCGCGCGCGATGGCGCAGCGCATCTTCATGCCGCCCGAGAGTTCGCGCGGCAAGGCGTGCGCGAAGTCGCTGAGGCCGACATGCTCCAGCACCCTGTCGATGCGCGGCTGCGCGCCGGCTCGCGTCTCGCCCGCGACGCGCAGCGGCAAATAGACATTGTCCGCGACATTTGCCCAGGGCAGGAGCGTGGGCTCCTGAAAAACGAATCCGATGTTCTTCCTCGCCTCTGGATCGGCCCATGAAATGGCGCCTGCGCTCGGCGGCGAGAGGCCTGCGATAAGCCGCAGCACCGTGGATTTTCCGCAGCCGGAGGGGCCGAGCAGCGTCAGCGTCTCGCCTTCGCGCACATCGAGGTCGAGGCCCGCGAGCGCCGTGACGCCATTTGGAAAGGTCTTGGCGACGCCATGGAGGGAGACGAGGGGCGCGGTTGTCATTGCTTCGGCCGCAAATCCATGCCGACTTTCTTGCCGATGAACTGCAGCGTGTAGCCGCGCTTGTAATCGAGGTTGTCGGGAACGACGCCGGCCTTCGCCATCTTGTCGAAGAAGCTTTTCATGCGCGCATCCGTCATCACGCCGACGCCGAGGGTCAATGCGTCGCCGGAGTCGACAATGCCGCGCTCTTTGATCTTCTCCAGCGAATAGGCGATCTGTCCGTCGGTCATCTCGGGGTTGTCGCGCTTGATGACGGCGTTCGCGGCGGCGTTGTCGCCGTAAATATAATTATACCAGCCGATGATCGAGGCGTCGACGAAGCGCTGCACGAGATCGGGGTTCCTTGCGATCGTGTCGGCGCGCGCTTCGATCGTCGTGGAATAGCTGTCGTAGCCGTAATCCGGAAGCAGGAACACATTCGGCTTGAAGCCGCCCTGCCGCTCGATCGCATAAGGCTCGGAAGTAAGAAAGCCCTGCTGGATGGATTTCCTGTCCGCAATGAATGGCGCCGAATTGAATCCGTACGGCTTCACCTTGTCGTCGCGAAATCCATACGCCTGCTTCAACCATATCCAGACCGACACGAGCATGTCATTGGCGACGAAGGCGGTCGCCTTCGGCAGATCCTCGAAGCGATCGAGGCCCTCGCCGGGATGCGACATGAAGATGACGGGATCGATCTGGAACATGCTGGCGACGGTGACGACCGGTACCTTCTGCTGCACGGCCTCGAACATCTGGATCGTATTCGCGCCCATGGCGAAATCGACGCGGCCCGCCGCGAGCAGCAGTCGCGCATTTATTTGCGGACCGCCCTGCTGAATGTTTACGTCAAGTCCGTAGCTTTTGTAGGTTCCATCGACGACGGCCTGATAGAAGCCGCCGTGCTCCGCCTGCGCGCGCCAGTTGGTGGCGAAGCTCACCTTGTCGAGCGCGGATGCGGGCGCCGCAATGACAACCGTGAAGAAAATTGATGCGAGGCGGACAAGACGCATTCTGCAGCGCTCCAGTTGACCGCCGCATCATACACGAATTTGCGCGCGCTTCAGATGCCGCTCGATTTCGATGAGAAATTGAAGGCTTCGACCAGCATCGGCGGCGCGGCCGCCGCCCCGCCGCCGCCCGCCGCCCGCCACGTGCGCTCGGTTTTTCCGAGCGCCGCGATGCGCGCGAAGAGCTCGCCCAGCCGCTGGTTGAATCGCATGTTGCGCACGGGCGCGACGATGCGGCCGTTCTCGATGAGGAAATTGCCGTCGCGCGTGAGGCCGGTCACGAGCAGGCTCCTCGGATCGACGATATTGTCGTACCAGATGCGAGTCACCAGCACGCCGCGCTTCACGGAGCGGATCATGTCGTCGATCGAGGCGTCGCCGCCCTCGATGATGAAGTTGCGTCCGAAAGGAATGGCTTCGGCGTCTGTTTTCTGCGCCCATGCGCGCGAACGATAGAGCGTCTTCAGCACGCCCTTGTCGACAAAGGCGCGGGCGCGATGCGGCACGCCCTCCCAGCCGACGCCGCATTCGGGCGCGAGCGGATCGGCGGGGTCGATGCGGATCGTAAGCTTTTCGTCGAAGAGCCTTTCGCCGACGAGCGTGCCGCCGCCGGGACGCGAATAGAAACTGCGACCTTCATCGGCTGCGCGCGCGTCCATCGCGCTCATCACCCAGAAGGCGAGTTCGGCGGCGGCGACGGGCTCGAGGATGACGGTGTAGGCGCCGGGCTCGAGATCGACGGGCTCGATGTCTTGCGCGGCCTTGTCGCAGGCGCGGCGCGCGATTTCTTCGGCGTCGAGATTTTGTGCGAAGAATTCATGCGCGCCCGCCCAGCCGGACCAGCTGTCGGCGCGGTTGCGGGCGGTTGCGGAAAGATCGATCTCGCTCCTGCGCTCATAGGCGAATAGTCCGGCGCTCGTCGCCAGCGCCTCGAAGCGCCTCGCGCTCGACGCGCAGCCGAATGTGTCGACGCCTGCGCGCGCGCCTTCCTCGATCACGCGCGCCGCCTGCGCCGCCAGCGCGTCGAGACGCATCGCCCCCGCCGCGTCGTCGTAGCGGGCGGACGCCTCATATTCCTGCGGGCCGAGCGGCGCTACATAGTCGGGATCGACCGGCAGCATGCGCGCGATTTCCTCCGAACGCGCGCGCGCAGATTCGAGCGCGTCGTCGTCGAGGCTCGCCGTCGTCACCGAGCCGATGCGCCCGCCGACATGCGAGGAAATTCGCACGCTCGCTTCAGAGGTTGTGATGTTGGTCGTGGCGCCGCCGCGCGCGAAGCGCAGGCTATGGTCCTCGCCGCCGTCGATCTTCACGACGCAGGCGTCGGCGCCCGAGCGCGAGATAATCTTTTCGGCGATGGCTTTGGCGTCGTCGGCGGAGAGGAACATGCGTCAGGCGTCGCTGCTCGTATTCAGCACGCGCACATTGCGGAAACGCGCGAGCGGGGTGCCGTGCGAGACGGGCGCGACCTGCACCGGCTCCGCCTTGCCGCAGGTGAATGTGCCGTCGAGATGATAGGTGCTCGCGTCGCCCAGACCGTCGAGCGAATTCCAGAATTGCGTCGTCCGCCCCTGATAGGCGGCGTCGCGCAGCATCTCGCCGAGTTTGCCGTTTTTGATCTCGTAAAAAAGCTGGCCGCCGAACTGGAAATTGTCGCGCTGCTGGTCGATGCTCCAGCTGCCGGCGCCGACGACGTAAATTCCGTTCTCGATCCCGCTCACGAGATCGTCGAGCGAGCATTTATCGGGATTGGGCTTCAGTGAGATATTCGGCATGCGCTGGATCGGGAAAGCCGTGGGGCTGTCGGCATAGGCGCAGCCATTGGAGGCCGAAAGACCGATGAGATGCGCCTGTCCCAGCGCCATCTGGAAATTGCGGAATACGCCCTTTTCGACGATCGCGAATTCCGAGAGTTCCGCCGGCGCGCCGTCGTCGTCATAGCCTATGGTCGAGAGAGCGCCGTGCTGCGAGCGGTCGGCGACAATGGTCATCAGCTCCGAGCCGAAGCGCAGATTGTTCAGCATCGCGGGTTTCACGAAAGTCGTGCCCGCGAAATTCGCCTCCCAGCCGAGGGCGCGGTCGAGCTCGGTCGAATGGCCGACGGTCTCGTGGATCGTCAGCCAGAGATTGGTCGGGTCGATGATGATGTCGCAATCGCCCGCCGTCACGGGTTTGGCGGTGAGCTTCGCGCGCGCTTCCTCGCCCGCGCGGGCGGCTTCCGCGACGAGGCCGGCGCCGAGCACATATTCCCAGCCGGCGCCGCGCGCGGGCGTCAGGCTGTCGCGCGTCGCCATGCGGCCGAGACCGCGGTCGATGGCGGTGGCCGTAAAGGTCGGATGCACGCGGGTGCGCGTCTGAAGAATGCGGGCGCCATGGCTGTTGGCGAACATGCGCTCCTCGCGCGCCGCCGACAGCGAGGCCGAGCAGAAATCGGCGCCGTTGTCGCGCGCCGCGGCGCAGATCGCGAGCAGCAGATCGGACTTCTCGCGCGACGAGACGGCGAAAGGATCGGCGCCCATTGGCATGATCCACTCCGCCTCATGCGCCGGAAGCTGTTCGAGCGCGACCGGCTGCGCCTGTATCGGGCGCACGGCGCGGGCGTTGTCGAGCGCCCGTTGAACCCCCTCACGCACGCTCGCCGCGTCGAGCCGCCGCGCGCCATAGAAGCCCCAGCTCCCGTCGAGCAGCACGCGAACGCCGAAGCCGCGCGAGGCACGCTCGTCATATTGCTCCAGCCGGTCGTCCTTGGCGTAGGCGTATTCGCGTTTCGTCTCGCCGAGGCGAATGTCGGCATAGCTCGCCCCACCGCGCTTCGCCGCCTCCAGAGCAAGGTCGGCAAGATCGTCGAGCATCGCGCGGTCGAGCGCGAAGCGGCTCTCGCCGACGGCGGTCTGGCGCTCCGGCGCGTCGCGCATGGGCGCAAATATCGACGCCACGGTCGTTTCTCCTGCGATTCAAACCGTCATGTTGATCGTTTTGGTTGTAGTTGGCAAATCGGGCGCCAATCCGCACAATGCAAGGGCCTCGCTCATATGATCCGGCGGCGGCGCCTCTGCTCGCACCGGCTCCTTGCTGTCCTGCATGGGAATGGTGATCGCCCGTGCATGGAGATGCAGCGGCGGCGCGCCTTCGCGCCTGCCGTGGCCATAAATGGGATCGCCGAGGATCGGCCAGCCCATCGCCTGCGCATGGACGCGAATCTGGTGCGTGCGGCCGGTGTGCGGCGTGAACTCGACGAAGGCCAGACTGGCGTCGGGGCTCCGCCCCAGCACCCGCCAGCTCGTGCGCGACGGGAGGCCCAGCGGGTCGGGCCGCATCCACCAGCCGCGGGCGGCGTCGAGCCGGCCCAGCGCGAGGTCGATCTCGCCTTCCTCCGCCTCCGGCGCGCCTTCGACGACGGCCCAATAGGTCTTGGAGATGCGCCCGGATTTGAACAGTTTACCGAGGCGGTCCAGCGCCTTGCGATGGCGGCCGAGCACCAGGCAGCCGGATGTGTCCTTGTCGAGCCGGTGGGCGAGGGCCGGGGCGCGGGGCAGGCCGAAGCGCAGCTCGTCGAAGGCGTCCTCGAGACTCGGGCCGCCCTTGGGGCCGCGATGCACGGGAACGCCCGCGGGCTTGTCGATGATAAGCATCAGCCCGTCGCGATGCAGAAGGCGGGAGAGCAGGTTCATGGCGCGCTTATAGCAGGCGGCGCCTATTTGCGGTGAGTTTCATCCGCGCTGAGCGACATGGCGCGGCCGATGAAAGCGCCGTATTTGTGATAGTATTCGTCGGTCAGATGCACGCCGTCCAGCGTGTAATATTCTTCGTGACCCTCGAATTTGTCGATGAAATTGTCGAATTCGATCACGTGTAGCTCGGGGTGGTCCCGCCACAGGGCCACTCTGTACAAGTCGTTGATCTGATAATCGCAGCCGTCGTAGAAGCAGCGCAATATCGTTCGCTTGATCAGACTGTAGAGGTTCGGCGGTTTGAAATAGCGCTCGTTGACGCGAGGGATCGAAATGACTTCGACGTCGCCCGCGTCCGAAAAATACTCGACGAGCTTCTTGGTGTATTCCACATAGGTCGATGCGCCGACGTGCTGGATTTCATCGTTCACGCCATTCATGATGATGACCTTGTCCAGCTTTTTCCCGTTAGCGATGCTTTCAATTTTCTCCTTCGGAAATTTCTCGCGCAGCTCCGTATACAGAAGCCTAGAGTTACGGCCATTGAAGCCGATGCTGCAGGTCTGCACGCCTCTTCCCCCGAGGCGTTCCGACACGGCTTTCGGAAGTTCCGGCAAAAGCTTGCCTCCCGACGCCCATGACTCGCCCACCACGAGGATTCTGTAATCTGGAGCGTGACCGTCGACGATGGCGCAACCGATGGACGGTTCGTCGGTGCGTTTCAGCGTCAGAAGCGTCAGGCCGCCCGTCACCATCAGGATGAAAGCGGCCCGATGAACGCCGGGAAGGAGCACCGCCAGCCCTTGCCTGATTGCCAACGCTGCGTAGCCGATCATCCCGCCGACCCGCGCGCCTGAGCGCGGCCTCATTGCTTGCGACGGGCGTTGGCTTATCAGCTTTGCAACGCCGCGGCTATGGCCGGGCGTGTCGCTTCCTGTCTGCGGCGAACCGGGCGCAACATGCGCCCGGCGATCAACGCAAAGTCCGTTCAGGCGACGAGCGGCTGCAGCGCCCCCGCCGGCTCGGCGACGATCCGCCGGCTGGCGACCCAGGCGGCTCGAAGCCTGTTGATCGGACGGTCGAACAGCAGCCAGATCACGAAGGACGCCGCGAGGATCACCGCCAGCGCCTCGGAGCAAAGGAGGAGACGATTCGCATAGGAGCCTGCGCCCGTCCCCAGCGCGCCGATGACGGACCAGTGCAGCAGGTAGAAGATGTAGGACAATTCACCGAACATCCGGTCCGTCGCGCCGCTTTTCTGCCGCGTCGTGTAGAGCGCCCAGGGCGTCATCATCAGCGCGATGAGCATGTTGGTCTTGGGGCCGAAAGCGAGCAGGGCCTCGCCATTCGACCCGCCGAGCACGATGTTCTTGACGAGGATCACGCTGCACACGAGCAGCAGCGCCAGCGTCCCGAAAAGCGACCCATAGGCCAAACGGGAGCTCGGATTCAGATCGTGGCTGGCCGAAGCGACGCCAATGCCGAAGAAATAGAGAAACGGGGCCACCGTGGCGGCGCCGCCGAGCCAGGGCGAGAAGAATGAAACCAGCACGCAGGCAAACAGCAGAAAGATATTCTTCGAGACCAGAAAGACGACCAGCGGAGCGATCAGATAGAACTGCATCTCCATGTCCAGCGACCAGCCCGGCAAATTGGCCTGGTAGGGAAGGGAATTATAGCCCAGGATCATGATGTTGGAAAAAAACTGATGCAGCAGGCCGCCCACGTCCTCCGGCGCGCCGCCGCGCCAGAAAAGGAGCGCCCAGGTGATCGCCGAGCACAAGGCGAAGACCGGCGCGACGCGCCAGACGCGCGACACGAGATAGGTGAAATAGGCGGCCGTCGTTTTCGAATAGGTCCGCGTCCACATCGTGGCGACCCAATAGCCGCTGAGGACGAAGAAGATCAGCACCGCGGACATGCCGAGGTTGAAACTCGACGTGTGATGAAGGAAAACCGCGAAGGCCAGCGCCATCCTCAGCGCGCCCGGCGAAGCCAATTTGTCCGATCCGACCGACATGGTCACTCCACTGCTGCGCCGGAAAAGCCTCTGGCGGGCGGAATCGACCTTACGCCCTCGCGAGCGGGGAACGCTGTGGCAAGAGGTCGCGAACGGGGCGGAAGCCTGCGGCGCGTGGTCGCGGGCGCCGCGTCATCGAATGTCCAGATCGAGGTGAAAAACGAGGGTTGCCGACGCTTCTTTCGTCGCTTGACCCGACAAGGATGCTCAAATCCAATCAAGCATGGGGCGCGATCGCGACTCGATTCGACGTCGGGGAGCGCCGAAGTAAGGAGGCCTATATGTCCGTTCGATATCCGGGGATCGTCAATTGGCGGAGCTGCGTCGCCATAGCCGCTTGCTTCGTTTCGCTTTTCACGTTCCAGGGCGCGTCTCGGGCGCAGGAGCCATACGCGAGCGGCGAGGGATATCGCGCGGTGCGACAGTCATTGCTCGCGAAAGGCTGGACGCCCGTTTCGAGCTATGGATTGAAGACCGCCTCCGGCAAATCGCTTTATCGCTATCCCGAAGTCGTTTGCGGGCCCACGCTCTGCAACGCCAAATGGCGGGATGGCGGCGGCGAGGAAAGGCTGATTTCGCTGGTGCGCGGGCAAGGCGATGAAGACCATCGCGTCGCGCCGCAGTAGCGTTTCCCCTCGGACCTGCGTCGCCATGCGGCCATCCGGTCGAAGCTGACTCTTTATAAAGGAAACGCATGTCGATCACGTCTCCCACTCCCAAGCTGCGCGTGGAAACCGCCTTCGGCGTCGCGCGCCTTTTCATCGACAACGCCGCCAAGCGCAACGCTTTCGATTTCGACATGTGGCGCGCCCTGCCGCCGCTGATGAAAGCGATCGAGGACGAGCCGGAAGCGCGCGTGCTCGTTATCAGCGGCGCGCCGGGCCTCTCTTTCTGCTCTGGCGCCGATATTTCGGAATTCTCGACCATGCGGGCGACGAGCGACGGGGGACGCGCCTATGAAGCCGCCAATGTCGAGGCTTTCGACGCGATCTCCAATCTCTCCAAGCCGACCATCGCCGCCATATCGGGCTTCTGCATGGGGGGCGGCATGGGGCTCGCTGCGGCCTGCGATCTGCGCGTAGCGCAGGAAGGCGCGGTCTTCTCCATCCCCGCGGCGAAACTCGGCGTCGGCTATCCGCCGTCGGCGATGAGATATGTGGTGGCGGCGGTCGGGCCGCAGCTCGCCTTCGATCTTTTCTTCACGGCGCGGCGTCTCTCTGCGCGGGAGGCGCGCGACGCGGGATTCCTTGTCCGGCTCATGGAGCAGGAGAGTTTTATCGGCGCCGTGCATGAACTCGCCGAGTCGATCGCCGACAATGCGCCCCTGACGCTGAAGGCCGCCAAGGCCGCTATTCGCGCCGCGGCCGCGCTTCCGGGCGCGCTGTCGCCCGAGGGCTGCGAGGCGCTCGCCGCCGCCTGTTTCGACAGTGCGGATTATGATGAAGGCCGCGCCGCCTTTCTCGACAAGCGCTCGCCGAAATTCAGGGGAAGCTGAGACTTCGGCCAGCCGGGCGCCGTGCGCGCATCCTGTCAGGCCGGGAAGCGTCAGATCCCTTCCGGCGCGGCCGGCCCGCGCGGGTCGACGACAACGAGCAGATCGCGCCTCGACATCGCGAGGAGATGATTGGTCTTGCTGCCGAGGAGCAGCTCCTCGCTGAGGTGTGTTCCGTGCTTGCCCACAATGATAAGGTCGCATCCGAGGTTCTCCTCATATCTGAGGAGCTGCCGCGTCGGATCTCCCTGAATGACCACGGTGGAGCATTGAGCCGGCGTGAGCCCCTGTCCCCTCATCAAGCTCTCGAGTTTCTGTCCGGCCTGGCGTTTCGCCTCCATTTCATAGGAGGCGATCTTCCAGTCGTCGACTCCGGCGAGCCGCAACATTCCCTCGAACGGAGCGTCGAAGATATGAATGAGTGTCAGCGACGCCTCCGGCGCGATGTCGCGAGCGAGAGCGACGGCGGATTCTGACGCGGGCGAAAAATCGACCGCCACGAGGACGCGGCGGTAGGGCTCGCGCGGCTTGTTCCTGACAATGAGCACCGGTCCCCGGCTTTCGCGCAACAGGGCGGACGCCGTCGATCCCGGTACGAGACGATCGAAAAATCCGCCTCCATGCGCGCCGATCACGAGCAGATCGCCGCCCGCAGACGACAAAAAGTCGGGTATCGCGACGGAGGCGGGGCCGCTCTCGACTCGCAGTTCAGCATGAACGCCCTCCGGATGCGGCAGGGCGCAGATGAACTCGCGCAGCCGGTTGCGTTCCACAGCTGCGAGTTTTTCGCCAAGATCGGGATTTTCGGCAAAGAGCGCCTGAAACAGGGATAAGGCGTCGAGTTCTACCGCATGCAGAATCGTGTAGCGCGCGGACCACTGGCTCGCGATCATGAAGCCTCTCTCGACCGCCTCGGCGGAATGCTGCGAGAAATCCGTCGCCGCGACAATGTGCTTTTTCTGCGACATGCGTCTCCTCAAAAAAACGGGCGCGGTTGTCTGAATTTTTCCGAAGCCCTCCGTTTTCGAAAAAGGATCGGCCTGCGATCTATCGACTCCTTCTGCATATGGCGACCGGATCCGGGCGGGGCCAGCGGTGAACGGCGCTCGCATCAGATTCGAAGATGCGCCAGCGCGGGCAGAGAGGCGACATGGAGCGCGGCGAAGAAGAAGCTTGCGGTTCGCGATTCGCGCCTGTCGATAGGCAAGACCGGTCCGTCGGGCGCGGCGATCGCGCTTCTCCCTTCCACTGCCGCCGTCACGCCAATGGCAAGTTCAGGAAAGCTCGTCACAGTGGCGACGCTTCTGGCGCCGACGACGATCGGTTGATTTTCAGGATCCCGGCGCCGCGAAGCGCCATTTCGGCGCCGGGGAGGATGACCAGCAGACCACCAATGAAACAGACGGCCGGATCAAACACCATTCGACCGCGCCGGTTGCGCGCGCCCCCGCGACGCCTGCGGTCAAATAACGTAATCGAAGGAATCATAGGCCAGCCCGCGCAGGATCTGGTCCATGTCGCGCGCCGGCTGCGCCGAGGGCTCGACGCCGACGACTTTCGCCGGCACGCCGGCGACGATGGAGTTCGGCGGGATCGCCGCCAGCACGACCGAACCGGCCGCGATGCGCGAACAGGCGCCTATTTCGATATTGCCGAGAATTTTCGAGCCCGCGCCGATCATCACGCCGCGCCGCACCTTGGGGTGGCGGTCGCCCGCCGCCTTGCCCGTGCCGCCGAGCGTCACGCTGTGCAGGATCGAGACGTCGTCCTCCACCACCGCCGTCTCCCCGACGACGAAGCCCGTGGCGTGATCGAGGAAAATACCCTTTCCGAAACGCGCCGCCGGGTGAATGTCGGCGGCGAGCGCGTCGGAGGTTCGGCTCTGGATGTAGAAGGCGAAGTCGCGCTTTCCCGCGCCCCAGAGCGCGTGGGCCAGCCGGGAGGCCTGGATTGCGTGGAACCCCTTGTAATAGAGCAGGGGCTCGATCAGCCGCCGGCAGGCCGGGTCGCGCTCCACATAGGCCGCGGCGTCGGCGCGGAAGGCCTCGCCGATCGACGGGTCGCTTTCCAGCGCCTCGAGAAAAGCGTCGGCGATCGCCGCCACGTCGAGAGCCGAGGCGCCGAGCCGCCCGCTCACGCGATGAATGACCGCTTCCTCGAAACAGTGACGGCTCAGCAATTCGCCCATGAAGAGCGGCGTCAGCGCGGGGTCGAGGCGGAGCGCTTCCTCCGCCTCTGCGCGCATATGCGCCCACATCGCATCCTCGCCCTTCGCGCAGAGGGCGCTCAGATCCTCGGGACGCGGGGCGGAATCCATCGCTAGAACTTCACTTGCGGCGCTGTCTGCGCGGCTTCATTGGCGGTGAACTCCGCCATGGGTTTCGTGCCGGAGAAGAAGGTTTTGGCCCACAGAAGCGTCGGGAAGGTGCGCAGCGACGTGTTGAACTCCCGCACCGCCTCAATGTAATCGCGCCGCGCGACATTTATGCGGTTCTCGGTGCCCTCGAGTTGCGATTGCAGCGCGAGGAAGTTCTGGTTCGACTTGAGGTCGGGATAGGCTTCGCTGATCACCATCAGCCGCCCGAGCGCGCCGGTGAGCTGCGCCTGAGCCTCCTGAAACTGTTTCATTTTCTCGGGGTCGGTCAGCGTCGAGGCGTCGACCTTCACCGAGGTCGCCTTGGCGCGCGCCTCGACGACGGAGGTGAGCACGTCCTTTTCCTGCTTGGCGTATCCCTGCACGGTGGCGACGAGATTGGGAATGAGATCAGCGCGGCGCTGATATTGCGACTGCACGTCCGACCATTTCGCCTTGGCGTTCTCTTCCAGCGTGGGAATGGTGTTGTAGCCGCAGCCCGAGAGCGAAAGTCCGGCAACGATCGCGACGGCGAGTGCGCGCCAGCGGGTCATGAGGCTCATATGCATCTCCATATATAGGCCTGCGCGAAGGGCGCGCCGGGCAAAGGTCCAACGAGCGCAAACTTAAGGCCTCCACAACCCCAAGGAAAGGGCGCGCACTGGCCGGTCTGTCGCTTCGCGCGGATATATCGCAACGCGGCACGCGTTTGGATTAGAATGGGGCGACGCAAGGGAAGCGAAGCTATGGCCATCGACGAAATCATCGGCAATTTCGAGCTGCTCGAAGAGTGGGAGGACCGCTACCGCTATCTGATCGAACTGGGCCGCACGCTGGAGCCGCTGCCCAAGGACGCCTACACCGACGAAAACAAGGTGCGCGGCTGCGCAAGCCAGGTGTGGCTGGAGACGACGCGCGGGCAGGACGCCGCCGGCGCGCCGATCCTGACCTTTCGCGGCGACAGCGACGCCCATATCGTGCGCGGGCTCGTGGCGCTCGTGCTGGCGCTTTATTCCGGGCGCGGGGCGCAAGAGATTGTCGACACCGACGCCATGCCGCTCTTCAGGGAGCTCGGCCTCGCCGAGCATCTGACGCCGCAGCGCGCCAACGGCCTGCGCTCCATGGTAGAGCGGATCAAGAAGGAGGCGCGCGACGCGCTGGCGGCTTGACTGCCCGCCTGTCCCTCCCCCGCCGACGCGGGAGAGGGGAAGGGCGGGGCGATTCACAGAGCCGGCCGGTAATCCTCCGCTCCCCAATGCAGGACACCGCGCGCCCGCGCCGGCCCTGTCGCCTCGCTGGCGATCCCATAGTGCCGGGCGAGCCGGTCCAGCGCGATGCGCAGCACCAACTTGCCCGAGCGCGCCGGCCAGCCGCGTTCGCTCTCCACCAGCTCGAGCCCCTTCAGATAGCCGCAGACGTCGGTGAGCAGTCCGGCGAGCTCCGGCCCCACGGCGTCACAGGCGCTGGAGAGACGCTTTCGGGCGTCCATGGCGATCTCCGTCACAGCTACGCCGGCGTCGGAGCCGCGGCGGGATGAGGCGATCGAGGCCTCCCAATTGGCGGTGACGCGCTGAAGGATCTGCGCCTGCTCCACATCGCGACGGAAGCGCTCGCCGGCCTCGACCTGCGCGGGTTGGAGAAACGGCCGACCATCGCGGCCCTTGCGCCGCGCGAGCCAGGCGAGTGGGCTCTCGGCCTCGTTGACAAGCGTCGGCCGCGCGCCTTTCTCCAATGGTCGCGCGACATAGAGGCTGTGCTGGGCGCGGAAAGGGTCCGTCGTCGAGTCGGCTGGCGCCTCCAGACGGCGCAAATGGGCGCGTCCTGCCCCGGTGATGCGCAGGCGACGCGTCGCCCCCTCGCGCTCCCATTCCACGAGTCCCTCCGCGATGGCGGCGGCGCCGGTCGAGGCCGGCAGCCTGGCGCGCACGACCGTCACGCCATTCCTTGCCGCGAGCACGACAATCGTGTCGTCCTGCAGATCGCTTGCCGCCGCGCGGGCGCCCGCCTCGCTCAGCGCTTCCAGAAGACGGCGCAGGGCGCGAGCCGCGGCGTCGTCGACTTTTGATTTCTTGCGTGAATTCTTCGTCATTGCGCGGCTCCTTCGGCGATGAGCGCCAAAATCATGTCCCGTTGGGCCGCGATGGCGGCCTGCAGTCGCGCGGCGCAATGATCGAAGCGCGGATCGTCGCGCATGGTCTCGATGCGCGCCAGGGCGTTGCGCACGGTGGCGCGGTCGCGCGCAAAGAGGCGGGCGCAGGCCGAGACGCTCGCGCCCAGCGCGAAATGATGAAGATAGACGGCGAGCTGGCGCGCCCGCGCCACCGTCGGGCGGCTTCGGGTGGGAGCGGCGAGCATTGCGGCCGGCACGCCGACGGCGGCCGCCGCCGTGCCGGCGCTCAAGCCGGCTATGGCGCCGGGACAGGGGACGGAAACTGAAATTGCGGAAGCCATCGGGAAAAACTCCAGCCAAGATCGATGCGCCGAGCTTATGGCGGAAAAAAATCCTATTCAAGAGGTAATAAAACTTATCACCAGTCAGAAAAAGGAGTTCATTCTTGGCGCGCTGGAGGAGAAACCATGTCCGACACCCTGCATCGCACCACCGCCCGCGCCAAGATCCGCGCCTTCGAGCGCCTGAAAGCCGCCGCCGGCGGCGCGGTCGATTCCGCACTGACCGCCAGTCTCGCGGGATATGACCGAAGAGAGGCGCTTGCGCGCTTTCATCGTCTGCCGATCGAAACCATTCTGAGTGAGACGCCGGAGGCCGCTCGCGAGGTGCTCCGCGAGATCGAGCGCGCCATGCGCGTCGAGCGGGCCCGCAAGGGGCATTGGAGCTACGACCTCAATCGGCACATCGCGCTGCTCGTCGCGCATCGCGCCGAAACCCGGCGGCTGGCGCGACTTCTCGGCGAAACAGGCGCCCGGCGCAACGGGGACGCTTTTCACGACGCCCGGCATTGCTTAAATTCCGGAGTCTCTTCAGCCGACGCCAAAGGCAAATGATGCTGCTCGAAAGAATATTGGCTCTCCTGACCGCCGCAATCGTGGCGGTCTGTCTCGGCGTCGGTCTCATGATGATGGCTTTCGGCCCCTCGAAGCCGAACGGCGCGGGAGTGCTGTCGTCGATCATGAGTCCGCCGGCGCTCGACAAGGGCGCCGCGCGGCAGGCGATCGAGACCCTGATTGCGGCTGCGCCGGACTATGCCCGCTATTTCGCGCGTATGCGCGAGACCTTCACAAGCGACTACGAGGCTGCGCTCAATGAATTTTCGACGCGGTTGTCGGAGACGAAGCAGGAGCAAAGCGTCGACTATTACCTCTCCGAGGCGGTTCGGCGCCTGCGTCAGTCGCGCGGCGTTCTGGCCGCCAAGGCCGAGCCGGAGCAGATGTCCAATGTCTTTGCGCGGCAGCTCGAAGTGCTGCAGGCGGTGGCGCAGGAAGACAAGAAAATGTGCGTCGCATTTCTTTACGGCGCGACCAATCTCGACTTCCAGCATTTCGCGTCCACGCGCCGCGCGCTCGTCACCGATATGGCGCTCGCCGGTCTGGAGGCGATGGTCAATGGCCAGGCGAAGAAAATCGACCGCGAGCAGCCGACGGAAGCCGACTTCAAACTGCTGGAGACGGCGCTCGCCGACCGCGGTCTGGACAAGGTCGAGATCGACGCGCTGCTCGACGGCAAGATGCCGAATCCGCCGCTCGAGGACGCGAAAATGTGTGGCGCGGGGCAGACATATCTGGAGGTTCTGCGCACCCTTCCTGAACCCGCACGTATGCGCATTTACGGCCTTGCGCTGGAACTGATGGCGCGGTCGTAATGCAAGCGGAGTCCCGGGTCGGCGGCGAAAGAAACGCATAAGGCGAAGCACTGTTTTATTGCGCGTCTCATTGTTCCGCGGCCCGCCGACCCGCCGCTGACGGCGCAGCGGGCTAAAGCCAATGCGGCGAGATCGATACCGCGCGCGGCGCCCGCTCGCGCCGCCAACATTGGCGTCTTTCGAGACCACTCTCGTTCGTCGACGAGATTTCCAATCCGGCTCAGAACAATTTCATAACGTTCCCAGACGTCGCTTTTGGCTTAAAGCCAAAAGCGACGTCTGGTCCCTCTCGATCCAGTCGTCCGATGAATGGAGGTTCCGACCAGTTCTTTCAGCAATTCGGCGACCTTTGAACTTGCATAGTATTTTATGGGCGCGTCGAGGCGCAGGCTTTTCGGCTTTCTCCGACCCGTCCTCTTGCCGACCAGCCCTTCGGCCTTGGCGACAGCCTGTTTAATGGCCTCGGCGAGAGTCCTGGCGTCGACCCGATCGAGGGAAATAATGTCATCGAATCGTTGCAAAAGATCTTTCGTCCCGTATCTGTTCGTGATCGTCACCAAGCCTGCTTCCGCCATTTCGAGCGGCGGATAGCTGGGGTGAGGCGACAGCATCAAGGAAATTCCCACGACGCCCCTATTCAGGTAATCGGCGTAGGTTTCGAGACTGACCTTCCCCTTTACTGAGATATTTTGCACGGGCTCGGTCAGAGCCCTGTCGAATTCCTCGCCAAGACAGATGATTTCCCAAGCTCGCGCAGATACCGGGTCATGCTGCTGCCACTGCTTGAGCGCCTCGCAAATCAATTCGAAGGCGTTTCTGAGGGCGTGGGGCCGCGCATAGACGAGAATGAGTCGTTCCCGAGGCTCGGGCGCGAGGCATTTCGATATTGTACCGTTTATTGCATAGGGATAACAAAAACTATGCAGGAAATCATATTTACCGATGATTTCAAGATACAACTCCTCGGAATTTATAATGGCTATCGTATCCGGTCCGTGGCGATAAGTAGATTCAGCGAGCGCCCACTTCGTGCTCCAACCGTAAAAGTAGGGCTCGTCGTCCTGGAGAAGATATATGAAGGGAAGCTTTTTTTGAAAAAACAGTTTTTGATCGCGCAAGAGATCAATAGCATGACATGCTGTCCACCATGCGGTCGCCACGAATATGTCATTGGCGCGCAGGTTGAGACGCCCGTTCCGCCGCGTGCCAGCGCCGACGATTTCGGCGACGCCGTCGTCCTCCGACTGAAAGAAAATACATTGTCTGCGCATAATCGCTGAATCTGCTCAGTGCTTCGCTGGAAATATGGCTGTCCGTAACGATGATTCGACGATCGAAGGCCCCCGCCAGGTTCGATGATATTTCTTCGAAAATCCTGATCGCCGTCGATAATCCACCGTAAGCGTCCCCGGGGTTGATGGAAGGGATCAACAAATTTATCCGCGGCCTGTTGTTTCGCGACGGATAGGACAGGATCGAACGCGTCTCCGGCATGCCGAAACGCTCATAGCATTGCGCCGCATCTGCGCGGGCGAGACAGGGCTGAAATACGCGAAGTCGATGTCTCAATAGGTCAGCAGGCTCCGTTACCTTCAGAACTGTGTCCGGCAAGGGATAGAGATCTCGCCTGGCGACCTTGAACCATTCATATCCCTTGGACTCTGCGACCATCAGCAACGTCCGCTCGATTGCATGGGCGAGAGTGCCATCGATCTGGCCCGCCTCTTCAGGAAAATCGGAAAACTGGAGATCCAGGTCGAGCAAGGGACGAATGGCGTCCGTCCGGCCCCAGAACATGGAGCCTGACGGAAATTCCAGCACAAGATCCTTGTTGAGCTGGACGCCGACGCGCGCGAGAAGGTTCCTTGCCAAGTCATAGTCAAAACCCCAGTTCAGCATGCGCCGCACCTCGAAAAAGTGCTGGGGAAACACGACGCCAATTTTTGGATCGTTGAACAGCGAGAGGACTGACCGGGCAATGTCCC
Organism: Methylocystis sp. ATCC 49242; assembly: GCF_000188155.2. NCBI lineage: Bacteria > Pseudomonadati > Pseudomonadota > Alphaproteobacteria > Hyphomicrobiales > Methylocystaceae > Methylocystis > Methylocystis sp. ATCC 49242. The sequence goes on from NZ_KE124774.1 coordinate 4,076,644, forward strand.
CGGTTCCAAATAGTGTATTCAGTAAGTAGTCCCTCCAATGATACAGCAGATCGCCCGCGTGCGGGGACCGCTTCGTATGAACATGTAAAAATATGTCGTGTTTTGCAAATACATCGCGAAACCCGACAATCATGGGAGCAATGTCCCGGCCCCTGTTTTCCATAATTCGGACGTCAGTCGAGCCCTTGGACCAATTTCTTACTACCTTGCCTATTATTTCCGCCTTTTCAGCCGAGTCCGTGGAAATGTACAAATCGACAGCGCATGGAATATTTTCCAGATATCCGAGAATGTGCTCGAGTAGGTCGGGGTAAAACGCATGAACGATTGCCGCAACGGGCTTGTCCATGTTTATGTCGGGAGCATAGTGAAATGGAACTTCCAGCGCGAAATCGTGATCATTGATCGGTCGACGCGCCGGAACGACGTCCGGAATCGGGCCGGGGTCGCTCAGCGCATAAGTATAGGTGTAGTCAGGCGTCGGCGGCGTCGCGTCTCGTCCTTCCGCTCTGCCGAATTTTACATAGTGTACGAGAGGCTCATATCCTTCGTCGAGCACATCTTCATATCGCCTGCAATACCATTCAGCGTCGAATCCGGGACCGGGGCTTCGAAACTCGGCGCTGCCCGATGAAATGAAATGGCCCCGTGGATCCATGCCGGCGCTTCTGACGTCGGGATATCTATTCAAATACCATTCGGCGTCGAACAGACCGCTTTCATCGAGTAGAGTCGCCGAAATCTGTTTCTCGAAGAGAGTCGCGTAGAGTGGGGCGCCCTGATGCACGCGTGTGCCAGCATGTAATTTCCAGGTTTCCGATTCAGGCAAAGGCTCGATCCTGCGCCCTTCGCGCCTGCCTGATTTCAGATAATGAATAAGGGGATTTTGTCCTGACGCTCTCACGTCTTCATACGACTGCAGATATTTCCGCATGTCGAAGTTTGGGCTGGGATGATAACCTAGACGCCAGCCATTTCGGATGAAATGTTCCAGAGGATCGCCTTGCGCATCTGGGTAGCATGTCGTGTAAAACGTCTCGTCGAACAGCACCGATTTTTTTATCATGTCATAACATGCGATGAATTCGCGCGCGGAGGCAGGCAGAAATTCATTTTCGGCGGCTTTAGTCATCCACGAGCTCTCGTCGACCGGGGGCGAACTCAATCGTCCGCTGGCCTGACCGCCGTTCACATAATCAACGAGCGGATTTTGATTCTGGCGCGCGACGTCCTGGTAGGCGTGCAGGTACCAGATCGTATTGAAATTCAAATTGGGGTTCCTGCCCTCTCGCCATCCTGCCGTCAAATAATGCTGCAAAGGATCTATCTTTGCCTCTCCGACGTCGGGGTATGCATGTGTGTAATAGTCTGTATCAAAGCATCTCTTTAAGCTTTTGGAGCGCTTCCCAAAATCAGGCAACAGTTTCAGAATCTTGGGCTTTAACATATTTTATGGCCTCGGTTTGGTATAGTTTATTTTTATCAGAATGTAGACAATGGCGCTAGTGCAATGAGGAGTTGGCGCAATTTGAACCCGATGATTCAACTACCATGGATCAGGGTTTGTGCGCGGAGCCACAGGTCTGGCGGTGGCTTGATGCGATACTCAGGCGACCTACGATGACCAAAACAAGCTGAGCCGGAATTCGTGAACGCCGCAATTTTAGCGGGCGGAAATGGTAAGGAAGTACTTGTTGAGGCCACGCTCGTCGACTGAGGCGCATCGAGCGGCCTCGTCGATCATCGGACGATGCCGAAGCTTACAGCAAGTTTAGATCTGCGGGGCGTGTCGCTGGAAAAATCTTCTCGAGAGAAGCGCGATCGAAGCCATACATGCGCGCCAGCAGCCCGCCCAACAAGGCCCGATAATCCGTCAGCACCGGATAGTCACGATTCTGGAACAGATGGGCTTCGTCGACTGGCGTCTGCTCCCCAGCAATGCGGCCGCCCTTGATCCCTCCACCAAGCACCCAGTAAACGCTGCCGTGGCCATGATCTGTGCCGCGATTTCCATTTTCGCGGAACGTACGGCCGAATTCGGAGATGACGACGACAACGGTGTCGCTCCAGCCCGGCCCAATCTCCTCCATGAATCCAGTGAGCCCTCGGCCCAGCTCTGCTATTCGATCGGCGAGATAACCTGTTGCGCCGCCCTGGTTGATATGCGTGTCCCAGCCGCCCACGTCAACGAAGGCGAGGTTGAACTGCTCGCGCATCAGGCGTCCGATACGGCGCGCGGAAAGTTCGAATCCCTTCGGTGAGACAGCCCCGCGGCTAGCGTCCATCATGTGATCCGAGAGCGCATTATAGACCCCGTCGCGCACGCGAAAGCCTTCGCGCACAGAGGTCGCAACGGGCAGACCGTCATACATTGATGTGATCAGCTGCGCCTGCCGTTCGTCTATCGCCAACTTGCCCACCATGTTGATGGCGATGTTGGGGATGGCTTCGCCTCCCCGGAAGATCAGCGGCGCCTGATCGGTGAAGGCGATCGGCCGGACGCCTGTCAGCGCGGCGGCGAGACGCGCCATGAATCCGGAGCGAAAATTTCTTTCTCCGTCGATATTCTGTCCCAGTTCGATCGTGTCCTGCGTCTCGAAATGGCTGCGCGTCACATCGTCCGTTCCCGCGAAAGGCACGAATGCGACCTGCGCCTTGGCGTAAAGCGGGAAAATCGTCTCGCGCAAGGCGGGATGAAGTCCCCAGTCGCTGTCGAGGGGGAGGGCGGAATTGAGCGTGGCGGGCGCTGTCGCCGGCGAGTTTGTCCCAAATGCGGAATCCGGCCTGGGAATCGCCAGTGTCGGCCGCGCGGCGTAATAAAAACTGCTGCTGACCGGAATCACGATATTGGCGGCGTCATAAGCGCCCCGCAGAAACACGATCAGCAAGCGGCCGTCGGCTTTGGGAGCCGCCCACACCCTGCCAGTCGCCGTTGCGGGGCCGAACGCCGCCAGCCCTTTGATGACGTCACGGCGATGAAGGCGCATGGGATCCTCCTTCCGCGAGAGGCCTCAGATTCATGAATTCCGGGGAGGACAGGAACAGCGTGTTCCATTCCTGCGCGGACATCGCCAAATCGAGCGCCGTCGCCGTGGGCGGGCGCAACATCCGGCCCAGCGCGCTGAAGTAGAGCGCATTCTGCAAAAGAGGAAAAGCCGGCGTCGCGACGGCGTCAGCCTCCGGCGGCTTGAAAAGGCCAGCGGCGCCCGAACCGATCTGCCGTGCAATCTCGAAGCGAGCCATCATTTGCCCGGGACCGTTCCAGGCAGAAGACGACAGGGGATAGCCGTCGGGCGTCTGGTGGCCATAAAGGCCTTCGCCGAGCCGGTTCAGCCAATTCTGGATGGGTCCGGTATTGAGAATAACCTTGCCGTCATAGGCGAGACGGACCGCCGAAACCACATAGCGCATCGGATCCTTGAATCGCGTTCCGAGCGATGCGGCGAACTCCGGGGAGCGGAACATCGTCTCCAGCACGCCGGCGATGTCGCCCTGTGTCTTCGTGAATCGATCGGCCATCCGCTCTACGAGCGCTGTGGGCGGATCGTCCGCCACGAAATAGGTCGCGATCCGCCGCGAGACATGGCGGGCCGTGGCCGGCTGTGCGGCGAGCATGTCCAGCGCCTGTTCGACTTCGGCAAAGCCGCGGCCTTTGATGACGCGCCCCAGGAAAACCTTGTCGCCATAGTCGTGGCGCGCAGGATTGAACTCGAAAAGCCCGTCGCGAACGAGCTGGAGCTGAAGGTCTGGCCGGAGCTTCGGATCGACCGGCCGCGGATCAACGCCGACCCCGGTCAGTATGCGGGCAAGTTCCTCTACGTCCTTCTGGGTATATCCGGAGCCCACGCCCATCGTGTGCAGCTCCATGATCTCGCGGGCGTAGTTCTCATTGATTCGACCGGCCGCGTTGTCGGCGTTGTCGAGATAGCGAAGCATCGCCGGATGGCGAAGCGTGGCTTCGAGCAGATCGCGAAAGCGTCCCAGCGCATTGGCCCGGATCGCCCGGTCCTCGTAGTCTGCGACGAGCACGCGCACATTCGCCTTGTTTTGATGAACATTGAAGTGGTTGAACCAGAACCACGTCATGCGCTCGCGCAACTGGTCGGGCGAATAAAGCGCCCGAAGGATCGTGCGGGTCGCCGCCTGCCGCGCGATATCGTTCATTTCCCGCTGGACGGCGAGCTGCGCGGCGGCTCTCTGGGCCGGGTCCGCGATCTCCTTCGCGACGCTCAGTAGATTGGCGATTTCCGTCGCCATGTCGAAGGGCGACTCATGCGTCACGCGCAATGCGTCGATCTGCTTCTGCGCCGCGACTGGAAGATTCAACTCCCCAGATGGGCGCAATTGCGCCTGCAGCCAGCGTTGCGGCCCCAACGCCATGTAAGAGTCGATGCTCGAGCCGTTCACGCCCCAGGTTACGGCGTCGACCATGGCGACGTCCCGTGCGGAAGGTTGCGCGGGCGTCTGCGCGGCAACGATTGCCGGCGCCAAACAAGCGAGCGCCGCGAGAAACAGTCGGGTAATCGTCTTGAATAGATTCGATCGCCGCATGACCGCGCCAGTCAAGCCTTGCCCCCCATGTCGCGAAACACATTAGCGCATGGCGACACGTCCGAACACCCCCAGGATGAGGGATCGTGCTGCAAAACCGTCATTTCCGACTCGCGCCGGGCTCGCCGACGCACGAATATTGCGGACGGTGACATTCTTGTGGGCACGATTGCCGCATTGTTCATAGGTTGACGCTCTTACGTAATGCAACGCTCTGCATTGATGTAAAATGCATTCGTGACCCAGTGATGTAGCGCCCTCTCGCGGGTCGTCGCAATCGACAAACACGTTCGGGAAATCAATGGCCGTCTGCTGCAATCGCTGTGAGCCGGTTCGTTGATGTTTTTTGAAACAGTTTCGTTCCACGCATCGCTAACCTGATGGCAGCTACGATATGATGCCGCGCTCCAGATTGCAAAACTAAAGATTCAATGGTTATTCAAGGGTTCGTCGACGACAGAGAGGTCGGTCCGAATGCGCAAATTGATTCTTCACATTGGTATGCCGAAGACAGGGACCACGTCCCTACAGAATTTTTTTGCAGAAAATCGCGACTTCCTAGAGAGGGACTATTTTTCCTATCCCGATTTCAATGTGCCGAGTGAAGATTTCCCAACACCGCTGCATATTTCCACCGGTAACGGGAATGCTCTCGTCTATTCCATATTCGACAAGGTAGGGCGCATGAATTGTCCACCATCTCTGAAGTATGAAAAGATTATCGAAGACCTCTCAAATTTCATAGAAAGCGCACCATCCAACCGCTGTGTTATTAGCCATGAAGACCTTATTTGGATACCGCCGACAAATTGGTTAAATGAGCTTGTTCCCGTCCTAGCCGATAGAAAAATTGAGGTCGTAGTCATCGTTTATATCCGTGAGCAATCAGCTTGGCTCGCGTCCAATTTCCAGCAGCACGTCAAACAACTATATGCGAAATTGCCGCCAGCGCAACATATTGCAAGATATTTACACACATGCGAGTATCTTCGAATAGCACGCACGTATTCGAAAGTCGTTGGTAAAAATAATATTGTCGTTCGGCTGTTGGATGGACGAGTAATCACGCATAATTTAGTAGCCGACTTCATGGATGCATTCGGTCTTGATTCTTACCCGTTTCAGGATATCCGGATACCGACAGCAAATGAAAGTATGTCTCATATTGCGACTGAAATATTATGGCGAGCGAATAATTTTGCGATTTCGGATAAAAATAAGATAAATATGTTGAGAGAAATTAGCAGTATCACATCAACGCTCAATAAAACGCCCCGCTACGTTTTACCGAATCCGCTAATCGACTTTGTTCGTGCGTATTTTCGAAAAAACAACGAAGATCTCGCGGCCGAGTTTCTCGCCCCGGAAGCAGGAGCGGCGCTACTTAACCCAGTTGAAACCGACGGCGCGGCGATCAATGTCGAAGACATATACGATGTAGCGGCGAGTCTACTTGTCCGCCTGCAAACTATCAAGGATTAGTGTATGTTATGGCGCAAATTTCACATGCGTAATCTAGGTAAGTCAGGAACCACAATGAGGTCAATGCCGCTAACGAAATGACCGTCCGCGCCGACCATTGTGGTTCGACAGCCACACTTTCCGATTTCTGTTCCATCCCGCAAAAGAGCTCCGTCCAGCGCATAGTTCTTGGGAGCGATGCCGATCGCGCAGCAAAGAGGTCAAAACACACTAAAGGCCGATTAAAATAGCAAGCCGGTCCATATCTATATTTATGCCGACATATTATGGGGCGGAGAAAGGCGACCGGATCGCCCGGTGGTGCTTGATATAATGTGTTGCCAGAAGTCCGTTAACCTCTAATAGATAGAGGCGACCGAGCGCGATGAAGTTCCCGGACAGGATTTCGACGACCCATTAGCGATGTGTTCAAAGTCAAACGGAATCGCTTTCTAGCTCCCTGCCACCCCGTGCGCACCCAGCTTACACATGCCTCAGTCTGCAAGACCCTTTCCTTGTTTGCCTTTTTGGGCACCGGTGACATGACGCCAGAGCCAGCTATCGACGGTTACTCGCTTGGAAAGGATCGACCGGATGAGAGGGTTACTCGTGTCGATTCGCCTCGGCGATTTCGCCTCGTTGATACGTTCCGACCGTGGCGTAACATTGGTTCCTAGGATTCCGTTCATCATTGCAATTCCAGTGTCGAGGTCATTCTGCGGGAGAATAAGGTCGAAATTCCTAATCGCGGCGAGGATGGCCGAGCAGTGCCTTAGTGTGATCGGTTCGTGGTCGGCGATGATGCTGCCGGGTCCGCATAGAAAATAGCGCGACTGGCAATTGTCCAGAAGTTTGACAGCCGCCGGTGGCAGATGGGTGACGAAATGATCCAGGTCCCCCGGGTTTCTTAGATCAATCTGGCCTATTAGGTCGACGATACGGCGCGGCCGTTCACTCAGCCGCTCATATTCCGCCTTCTTCTCGGGCAGGTTATAGTGGTCCAACCACAATATGTGTGAAGCAATATGATCGATCGGATCGCGCAGCACAGTGATCATCTTGAATTGATCGGTCATACCTTTGGCCAACTCGAGCCAAAGGCGATGATAAATATGGCCAGAAAAAAACTCTACGCCGCTTTCTACCAGTCGGCAAAAATTCTCCCTGTTCCTGATTTTCACTTCCCCATGAACAATAACCTTGTCTGGCCCGAGGGAATTCTCGAATAAATGATTGATGTATGAGCCCGCTGTCTTCGCAATGTGCATAAAGAAGATTTTGTGGGGCATCCGTCTATCCACCGTAAGCGCCGCTGATCAGAATGACACAACCCCCTCTAGCGAGCGGCCCGACGGGCGACCACAGTGAACATCGGCGGCGCAGAGGGCATGTTTTTTGGGACGTGATTCGTGACGGTCGCATTCGGGAATCCGAGTCTCTCCAGCATATGACAAATGGCCTCCGGCGAAAGACCCCACCAGTGAACGATGCCGCTCGGGAGCGCGCTCGGCGCAAAAATCATATGCGCTTTGCGAAGGCTGTTGGCGCCCGCGCCTGTTTCGGGCGAAAAGGCGTTCCATACATCCGTCACGATCACAGTGTCATTCGTAATCGCGCTCAACGCCTGCAGGGCGCGGAAAGGATTCGACAGGTGGAGCAGGATCGCGCCAAACACCGAAATGTCGAAGCGTCCGATATCCTTCGGTGGATCGTAAATATCGCCATAAATTGCGCAGGCTTGGAACCCGAGTTTCCGTTTCGTATACCACCAGCTGTTGCGCAACCGCTTCATCGATTGCCTTCCGCTCGCCGCCAATTCCCCCATGTTCGCCTCGGCGAACGGAACCAGTTCGGGACCGCCGCCGAAAGGCAGATCGAATACGACCAGATCAGCGCCCTTCGAGGCCATGTAGGCCGAGAGAAAACCACTCGCTGGACCGGCCTCGATCACACGTTTTACAGTGACGTCACAGCATCCGAGATAAACCTCCTCATGGCCACGTAGATCCCACGCCCCAGTGCGGAGGCGGCCATCTCCGAGATCTATCGTATGATAGAAATCGCAATCTTCCTCCGTGATCCCGGCGTGATAATCTTCAAGCGCCTTTTGGAACGTCGGCGACAGTTGACCCTCGTACCGTTTTGGCCTCGCCATCTGTTCCTGGAAATAGGCGTCGAGGTCGAGCTTGCTTTCAACACAGGTCAGCATCATGTTCGCCTGTAAATTGCGGTGCCGTTGTCATTCGATATGTTTACCAGATCGTTCTGTCAATTTTTTTCGAGATGGCAGCAAACAGGTTCGATAACGATATGTGATGCGTCATCGGCTCGGCAAAAATTTGCGCATGCAAATGGGATCAATCGCGTAAGAGGAAGTTTCTGAGCCTATAACTTCTCCGAGGGAGCCAAATAAATAGCCCGCCGACCGGCGTCGTCGCGAACTATTATCAATGCTTGAACGAACATTACCGGCGCTGTAGCACTAGAGTGTCCTGAAGATTCAATGCAAATTTCGGAAACCAGGCAAGAATTGAAAAATACTTCGACCAATTCTTTTTGATATAGCTGATGTCGTGGAAGGTCGCTCCGTAATAGTCCGGCAACGGCGTCTCCGCAGCCGTGCGTCCCTTAATATAAAGGAATCCAGAACTTCCCATGACGTTGGAAAGAGTATTTCGTAATTCGTTCTGGCCGCCGCGGACCAGGTCGCCCTCAAATACCGAGAATGCGTGGTCGCCGTGAATTGTCGTTATGGCGATAGCCCCCGGCTTCAGAATGCGATGCAATTCCTCGAGCCAAGCATATTGCACATCTTCCGGTAGATGTGTGAACACGCTATGCGAGACAACGAGATCTGCGCTGCCCGCAGCGAGCGGCGATGGCGGCATAGCGTTCAGCGTATAGCCCCTGATGTTGGAAAAATTACTGTTCAGCCATTCGATGGCCTCAGCGTCGGGGTCTAGGCCGATGAGCGTCTGCGAAGTGGATTTGATTCTTGCCTGGAGGTGCCGCAGCGCCCTGCCGCAACCGCAACCAAAGTCGACGATTGTTTCGAAGTCGCCAAACTCCCTTCCGATGCTGTCGAGGGCCCTTGTCCACTCGTCGAGAGTGGCCGAGCCTGATTCCTGAAAACTCTGTGCGTCTTTGGCGCCAGCAACGCGTTCACGCAGCTGCTCAGGCGGTAACGGCATGCCATGCATAGATCTGATCTCCACCCGTTTCCTATAGCGTTACAATCCATATTATCAATTTCGAAAGTGACGCATTCGCCAACTCGTGTCCCTATCGAATTATCGACATTCCTGGACGAAGGTTGTATCATAAGTCAACCGATAGAAATAGCTTAATGCCGTGTCAACTATCAAATTCAGGAGAGTCCATGACCGTTATTCAATCGGGATCGAGAACTCACGCTCTCATCGGCAATCTCTATAACTTCCGGTCGACGTCCGATCTTGCCCGACGGAGGGCTGAATGATCATTACCGAGCCTTCGACGTTCGATAATTTTTTCGAAAAGGGTTACATCCTCGCAAATCCGGATCTTGCCGGCCATCTGGCGCGTGGCGGCAACGCGACCGCTCACTTTCGTGAATGGGGCCACAAGGAGGGCAGACGCCAGGTCACGCGTTTCTTCCTCGAAAACCGCAGCCGCCTGAACCGCGAAAAGTATAGTCGCTTCTCGAATGTGATCGATGAGAGCCGTGAATACAGCTTTATCGACGAGCAGTCCGCATTCCCGATCTGTTTTGGTAACAAGCACTTTAGCCTCAGCGAATACGCTTCTGAATCAGCGCATCCTGTATACGGTCCCTTTGCGGCGGAGATTACGTCAAACCCGACCGGTCTCTATGCTGACATCGGAGCGGGCTTTCGAGACGAGGTTTTCGACAACTGTCTTTACATAGAGGTTTATCCGTCGATGACCGCCGACATGCTCGTCGAAGCGGACTGTCTTTATCCAATCAAATCCGGATCGCTCGACGGAATAGGTTGCTTTGCGGTGCTGGAGCACGTGACCAGTCCCTGGAAGGTTGTCGAGGAAATGCGTCGGATGCTGAAGCCTGGGGGCAAGGTCTTCATCGATTGGCCGTTTCTGCAGCCAGTTCATGGATATCCATCGCACTATTTCAATGCGACGCGGCAGGGGCTTGAGTTGATGTTTTCCGATGGGTTCGAGGTTGAATACTGCAGAACTGAAGGGAATCAGACGCCAGCCTTCACCATGCAATGGGTCGTAGGTAAGTTCCTGCATGACTTGCCTGCAGAAAAGAGCTCGACCCTGCGATCCATGACGCTTGAGCAATTTGCGTCCCAATCGCCCACGAGTCCGTTCTGGCAATCACTTCTGACCGGACTACCAGACGCGATGATTTCCGAATTCTCTTGCGGAAACACACTCGTTGCAACGAAAAGGTGAAACGCCAGCTCTCTGTGAGGCGCAAGGGGTTCCGATAGAGCCTAAGACCCTATCGGAATGCCCGCCTGGGCCGGTCCCTGGCGCATTTCCTCATTGCGCCAGAAAGCCTGTTTTCCCACTACCGAAGGCGACGTCAACCGTCGGTCCGAAGCGCATAATCGATCCGTTTCTTCGAGAGGTCGATATTATAATAAGGATCGTTATCAATGTATTTCCGCCATCTGCTTGCAAACAGTTCCACCTCGGCAGGATTTTGCGATTCACGCGTCGCCGATACGCTTTCGAAATGGTATAGCAAAGCATAAGGCGTATAGGCGATGCGGTAGCCGCATTCCAGAATCCGCAGGCACAGGTCCGTATCGTTGAAATCTACCGCCAGTTTCTCGTCGAAGCCGCCCGCCAACGCGATGACGCTCTTGCGGGTCGCGAAACAGGCGCCAGTGACAGCCGAATAGTTTCGTATGAGATGGGTGAATCCATTGTAGCCGACGAAATCGCCCGGGAAGCCGTGATAGGGGTGCGCCGCTCCGCTGTTCACGCCGAGAACCATGCCGACATGCTGGATGGTTCCATCGGCATGCAACAGTTTTGCGCCAACGCCGCCGATATTTTCATCCTCTGCAAGCTCCATCAAAGCCGTCAGCCATCCGTCGTCCTTCACCTCCATGTCATCGTTCAGTATGACAATGTGCTCGGTTCTTGCGCATCGAACGGAAAAATTCGCCTTGGCGGAATAGTTGAACGGAACGACCGGTCCGGTGAAATTTTCGACGCGGACGCCGAGACTCTCAAACCGCTCACGCTGCTCTATCGAAAGGCGGGAGTTGTCGACCACTACGATCTCGTATTCGGGGTAGGACGTATGCGCGAGGATCGAATCCACGAAGTTATCTATTAGCCGAATACGTCCCCGTCCTGGCAGATCGACTTCGCCATTGTTGGTAAGAATAAGCAGCGTTACGGCCACGTCCGGCCGCAAAGGGCGACGCAGGCGGAAAGTGCCCGGCAAGAGACCCTTTTCGACACGGGCGCGTGTTCCGTATTTGATCCGGGCGTGTTCGGTCAGCGCTCTGAGTCCCGACTCCAGCGCATAAGGTTTGGCGTCGACAACCGCGGCTGCAGAGCCCGGTATCGCACGCCATTGATAAACTACCTTCTGAATGTGATGGATTCGTTCCGTCTCGCGGGAAATCCTCAACATCAGGTCATAGTCCTGGGCGCCGTCATAGTCCGAACGGAAGCCCCCGAGTTCGAAGAAGAGGCGCTTGCGAACCACGAGCATGTGGAGCACATACATGACGGACTCCAGATGTTCCGGAGACCAGTCGGGCTTAAGGAAGTGGTCGATTAGATTACCATTTTCATCAATCTTCTCTTCGTCCGTGTAGATGCAATCGAGAAATGGGTCTTTGTTCAACGCCCGCGCGACCTCCATCAGCGCGTCTGGCAGGATGACGTCGTCGTTGTCGAGCAAAATAAGAAACTGGCCTGTCGCGATTTCAGCAGCCGCGTTGGAGGCGTCGGAGATGCCCTTGTTAACGGCGAGCCGTCGAATTCTTATCCGGGGGTCGCTGCCGCGGAAGGACTCTAGCGCCTCAATCGTTTCGGGGATCGTGGAACCGTCGTCGCAAAGGCACAGTTCCCAGAATGGGTAATTTTGCGAGCGGACCGAGTCGATGCACTGACGAAGATATGACGGCGGCACATTGTAGACCGGCACGACGACCGAGAGTCGCGGGCGATATTTCAGCTTCGCAAGTTCATCGCGTGTTTCATACGATATTCGTCGGCAGACCGCCGGCGCCCCCACGTCGCGAGAGGCGCCGAGATAGCGCGCAAATTTCGGTGGTATGCCATCGCCATCGCCATCGGCGTCGAGCTCGAGCTCCACAAGGCGCGCCCGGATGAGCTGACCGATCGCCTGCGGCGAAAACTCCATGGCGCGCACCACCCCCGTCTCGCAGCGCGTCGATCGACCATGTTCTGCGAAAGCGAGCTTCATCTGTTCGACGAGCGAATCGAAATTCGGTTCCGCCCATACATATCCCGGCAGGTAAGGACCGGCCTGTTTCTCGATTTCTGCGAGGCTATAGTCCACCGCATAGCCAGTAGATTCGGAGAAGAACTCCGTGTTGCCGGAATAGTTCGTCGCCACCACCGCTTTGCCGAGCGCCATGAATTCTGCGATGTTAAGACCGTAGCCCTCGCTCCTGTGGGCCGAAACGAGGCAGTCAGACGCCGCGCGGAGCATTTCCATTTCCTGTTCGGATAGGCGTGCAGCGATTAGCGCCGCATTGGGGATGTCCGACAATTCCTTGCGTAGGGCGCGTAGGAGATCGCGCTCGACATAACCCGGCGAGTGAAGCTTGACCACGAGAAAAGCCTCCTCGACCTGCGAAAAGGCCGCGCGAAAGGCGTTGATCACGGATCGGGGGTTCTTACGCGCCGATGTGCTGCCGACATCGAAAACCGTGAGAAAAACGAATTTGTCGCGCGGGATCGCAAACCGCCTTCGTGCGTCATCGCGCGAAGTCGCTGAAATCGGCGGCATTAAGATCGGAATCGGGACCTTGACGACTGGAACGGGCGCGATGGCCGAGATCGACTCGACGATGAAGGAGCTATATGCCCACACTTCATCCACTGCGCCGAAGCAGGCGTACCAATCTGGTCGAAAGGCGGCCAGCTCCCATGCCCATTGCGTGATGTTGTAATAGTTATCGAAATATCTCGGTGGATACATCCGAACCAGATTCTCGATCTGATCTGCGTTGGCCAGAATGAGATTGATCCGGTATTTTCCATATCTCTCCCTCTCGGAGCGAGTAATGCGAGGAACGCCCCGAGATACATCGAAAGCATGCAGGTCGTAGGGAACGCCGCTTTTTCGGATAGCGGCGAGCAGGTTTCGCGCGGCGGCTCCCAAACCGCTGATCGCGGCGAAGGGGCCGTAAATATTCATGCCGAAGGGCTTTTGCAGAACTTTTTCTATGGACGCCTCGCGCTCCGCGAACAGGCGTACGCCGGGACCGTACCGGCCTTCGTGACGCCCGGCAGCGATCCAATGTTGCCGGCATCTTTCCTGATCGAAACCCAATGCCCTGGCGATGTCGTCGTAGATCAAGGAATATTCGACGGCGTCGAAATTTCGAGTCACGACATCGTAATCAGGATTGCTGCGAACGGGTGTAATGCCGTAGAGATTATCCTTGCATATTGTCGGGTTCTCATCCCGCCCCTCAGACTTTCCACTGGAAAGCCAGTGCGCCCAACCGCTTTGAACGGCGCCCCGTTCGATTGCTTGCGCAACGTCCGGATTGCACAACAGATACAATTCCTCGTCAAAGGAACCATCGCATTCTACCGGGCTTTGGTGATCCGGCGTTTCCGTTTGCGTATTCGGCGCGGCGACCTGATTTTCTTGCGGCGCGAGCACGTCGGGGCGTGGGACGTGCGATTGGAGGGCCTCCGATTTGCAGGGGTTCGATCCTGATTCGGTATGGGTAATTGGCACGGCGGCGTCGTCTCCGTCAGGTGATCCGATATTGTCGAATTCAGATTCAAGTAACTGAATCCGATCGAATTCAAGTTGCGTCAATCCGAATTCGCCGTTCCATGATCCGCGGAGCCTTCGCTGAACGCGGTTTGTCAGGAAATGAGCGAGTGGTTCAACATCGGCATTCCGCTGTTCTTCACAATGTTCGACATAATCACCCGGATCGAAGGATGGAATCGCCTTTAGGTCTTGTCGCCAGCCGTTGGCGACGTAATGAGTCAGCGGATCGAGTCCGTCGAGCGCCGGAAGTTGCGGCAAATAGAACTCGTCGTCGAAGAGGGGATACGGATTGAAACCGTCCGTCCAGCCTCGGGTGACGAAATGGACGAGCGGGTCCCTAATGGTCCCCTGCAAAGCAGCGTGGATGCGCAGGTAATACGCTGTCGAGAAAAGGGGATGCTGCGATCTCAGCTGCCGGCGCCCTTCCCGGATGTAATGCAAAATAGTCGCATCGTCCGGCGCGACGTCCGAATTTGCCATTCGATACCAAACCGCATCGAATAGGAGATGAACGGTTTCGGCGATGTCAGACATAGGCGCCAGAGCTGGCCTGCTTTCAGTTGTTTCCATGTCAAGGCAAAGCCTATTCAGCTGCATGTGGGACGCCTGCAAATATGATTGCGACGCGGATAATTCCGACGTCATGTCTGCCCGACGCAGTCGCTCAAGCGTATCTCGAAAGCCTCGGGTTTTGGCGCGCATGTCTTACATTATCGGTTACCTGTGTGGCGTCGGACGACTCATGGAGCCGAGCAAGAAGATGAGTCTGCGATCGCAGCATAGCTTTCGTCGCCTCCAGTCCTTTCAGCCCCCGCGCCACGAGAGCGGACGCCGTGTCGATTAATACAAATGTCCGAGGCATTTGGTGGGTTTCAGGCTCGACTCCTACGACATTGCCTAACCAACTCAGAGCGCACTGTTGGATCGTCAGACCGTGTCTAGTCTGAAATGACTGCGCCAACTCAGAGCCCGGAGAGAATTTGATGATTGTGGTCGCCGCGAGGCCCATGACCAGAAATGCTACATGCCAGGAGTCTGACAGTCGACATAGTCGCGGTTGCTTGAATGCGACCGGCGCTACATCCGCGTATTTACTCACAAGGCGTCGCTTCGCGCTCGATAGAAGCGGATCCGGGGGCGAGTCGAGGATTGGCGCTTCAATTGTTCGCCAATCGTACCCACTACTGTCAGACAACGATAGCTGATGATCGTTGAACTTCATGAAAGGAGGTGATTCGAAGTAGCCTTCTTTGTTTCCTTCGTCCGACTGCGTGAGCGTAGCCGACCATTTGGCTCCCAGACTCGCAAAGATACCGGGCACTGCACAGGCGCCGGTTTTTCGGATTCCCAATATGAGCATTGCGTGTGGCATTCTTTAGGTCATTATCTGACCTAATTAAAAAATACAAACTATGAGACGAAAATCGATGTGTTGTTTGTCGCCTGGTGGAAATCGACATATCGCCGGATATGATCCTGACGACGCGACGCATGCTCGGCGTGCGCAGACGACGGCAATTGGCCGTCGTGATGAATGGGGTGAGCGAGTATAGGTAATTATATAGCGGCGCCGCTTATGGTGAGAGGTTTCGGCATGGTTGCTGGCGGGACGAAAAGGGCCCGGCGCAAGGCCGGGCCAGTCCTGCGGAACGCAGTTGCTTGGTCAATTTGTAATTGGGTGCGCCACTCGCAACATACCGACCAGCGCCGGGCCGCGCGAGGACATACGCGTCCGCTTTACTGGACCGCCCTCGAGAGGCAAGATTGCGGCCCGGTAAGGTGCACCGTGTCGACTGTAACTTCACCCTTGCCAATTGACACGCGCTGACCTGCAATGCTCGTCGCGAATTTGAGGTCAATCGTGAAGGTTCCGGGAAGCAGCTTCTGAATAGGCATGCACCATTGGTAACTAAAGACGTTATTGTGACAATCGCCGCCGCCGCCGCCGCTATTGTTGCAATTGGTGGTTCCCGCTGCGGCAGGCACATGCAACATGGTGACCCAGGCACCCGGCGAACCGTCGCTTGCGGCGAGCGTTCCCTTCAAAGATGGCCGGCAAGCCGCGCCATCGATTCGGCAGCTCAGCCACAGGCTCGCTCCGCCGACGGCGCTTCCATTGCCATAGACGGTGACGAACATCGCGTTGCCCTGGCCAATGCCAACGGTGACGTTCTTGCGATAGAAGAGCGCTCCATCCGACCCCGCTATACCCGCGGTCAGGGCTGTGTTGAATTGGGTCCCATTAGTTTTGAAGAAGTCGGCGGACTGACGGAACAACGCGCTGCCCGCTTGCGCTTCGGAAACGGCGATTCCAGCTCCGACAGAAACCAGCAATAGTGCTCTTGCGACATTCCTCAATCTAGCCATTCGATCCATTGCACCCTCCAGCTGTCAAGCTAATAAGAATGTAAACTAAAGCCTCTGGCGCTTGTGCGCCATAAGTAGAAACCGATAGTTGCATTCGGGGCCTTCATGGGCAGGAGTGAGAGATTGTCACGCTCTTTTGAGCCGGTTTACGCGCAGGCGTGACCGCGGCGTTCGGGCGGGTGTCATCGGGGCGTAGTGCTATATGCGCTTGTAAATTGCATTTAAGTCGGCATCGGCGTCGGCGCCATAAATTGTGGTTCGAGCTTTCCCCTAATAGATATCGCCAAATACTGATTGAAGACCGCGGGTTTCGTGGACGCCGAGGAGCGGTGCTTTGTGAGGCCGGAGATTGGTCTTGGCGAGACTGATATTCAACCGGGGATTAACGATCGCGGCGGTTTGGCTGTTAATGGAGCAAGGCTTCGCGGACACGCCGAATGTGCTCGACTATCAATTTACCGCGGAGGCGCCGAACCTGAAGTGGATGGCCGATTTCACAGAGATATGGAAAGGAGGAAGGCCGGCTGTACGTGGTCGCTAGCATCGCCTGATCTCGCGACGAATGGCCGGTTGGTCGATGAAAGCCGATATGACCGTGCGGCTCGTCAGCGATGCGTTGATATTGGCGATCTGACGTGGCGCCAAGCCGGAGACGTTGCTGCATCAATCCGAGCGGGACGGCCAAATGTGAACGAGCAGTTCCAGCGGCTGATGGCCTATAAGGGATTCCTTTGTTCAATGAACTGATTCGGCAATGTTTGGGACAGTTTGGGGATCGAAAGCCTTCGCCCCGCTGGAAGACCGGCTAGGGAAGCAAGTCTACTGGACGCGCGGCGACGCTCGCGCTGATGTAATCGATTACGTCGAGCGTTTCTACAACCTCGTCCGCGGGCCTTCGATTACCGGCCATGTCGGCCTGGTTTAATTTGAAAAGAAGGTGGTAGTAACCTAACTCGGTGTTCATGAGGCCAGCGGCAGGTCATTTGGGCGCTTCTGTGCCTCTGGTTGTGGTCGAGATTGCCGCAACGCGTTTTCTCATCTAACCGTGCCGGGCCCCAGAATCACGATTAAGGGAAATGGACGGGGCTAAAGAGCAGTGCCCCGTAATCTTCTCTATAACTTGAGAATTAGCTTTTCAGTCAACACAGGCGACATCGGCCGCGTGGTAACGTATCTCCCTCTGCCCATCTCTGTGCTCGTGAACATCTATTTCCGGGGGGGGAGCAAATGCAAAGAATACCCTTCGTCCTGAGCTCACTTCTTTTCTGGAGTTCGGCTCAAGCTGCTTGTGTCGCGCCTTTAGGAACGTTCATCGGCGCGGTTGCGGGGCCCACTATTAATCGAGCGACAAAAGCTACCGTGGATCAAGATACGTCGTCTGTCAGCCTCACAATCAAACTGAACGGCGCCGGAACCATGACTCGGATCGGAAAGAGCGTTGCGGCAGGCAATTACGTGTTCTCTTGCAGCTTTACGACGGTGTCGTTCAATCCAGCTACCTGCATGGCAACGATAAAAACGAATGCGGGAGAAGTCTTCGAATTCACCGCGCCGGCGTCAGCCACTATCCTAACGGGCATTGATATCACACGGGGTCCGATCGTGCGCGTGGGCTTTGTCCGACTCGACAAGATTTAGATCTTTTGGCGCCTTAGGTCGCCGCCATTTGCGGGTAAGGCGCTATGTGCGAGGAGCTTCACAGCTCTTCGCTTGTTTCTGGGTCTCGCGCCTTCTCTCACGCGCAATCGACGGTCATCTGTTGGTCTCTCAGTTGACCAATAGTATAACAGCGGTTCAGCATAAGCTTCATGCCATTGTGAAGCTTGTGCAATCGGGTTGTCCCTGATGCCCGTGGCCCGCCGCCGCCTGACGATCGCGCTGAAAACGCCCTGCGCCCACTGCAAATTCATTCCGACGTGAATGCGCGTACGGGGAGGCGCAAATTATCGGGCAGTTAGGGAAGGGCAAGGGCAGTAGCTGATCGGCGTTGATTCAAGGCACCACATTGGCGTTTCCGCGGCGTTCTCGTCAACTCGAACTCACTGGCGTCCGCCGCCGCCTGCGCCTTGGCCGCCGCCCGCTCCTTGACTGTTGGCGATCGCACGCACTACGCGGGCGTTGGCGGCCGCCTGTGCTGCGCCGTTGTCGCCCGTGGGCTGAAGATATCGACCCGCAACCAAGCCTTGCTGTACGGGCTGTGAGGCCATTGATACGAGTTGCATTACTTTCGCTATCTCCGCGATCGGCGCATTTGAAACGTACAGGATATCCTTGTCGCGCATCTGGAATTTGCGCGCCGCGAGAAGCGCCGAGGGATCTCGCATATTCAAATGGTAGGCGACGGGGGCCTCGGATTTCTTGAGCAAATTTGGCTCTACATTGGGGAATTCGCTCACGAGGCTGACTGGCTCGTAACGCAGCACGAATACTCCGTCCGGGTCGGCGCGACTGTCTTCCAGCCCGCCCGCCTTGCCTATCGCCTCCTCGAGCGTGAGCCCGCGCGCGTCGAAAGTCAGAACCGAATTGGAGCCGGTCGCGCCAGCCACCGTGAAACTTGGCGGCGTTCGTTCGACCGTGAGAATGTCGCCAGGCCGCACGTAAACGTCTTCGCTGGGATTCGACAGGAGCGCATGGATAGGCGCCCGCGCCGTTCGGTCGCCGCGCGTCAGGCTGACATAGGTCTCATGGACGGGCGAACTATAGCCGCCCGCCGCAGCGATGACGTCCATTATCCGCTCGCCTCGCTGTGAAATCGGCACGCGCGCGCCGTTGGCGACCTCGCCGGTCACCGTTACGGTGTTGCTTAAGTTGTTGGCGACGGTGACGATGGCCTGTGGTTCGATCGCCTTGCCGCGGAGCCGTTCGATGATTGCGGCCTCCGCCTGGCGCGAGGTCATGCCCGCGATTCGAATCGAACCGGCATAGGGAACATTCACGGAGCCATCGCGGCGCACCACCTGGTCTGGAATGTTGGCGGCGCGCGCGCCGGAATTCATCGAACCGGCGTCCGCGGCCGAGAAAAGGCCACCCCCGGCGGCCTCCCAAACCGTGATCTTTACTTTGTCGCCAGCGCCGATGACCGGCGAGGCAGGCGGTCGATAGTCGCCGAAAAGCCCGCGCAGTGTCGGCGGCGCCCGGCGCGCGAGTATGGCGAGGGACAGTCCGTTGATTTCAACGAATGCGAAAGGCGGCCGGCCTTCCTCTACGGGCGAATAAACGCTCTTTACGAAGGCGTCGCGCGTTGGGCCGCTCGCCGGCGTCAAGCCGCAACCGGCAAGAATCGACGCTAAGGTGAAAACGGCGAGACCGTTAAGCCGAGATAGACCTGCGTCGACCAAATTCGCTCCAATAATAACGCCGAACTCACAACGGCCAGCCAGTATAATAGGCCCAGTCTCTTTTTCATACTGTCGCACGCCTCCGCCCCTGGCGCAGAAACGTATCATTTTCAGACTGTTGCAGAAGCGCCACGATCGGCCTTGATCACCGAGGCGCCGATATACGGCGGCTCGCCAGATTCTGCGCCTCCCGCCTCAATTTCAGGCGCATATTGGCGCTGCGCGTCGAATACGGGAGCTTGCGACCTTTACAGGGATGTTTCGCGCTCGCCTCGCGGCGCTGGGGCAATTGGTGACTTGCTACGGCGCCGCGGGCCGAAGGCGAAGCGGAAAAATTCGGGAAGGGCGTCCTCCGGCCTTGGCGCGGCGGTGTTGGCGCTTCTCGATCATGAGACGGTCCAAAGTCTGTCCGGACAGAGAGCGCTGAAGCGTCGCGCCCCAACGATTGAATTGCGGCACCTGGGTCGGCGCGCGTCAACGACGGCGGACTTGTCCTCGCGCGCATGGAAGTAGCCGCGCCGGAGTAGATTCGGCGAATTTGTATTTACCGAATTTGCTCTAATGTGGTCTCCACCAATCGAACCATTTTGGCTCCCTGAGAGTGCCGATAGTCGCCAGATAGGCGGCGATATTGGCGGCCACTGTGGAGTTCGCCAGGGTGGAGAACGACCGCATCCCGCTGCTTACACTGCTCCCGTTTATTCCCGCCAATACGCTGTAGTAATCTGCGCGCTGGACATTTGGCCCCATTCCTCCGCGCGCGTTATTGCCGTGGCAACCATAGCAGTTGAGTTTCAGCCAGGCTCTGCGGCCCTCGGTAATCTGATCGGCGTCGGCGACCGTCATCAGGCAGATGGAAGCGACGGAAAATGCCATGACATGTCTCCATAGGCGCATCTTTTGGCTCCCTTTTTTCGTCATTGAAGAGATGGTTTGATCTCTGGGCCGGAACTCCCCGGAACGGAACTCTGATCAATCGTCGGGATTCCGGCGTCGTTCAGTATGACGGCTATCTTTTCCTGATTTCGGTCGAGCGCGCTTTGTAATTTGTCACGAAGAACTGCATCATCCTTGCGCACGCCGATCGCCATCGGATACGCGAACATCAGGTCCGGCGACTGCGAATCCTGCAAGATTGGTTTGATCGCGAGACGATCTCCGAATTTTTTCCCGAAATAGCCCGCAAATGGCCCCCATACAAAGGCGATATCGATGCGACTATCGGCGACCGCTTCTATTATTTGCCCCTGAGGATTCGCGCTGTTGTCCTCGGCCCACATCGGAAACGGCGTGATATGCTCATTGAATCCCCTTCGCGAGATTGCTACCGCCGGGGGCGTCGTCACGCCCTCGTTGCCAACCAATTGCAGACCAATCCGCGCGTCCTTGAGCCATGCGTCGTCAAATGACGAGAAGCCTCGACTGTCATCGGCGCGCATGACTGCAACATAAGTCGAGGTGAAATAGGGTCGCGTTGTGGCGACCATCGTCAGCGCGGAGGGCACGCTGATCACGACGTCGCACAGGCCGGCCGAAAGGGTGCGGCGTAAAAAATTCTTGTGTTCCGCAAACCAGAAATACTGCAAATTCTTGCCGAGATCGGCAGCCAGCAGCTGGGCTATTTTGTTTTCAAAACCCTCGCCTGCCTGATTTGAATAAGGGAGATTCCCCGGGTCCGCGCAAACAACGAAATTCGGCGCTTCGCCATCCTGCGCCGACGCCTTCTCCATCGACCCGACCGTCAGGGCGAGGATTGCGAAGACCAACCAGCGTCGCACATGGATTTTCTCACGCATCCTCGCCCCCGTCCTGACCAAACCTCATTGGATCGAGTAATCCGCTCGCCTCAAGGCAGTTTGAAAACGTGCACATAACCGCTCGTGGCGGCGACGCGCTCGGATTGCGGTTCATTTGCTCCAAGATCAACGGAAGCGCCCGCCAATGCCGGACCTGCGGTCGAGAATGTGGTTCCTGCAGGGCATGGTCCGCCGACAAATCCGCCATTGAGGAAGCCTATTCCCGTCGTTATGGCCACGCGCTGTTTCCCGTCCGGGCCCTTGAAAGTGATGGGTGCGGAGGCGATCCCGCATTCGAGCTGCTTTGAAAGCAGAAGCCTTCCGGTTCTGGCGTCTATGGCCTTGAATTTTTTGTCGAGGGTTCCGTAGAAGACAACGCCGCCAGCGGTGGCAAGCGCGCCCCCGAAGACGGCGTAAGGCTCCCGGATCGCCCAGGCTCGAACGCCTCTGACGGGATCGAAGGCGACGAATTCGCCCATGTTTCCGCCGGGCCCCGGCGAAATAGCCAGATTTGCTCCAATCATCGGTGTGCCGGCAATATAGGTAACCTTGAAAGCCTCGTAACTCATGCACATGTTGTGCGCGCCAAAATAGAACAGTTTGGTGAGAGGAGAAAAAGCGGAATATTCCCAGTCTTTGGCGCCGATCGCGGACGGGCAAATGTTGTTGGTGACGACGCCTTCATGGGTAAGTTTGTTCGCAGCCACCCTTGGGAGGCCGGTGGTCAGATCAATACCGCTCGCCCAATTGACGAAGCTGAATGATTTGGCGCTGATCAGCGCGCCAGTGGCGCGATCGAGCGTGTAAGCAAAACCATTCTTGTCGAAATGAACGATGACTTTGCGAACGACGCCGTTGACGGTCAGGTCGACCACTGTATTTTCGTTGACGGCGTCATAGTCCCAGCTGTCGTGCGGCACCAACTGATACGCCCAGGCTGCTTTGCCCGTATCGGGATTACGCGCAAATATGGTTGCGCCCCACTTGTTGTCTCCCGGCCGCATGTCCGGATTGAATGTGCCGGGCTGCGAGGTTCCGTAGAAAATAAGATTCAACGCCGGATCGTATGTGATCCACGCCCAGGAGGTCGCTCCGCCGTGACGCCACATATTCGTGGGCCATGTCGAGACGCCCAGGTTTGCGCCCCGATCCTTTGCGAAATACGGGCGGAATGTCGAGTCGATCAAAACGTCGGTGTCCGGCCCCGTCGCGTACGCCCGCCAAACCAGTCGTCCCGTATTTATATTGAGCGCACGCACGGACCCCCGGACCCCCATCTCCGATCCGGAGCTACCAAAGATTACCTTGTCCCGGACAACGATCGGAGCGGTGTTGAGGGTCTCGCCAAGCCATGGATCGGCTACCTTGGTGCGCCAGACTTGTGCTCCGGTTCTTGCATTGACAGCAACGACATTGCCGTCGAGAAGCGTATAGATAACGAGCCCGTTGGCATAAACCGGCCCGCGATTGACGATATCGCAGCAGGTGAGTCCCTGGGAGAACCCTGCCGGGTTCGGATTGAAAGTCCACAACGCCGTTCCTGGCCTCGACAGGCTCACAGCGATGAGCTTGTTGGGGAAGGGCGTCACTATATACATCTTATTGCCGACCACGAGCGGACTGCCCTGGTGACTGCCCTTGGTTCCGGTCGGGTATGAAAATTCTTCGACGAGCTTTCCGGCGTTGAGCGGCGTAATATCGGTCAAGCCGCTGAATCTGGTGCCCTGCGGTGTGCCGCCCGCCGTCGTCCACCCCGCGCCCGTTTGAGGGAACGCCCGTTCGGCAGAGGCGCTCTCGACAGCCATGGTCTCGTCGCCGAGCTCGATCACATCCATGTCTTCGGCGCGGACCGGCGCTGCGAGAAGCGCCATGGCGATTGGAGCGAACAGGAACGATCGCAGGAAGCGAGCCTCGTTCAATGGCTTCGGAGCGCTTGAAAGTCCGATCTTTCTGGCAGCTTTGTTATTCATCGAATCAGCCTCCAAATTCACGAAATTTGCCTGGCGGCTCGACGGCGCGTCCGAAGGCGTCGGCGTCGGATGGCGCATTCAGGAGCGCGAAGTCTTTCGGCGATGAAATGCGCCCGGGCTGCATCCCGGTTTATTTCGACAAGGCGGAAGCGGCGCCGCGCACGCTACAGCCTATATGATCGAGGTCGCAGGCGATCTTCCGCAGGACCGATGTCTGTACGCCGGCCTCTTCCCGGGCTCGCGCCGGGAAGAGGCCGGCTCAGTTACATTTGCCGGTTCAGAGCACGGCTGACCGCCGTGTCCGAACTTCAGGCCGCCGCGTGACGCCGGAGATCATTCTCCCATTGCGCGCTCGACGACCACCTTTCCTCCGGAAACGACGAGTCGCGGAAACTCGAGGTCCTTGAAGTTCTGTCGCGGGTCGCTGCCAATCACGACGATGTCGGCGGGAGCTCCAACGACCAGCTGACCGAGCTTCGGTTCAGTGGTTTCCTTGCCGAGATACAAATATTTTCCCGGCTCACTGGTGGCCGAGGCCAGCGCAAGAGTCATCGCCTGATCCCAAGTCCTGCCGGCGTGCGTCCATGCATGGACGATGTGGTGAATTTCTTGTGCGTCGATGCCGTGTGGGATATCGGGGTGCCCAAGATCCGTGCCGTAGAAGAGCCTGGCTCCCATTTCGACGGCGTGTCCCGCGTTATGGGCTGACCCGTTGCAGGACACCAGCGTGTCCAGCGTGCCGTCGATTGGCAGACGCCGATCGGCAGCGCGGTGCCATTGACCGTGGTCGAGAAAGTCGCACGGCATATGCGCCCATTCGTCCACACCGGCGTCGAGCGCTCGTCTCGCGCCCTCGGTCGTGCCGAGATAGGCCACGACGCGCTTCTTGAGTCTGTGCGCTTCCGTAACGACGGCTCTGAGTTCGGCGTCGCTCAACGTCGGCCACGGGGGCGGCGTGGTCGCGTTGTGCGACGTCCATGGCGCCCCGATTTCACCTCCCGGCTCGAGTGAAACCGCGATGACGCTCGCGCCCCTGCCGACAAGCTCGCGCACCTTGTTCACGGCCGCGGCGGCGCCGCTCACTTGTACGCCGGAACCGGGGAACACCGGCATCGGATAGCCGCCCCTCGCGGTAATGATCGGCCCCGAGAGAATTTGGCGGAGCTGGTAAGGCTTGTCGAGCATGACCGGCGTCACCGGGCCGCCAAGGTCTCGCGCCGTTGTCACGCCATGTTCCAGCAGCCGCAGCGCAGGCGCCTTGTTCACGAGGTGATGGGTGTGCATGTCGATGAAGCCGGGCAGAATTGTTCCGCCGGGAACATTCACGACGCGGGTTCCGAAAGGCACGGCCATGCCGGCGGAGCCGATCGCAGCAATTCTGCCATTCTCGACGAGAACAGCCTTTCCTGTTCCGGGCGCGAAATTCGCGCCGTCGAACAGTTTGTCTGCGGTAATAAGCAAGGATTGCTTGTGTTGGGCTGCGGCCGGCTGAGCCGCGAGACCAATTGCGAAGCCGACCATCATCGTCGTGGTCGAAATTACTGTCTTAATGTCGAATTTTTTGGGCATGAGTCTCCCCTCTAGACAAGCCGCTCCAGCCGCCGGCGCCGACTGGGACTGGCGTTGCGCGAATTTCAAGTCGTTCGTTTTCTTGAGATTTATGTTTGCGTGTCGCCAGGAGGCTCATCCCGAGGACGACCGCGATGCTCCTGGCTCGTTCTTACGCAAATGGAGGGGATTGCGCTGACCAGCTACTCCCCCATCCCGCATGGCGAGAGGGGAATGGCCCGGCTCTCACATCGTCAAGGAATGTGGAGCTGGCTTCTGGAAAATGAAAATCAATAACGACCGCGAGGAAGATGGCCGTCAGAAAGCTATCGTCCGAGGCGGCGCCTGAACATAAAGCGCAGCACTCCGAGGGATCATGATCCGCGGGTAAAGGCGCGTTTTCGCCGGCGTCTCCGGCGCATTTCATGAAAGAGCCGTGAACGAGCGCAGGACGTTGCGACGCGTCGCCATAGGCGCCAAGCGCCATTGGGACTTTCAGAAGCCCCAGGCTGTGAATGACGAAGAGACAGGCAAGAATCGCCCGCGTAGCCCTCGTCAAAGACCTCACGTCCATTGCGCCGATATTCCCGATGATTACCGCGTAACAATCCAGTCTGGCAGGCTTCGTTGTCACTAAGGTGGAGAGCATCTCTCCACATTTTTGTCGAAATAACATACAAAGAAAAAAGCCTCCACGCAATAAAGATGGGCTGCTTCAGGCTCGAACGCGCGACGCAAATTGGTCCGTAAAATTCGCCGCCGACTGGCGGGCGCGGCCCATCATCCTGATATCGCGCATGATTTTTCCACCTCAATAAAACCGTGACCCATCAGCGCGTCCGCACCCTCGGTCGCCTAGCCTGCGGGTCCGCCCGGATCGTCACGGCCGAGTGGAAACAAGACGTCGCCTGTTTCGATCGCGGTCGTCAATCTTCTGACAGCGTTTCATTGTTGCGCAAGACTGGACGACGCCCTCGACGCGTCGGATGGCTTGCCGCCTGAATCCGGGGTCATTCTCCGCGATCAGATCTCCCGCATGCTCGTCGAGCCCAGTCTTTCCAATTGGGACCGCATGCGCGCCGGGGCTGGCCTTTGTTGGAAATGAGCGCATGAGGCCGAAAAATAATCGCGCCGGACATTGATGACGGCTCCGAGGTGATAGACTTTATACTTGTGGGTTCGCTAAAATACATGAGCCGTCACGACTTTCGCGGGGTTCTGGCCCATTCCGATCGTGGCGGCGGCGTGCGCTGGCTTGACCACTTTTTCAAGAGCCCCTAGCGTTCGGTAGTTTCGAGGGAAGGTAGCCGTGACTCTAAACGGGCGAGGGGCGGGGCCTTTGGCGAGCAGCGTGCGAGCGCTCGTAGCGTATCTCGTTATCTTGCAAATTGTCCTCGCGCCTTTTGCGGTCGCCTCGGCCTATGAGCAATTGTCAGATTCAGCCAGCGTGATCTGTGCTGGACAGACCAAGTCGGGCAAACACGGTCAGTCGCCGCCCGCGCCGGTGAACGGATCGCATCGCGATCGATGTTGCGTCTCTCTTTGCAACGCTTTTTTCGGGCTGGAGGCTCAAGGCGCGTTGCTCGTCCGATTGAGTTTACGGGCTGACGACGACAATCTTCAGACAATCTCCTTTTCTTCTGATCGGCGCAGGAATCCAGCAAGCGTGCCCCAGGCCCCAAGAGCGCCCCCGGCTTTCACGGCTTGATTCACGCCCGTTAACGCTGATGGTCCCGCGCGGACCTCGGTAACGGCTGAACGCGCAAAATACCCATGATCATTTATCAATGTAGCCTTTGCAGCAAAGGCGCACGACGACCAAAGAGTGGTTCGATGACCGTTTCTGCAATCGACACCGAGATGAGACATCGACAAAACGAACTGGCGGGAAATCCAGTTCTCAGACCGAACTGGCTTCACCCGCTCTCCGCGACTGCGGTCATCGCGGCACATATCGCCTTCTTTGTTTCATTCATGTTTTGGGCGAGGCCGCAGGTCGCAGCGATTGGCCCGATCGACGCGCAGCTTGTGCGCGAAGGCGATTTCTTCGACGCGCAGGCGGTATCGGAAGCCGACGTCCATGCCGATGACCCGTCGTTATCGGAAATTGTAGAGGAACCGGAACTTGCCTTGCCGCCGCCTTTGATCATGACGCCGGACGCCGAGTCGTTGCCCGCCAGGACAGAGTCATCCGAGCAAGCCAGGAAAAATGAAAAGGATGAAAAGAAGCGCGCGGAGCGGCGTGACGTCGAGTCCGCCAACGAACGTCGGGAGGCTCAGGCTCGCCGACGCGCGGGGGCGCCCGGGGGACGCGGGCAGGGTTCCGGGGGGGCAGCTGCGACATGCCTTGCCCATGTCGCCGCCTCGCTTCGTCGAAATATGCCCGCTTCGACGAGCCTGGGCCCGGGAACCGCCTATGTGACGTTTCACGTCAATGCTGGAGGCGGCATATCCGGCGTTTCAGTTTCGGCGTCGACGCCTGCTCACGCAGCTCTCGCGCGCCGCATTGTGGCCGCCTCGCGTGGGCCAACCAGTTGCGGCGCCACCTTTGTGAGCCAGCATATTACATTCCAGTAATCCCGATTTCTGTTACTGCAACCATCGGGAAGGAGAGCAATCGATGGACATTTCCTCAATGTCGCCAGTCGGCATGTTCATGAATGCAGGAGTCGTGAGTAAGGTTGTCATGGCTCTTCTGCTTGTTGCGTCCGTATGGACATGGGTTCTTATTATCGACGGCGTATTTGTCGTATTTCGCATTTCTAGGGCGATTGACTCGGCTCGCAGCGGCGGTCCGGAGGGCGTGCTTTGGCCTATAACCAGCGCCGGAATGAAAGCCCTGGATGTCAGGGTTCCGGACGAAACTGCGTTGGAAAAACGAGAGCGGGTTTTTCAACATATGAATCGCGCGGCGCGCGAGTTCATGACGATAGCGAAGGGAGGGCTTCCGAATTTGGCTATCGTTTCGTCGGTGGGACCTTTCGTTGGCCTGTTTGGCACTGTCTGGGGTATTATTTCGAGTTTCTCCGGAATAGCCCAAACGCAGGATACGAGTCTCGCTGTCGTCGCTCCGGGAATCGCGGAGGCGCTTGCCGCCACCGCCTATGGACTCGCCGCGGCAATTCCTGCCGCAATTGGCTATAATCGCATCGGAGCGGCTTTCTCCCGGCTTAATGAGGAAATCGGGCAATATATAAAAGCCGAGGCGAACATTTTAGGCTCGGGATCCAACAATTTTGATGGAGGCGCGATTCAAACTCCCGAGCGAGGGACGCTCTGATTTGTGATCCTTTCTCGCGGAGCAATAGTCGGATGTCCCGGATTGCGGGGTGCTTCCCACTGCACAGGTCGTCTGGCGCATCGACGATCGTTGTGGCGTTCGCGGGAACCAGCCGGATGTCTTCAAAGGTCGAGCGCACGATGGTCGTCAGCCGCCATGCCTCGGCCGCGCTGCGCCGCCAGGGCCTTCAGCAACGGATGTATCCCGGCGCGCTTTTCAACACTCCTTCAGGAACGCCAATTCCAGCGTCTGCTGGTCCACGAGACGCTCGAACGCTTCGATCCGCGACCCGTGTGTGTTCGGATCGCCTGTGGCTGACGCCGTGGGGCTTCGTCAGACCATGAGGTCT
The DNA here is from genome assembly GCF_000188155.2 of Methylocystis sp. ATCC 49242. Taxonomy (NCBI): domain Bacteria; kingdom Pseudomonadati; phylum Pseudomonadota; class Alphaproteobacteria; order Hyphomicrobiales; family Methylocystaceae; genus Methylocystis; species Methylocystis sp. ATCC 49242. The sequence continues at coordinate 4,105,279 of NZ_KE124774.1, forward strand.
CTCGCCGGCCAGATATTCCGGGGGTGGCCTCGCGCTTGAATTCGACGCTGTGGGCGCGGCGCCTCGTCATGGAGGATCTTCCCTCGAAGACCTGGTTTGTTAAAAAAATGGCGAGCTCGCCTCTGCATGGCGTCAGTTGCATAGTTCAAAAATGCACTCTGTAGTGTTTTTACGGCCCGCCACATGGGATCCTCGTGCAGGGTCGATGTCTGACCCGCAAAAGCAGGAACGTCGAACGCTCATCCCAAAGTGGTTCTTTTGGCGGATTTGAGGAACTTAATCAGCCAGGCGTGACCCATAGATGCACTCGATGTGTTGCGTTTACACGGAAAATGGTGTATAAATCACTGCGTGGCAGTCGCCGGGCTGGCGGCCGTTAGCTGAAATGTCTGCTTCGTTAGACTGGGCGAGGAAATCACGAACCCATCAGGGGAATGTGTCACGCGCGTCTGGAATGATTAGAGCAAATGAACTCCGGAAGTCGGCATATCGACATGGAAACGATGGACAGCAGGCATATAAGCGCGTTGATGGCTGGCAATACAGCCTTGTTGTCGCAGCTTTGCGAATTTCTGATCGAAAAAGGAATAATTGACAGAACCGAGCTTCGGGACAGATTATATAATTTGCTTACCGAAGCAAATATGCATGGCGCGGCGGCCGGCGCGGCGACGAAACATTTGATTGCAATTATAGAATCCGGGGACGAGAACGTCCGATTGGAACAGTGAAGGCCCTGATCGGAGACCGCGTCCATTTTCTGATCGCGCAGGCATATTTGCTCGCTATGTCCCATGACTGATCGATGACGCGACCTCGGAAACCGCGTTTCCTCCACACAGCTTCGGGCGGTCGCCTATCGCGGGCGGAAACTCTCTCTGGTGATGCGAGAACAAACTGTCCGGTGCGCGCGTCATTCGCGCGGGGCGGACGCATCCGAACGGACGCTCCAGCTGCCGCGGTATACCGCGCCGCCATAGACCGGGCAGAATGGGTGGGGATGGGCGAGACAATTCGAAGGCGTCATGTCCGTCCAGTAGAATTCCACGCTCTGCCCAGCGTTCGGGGCGTCCAGATTCCCCCATCGATCGGTTAACCAATAAGGCTGCGCATAGGACCTCGCTGATCCATTGTCGCTCAGGCCAAGCGCGAATTCGGACGTCAGGCGGAGGTCGCTGACGCCGCCAGGACCCATGACATTCAGATTTTGGGTGTATTGAGCGCAGATGTCCTGACGTTTTCTTACGTAACAGCCATACATTGCCACCCATCTGTCAAGGTTCTTCGCCTTCGCCAGCCGAACCATCCGCAAGCCGATTGCCGGAATGACGATCTTTTGTGGCGACCAACCGTCCTTGCTCACGTCCACGCTGGTGCGAAGATAGAGATTGACGCTTTCTCCTTCCGGTCCGTAATCGAAATAGAAGAAATGATAGAGGCCGTTCACGAAGGAGATCGAGCCTATCAGGCCCTGAGTGTGACCGAGGCGACGCGCCGAATTGCTGCGAATGACGGCGCCGGACGAGTCCCGCAGCGGCGCGGGGCGCACATCGGTGGAAAAGGGCGTCCATCCGCTATCTGTCTTGAGATCGAAGGAAACGAAATCCGTTGTCCGCGCCTCGAGTAGATAGTGCCGCCAGTGTCCGCTCGCGTGATCCCGAAGCTGTTCGTCATCGTTGACGCCCAAAAAGAATACATAGAAATAAGGGTCATTGCGCAGGCCTGAAATCGCGATCGGATTCGCTGCGCCGCCCACGCCGTTCGACGCTATCAGCGATCCCGGATCCTTGTCGGTTCCCCATAGGCGGAACTCGTGCGGCGGCATTATCAAAGCATATTTCCCCCGGTGAACGCCCGCCTTTACGGCGTCGCCCGTCCTGTATTTCGTCATGGGCTCGGAGTGATAGATCGTATAGTAATTATCTTCGTCGCGAATCGTTTGAACGCTGTAGGCGACTTCGTTTTCGGGCGTGTCATAGAAAACGGATTCATCATTATTATAACAGACATGGACTCCGTTGCTCTCGAAGCAGCGGGCCGCCGCTGATGCCGCGGGGTTTACCAGGAGCATTATGACAAGGATCCACAGATCTTGGGGATTGCGTCTGCGAGACATGTTCAAGCGCGTCCGAACGAGGCTGGCCGTCAAAGTAAAATGCGTAACGCAATTCAATGGGCAATAAAACCTATATGGGTGGCGGAAGTTTGAGCGTTCGCTTTTATGTCGAAGGCTTTGCTGTCCGGCGGCATGAGGCGGCTTACATCGGTATATGGTCGCCGCACTGTGCGTTCTTCCCGCAAGGCGCATCATGATAATTTTAGCGGGCCTCGACCATAAAGTATCGTCAGAAACATGTCGCGACTGCGTAGGTGCCGGAGCTTTGCAATTGTCCGCATGAGGATCATATGCCTGTAGCATATTATATTACATCCTGAATATCATATTTCGATTGCGCGACGAAGTCGCTCCTGACCTTGCAGTGATTGCCAAGGTTGACTTGCATAGAGATGTACACAAGAAAGTAAGCGCCAGTGAACGGAAGGGGTAATTCGCCACGAACTCCCAATATGGCTGTTTTGAACCACAAGCCTGGCGGCCGAACGCGCGAGCGTCGCACAGATAAACAAGGAGCCGGTAGCTTTGAAGCAAGGCGGTTTCCGGATAATGGAGAACTGCGATTTGCGGCGCCATCCCGCGACCCGACGGCGCGCCCGCTGCACGCGGAGGTCACATGCCGCGCTTCGACGCGGATGATTATCTTGAGAAATGCCCATACGCCCGGGACAAGCGTGTCGATCCTTATGCACAGTATCTTCGCTTTGGCTTGGGCGAAGGGCGGGATCCTCATCCGCTGTCTTTATCAAGTTGACACGAGGGGTGACGATCAAAATTGGAACTGCAAGTCCTCGGCTTTCTCCAACATTATCTGGAGTCGGCGAAACGCGAAAAAATAGGCTTAGTGATCTTTATCGAATTCTTTAATGCATTCGACGGCCTACGGCTGTGCTTGCCGGATTTCGTTGACGCATGATGCGAGGAGAATTGATGTCGAGTGTCAATCAAACGGAAGGGGCCGTGGATTATGTCTCGGCGAAAGAGATTGTCGGCTGGATTATAAGTCCCGACCGGGACGACGCCCTTGAAACGGTCTTCGTCGAAACTGACCGGATGCAGAGACTCGAGTTCAAGGCGATCATCTTTCGGCGCGATATTGCAGATTTGTTCGGAAGAACAGGAAAATTCGGCTTTGCCATCCCTTTAGCTACGCTGAGCTATGACGCCGAGATTCGCGTTGCCGATCGCAGCGGCAAGACGCTGCAAGACGGCGTAATACGAATGGCCGCGCCGTCAGGACCGCAACCCCGGCGCGGGGGCGGTTGCCGGGTCTTTCTCCACATACAGAAGACGGCGGGAACCGCGCTCTCCGTCGCGATCCAGAAGCAACTGTCCCTGAGTGAGACTTGTCTTTTCTATCAAGGCCATTTCGCAGGTCTCAACTGGGAGCAAGCGAATTCCCTCCCTGAATATCAATGTCTCGCGTTCAGACAACTCATTGGGCACAGCTTTTTTGGGCTCGACGGATTTCTCAGACAGCCGACGCGATACTTCACCTTCGTTCGGGAGCCCATCGCACGGGTAAGATCACATTACTGGCATTATCGAACCAACGGAGTCCATGCGCTCACAATCGACGGCAGGTCCGTTCCCCTGCATGAAATCGTCAATGAAGGCCTTTGCGACGAGTTTGAAAATTTGCAGACACGGATGATCGCGGGCGTGGGAACAAATATGGTCCCGCTCGGGTCCATGTCAGATTATGTGCTCGAGCTTGCCTTGAGCAATATCGACCGCTCCTTCGACTTTGTCGGCATGACCGAAAATATTGATGTGCATGCCAGGATCATGTTCGAGAAGATGGGGCTCGAGCCGGTTGCGATCGGACGCGAAAATGTAACCGACGGTCGACGTGTCGATTTGAGCGACCAGGACTATCGCCGCATCGACTGGGAGAAGGTGCGCGAGGTCAACAGATATGATCTTGAACTCTATCGTCGCGTCGCCGCACGTTATCAGGATACCGAAAGTGGCGCGCGTTCGGCCCCGGGACACACTGGTTTCGAAAAGGGGGAATAGATGCATCAGCATGGTTTCCTGGACGTCTGCCTGCAGTCTCACGTCGCAGGGTGGGCGACGGAAAACGGCGGGCCGGCCACGCTGGAAATCTTCGTCAACGACGAGATGATCGCCACGATCAAATGCGCATTGCGACGCCCTGAGCTGGTGCAATTCAACATTCCAGCAGATGCTGGATTCATTTTCCACTTTCCATCGCCGCTCCACTCGAACGATGAGGTTTCAGTTCGGTTCGGCAATGGAAAGCATCTCGAAAACTCTCCGACGCGTCAGCATCGGCGACATCTCGAGCAAATGTTATACGGTATCGCCGGCAGGGCCGGACTCGAGTTCGGCGCGCTCGATCGCCCCACCGTCTCGCGCGACCACCATGACGTCTCATTTGTCGATCATGCGGATCACGACCAACTCGTCGCGAAATATAGCCATGCGAATGATCCTGGTCTCGTTGACCCCTCGCATATCGTTCATGTCGATTATGTCTGGGCGTCCGGGGCTTTGGACAAGGTTGTCGGGGGGAGACGTTTCGCTTGGGCGCTCGCTTCGGGAGTGATCGAACATGTGGCTGACCCGATTGGCTGGCTGGCGGAGATCGCGAGCGTCATCGAGCCCGGCGGCCGCATAAATCTCGCGATTCCGGAACAATCCCTTACGTTCGATCATGGACGCCGTGCGACGACGCTCGCGGAACTGCTCGAGGATCATCGCCGGCGTTTGCAGAAGCCCAGCTTCCGACAGATCTTCGATCATATTGTCGGCGTATCCCCCGTCGGCGCGCCGATCGAAAGTCTGTCCTCGCGACCTGATGGGATAAAGCAAGCCTATGCGGTGGCGGAAGCCGCCGAACGTGACGGGCTTTATGTCGATGTCCACGCTCATGTGTGGACCCATGATTCTTGGCGGGAGACATGGGGCGCAATTGAATCGCTTGAACTCGCTCCGCTGCGGCTGGATCGCATGTTTGAGCCGCTTCCCGAAACCGCGATGTTTGTCGTTTCGCTGGTTCGGCGGTGAGGACAGCTTCATCTTCAACCGCGTCACGATCAGTCTTCGCGTATTTTCCCGCAAATCAGTTTGACAGTTTCGGTGGTCATAGGCTTCGCCGCTTCACAATGATCCCTGTCAGCCCTTGTCGGTTTCAACTTCCTCGCAGCGGAAGGGTCCGCGCCAGTGGGCATAGCGCCAGGGCGTGAGCGCGCTCGCGTCCGCGCGCAACTCCTCCGGCACCGGATCGAAACCCTCGCCCGCGCCCGGCCTGCAACGGCAGATGCGGGCGAAGCCCATCCAGCCGCCCGCCCACAAGCCATGTCTTGCGATGGCTTCATCCGTGTATTCCGAGCAGGTCGGCGCATAGCGGCAGGTTCGCCCCGCGAAGGCCGAGAAGGTGACGCGGTAGACGAGGATCAGCGCGCGCGCGGCGCGAGCGGGGAGGTCTTTCATCTCAGGCTTCATACCGTGAAAAAAGGCCGCCCCGATAAGGGCGGCCCTTTCGATTCTCGCGATGCGCGGCGGATTATTCCGCCGGGGGCAGGGCAGGAGCCGGCTCGGCGGCCTCGGCGCGCTGCTCGATGATGAGATCGTCGCGACCCGTGGCGATGCCGCGAAACTTGGCCATCGCCGCGCCCGTGCCAGCCGGGATGAGGCGGCCGACGATGACGTTCTCCTTGAGGCCGACCAGCGGATCGATCTTGCCGTTGACCGCAGCCTCGGTGAGGACGCGGGTGGTCTCCTGGAAGGAGGCGGCGGAGAAGAACGAACGCGTCTGCAGCGACGCCTTGGTGATGCCGAGCAGCACCGGCGTGCCGGAGGCGGGCTTGCCGCCGTTCTCGATCGCCTTGGCGTTCGCTTCGTCGAGTTCGACGTGATCCACCTGCTCGCCCTCGAGGAAGCCGGTGTCGCCCGGATCGACGATATCGACCTTCTGCAACATCTGACGCACGATCACTTCGATGTGCTTGTCGTTGATGTTGACGCCCTGCAGTCGGTAGACCTCCTGGATCTCGTTGACGAGGTAGGCCGCAAGCTCCTCCACGCCCTTGATCGCCAGAATGTCGTGCGGCGCCGGGTTGCCGTCGACGATATAGTCGCCCTTTTCGACGACGTCGCCGTCCTGAAGGTGAATGTGCTTGCCCTTCGGGATCAGATATTCGACGGGCTCGGCGCCTTCCTCGGCAGGAACGATGGTGATGCGCTGCTTGTTCTTGTAGTCGCGCCCGAACTGCACCGTGCCGGAGATCTCCGCGATGATCGCGTGATCCTTCGGACGGCGCGCCTCGAACAGTTCCGCGACGCGCGGCAGACCGCCGGTGATGTCGCGGGTCTTGGCGCTCTCCACCGAAATACGCGCGACGATGTCGCCCGCCTTCACGGTTCCGCCGGGCTCGACCGCGATGATCGAGTCGACGGGCAGCAGGTAACGCGCGTCGCCGCCGCGGGCGAGTTTCCCGACCTTGCCGTCCGGCCCCTTGATGACGATCGAGGGCTTTAGGCTCGCCGAGCGCAGGTTGAGGCGGTAGTCCATGACCATGCGCTTGGCGATGCCGGTCGACTCGTCAACCGTCTCCGACATCGACTGGCCCTCGACCAGATCCTCGAAGCCGATGACGCCGTCGATCTCGCTGATGATGGGACGCGTATAGGGGTCCCACTCGGCGATGCGCTGGCCGCGCTTGACCTTGTCGCCTTCATCGACCTTCAGGCGGGCGCCGTACTGGATACGGTTGACCGCGCGCTCGGCTCCGTCAGGGCCGAGGATCACGATGGCGACGTTGCGCGCCATGACGATCAGGTCGCCATCCGAGTTGCGGGCGACATGGCGGTTGCGCACATGCACCGTGCCCTCGAAGTTGGACTCGATGAACGACTGGTCCGCAAGCTGCGCGGCGGCGCCGAAAAACGGCGGTAAATTCCCGCTGCTTCAAACTCGCAAATTCATCCCGTTCGACCCCGCGACCAAGGTCGCCGAAGCCACCGTCACAGACGCAGCAGGAATAGAACGGCGGATCGTCAAAGGCGCGCCCCTCGCAGTCGCCCGGCTTTCATCGTTCGACGGCCGCGCGGAGCGCCAAATCGAGGCCTCGGCCCGTTCCGCCGGCCGCGTCATCGCCGTGGCCTTCGGTCCTTTAGGGGCCGAGAAACTCGTCGGGCTGATCGCGTTGAGCGACCCGCCGCGTCCCGAATCGAAGCCGCTGATCGCCGAGCTATGGGCGGAGGGGGTAAAAACCGTGATGGTTACCGGCGACGCAGTGGCGACCGCTGCGTCGGTTGGCCGGGCCGTTGGCCTCGTGGGGCCCGTCTGTCCTGCCGCGAATTTTTCTCAAGAATTGAATCCCGAGGATTACGCCATTTACGCGGGCGTCTTCCCGGAAGACAAATTCAAGCTGGTGCAGGCGTTCCAGCGTCGGGGACGCATCGTCGGCATGTGCGGCGACGGGGTCAACGACGCGCCGGCCCTCCGCCAGGCGCAAATGGGCGTGGCTGTCTCCACCGCCACAGATGTGGCAAAATCGGCCGCAAGCGTCGTCCTCACCGAGCCAGGCATCAAGGGAGTGGTCGACGCGATTGAAGAAGGACGCGCCGCCTTCCAGCGCATTTTGACCTACATTCTCAATGCGCTCGTCAAAAAGTTCCAGCTCGTCCCCTTTCTTGGCGTCGGCCTGCTGGCGACAGGCCACGCGATTGTGACGCCGATGCAAATGGCGTTGCTGCTGATCACCGGGGACTTTTTGACGATGGCGATCGCCACGGACAGGGCGACGCCTTCCTCGCAACCAGACGCCTGGCGCCTTGGCGCCATCACCGGCGCCGCAGCCTCGCTTGGCGTTGCGGGATTACTGTTTGTTTCGACGATTGTTCTCGTAGGCGAACGATGGCTGAGCTTGAACATCGGCCAACTGCGGACCGTCGCCTTTGTCTCGCTCGTGTTTCTCGGTCAGGCGACGGTCTATGTTCTGCGTGATCGGCGACGCCTGTGGAGCTCGCCTCCCTCCGCATGGCTAGTGCTTTCCTCGCTATTAAACCTCGCGATAGCGGTCTTTTTCGCGCTCGGGGGATACCTGATGGATCCGCTGCCAGCTTGGGTCATCTTGGAACTGTTTCTCGCGACCCTAGAGGGTGTTATGTACTTTGGTGATTGATTGTCTTAGTAGAATCGGATGTCTCCGATTCGCAAACCTTATCCGTCTGACGTCAGCGACGAAGAATGGTCGCTGGTTGCGCCTTATCTGACGCTCATGGACGAAGGCGCGCCGCAGCGTCAACATTCGCTGCGCGAGCTGTTCAACGGCCTGCGTTACGTGCTGCGCTACGGCATCGCCTGGCGCGCCATGCCCAACGATCTGCCGCCATGGTTCGCCGTGTATCAGCAATCGCAGCGCTGGCTGTCGGCGGGCGTGTTCGAGGCGCTTGCGCAGGATCTGCGCGCCCAGTTGCGCGTCGCTTCCGGGCGGGCGGCGGAGCCGACGGCGGCGATCATCGACAGCCGCACCTTGCGCTCGACCCCTGAGAGCGGCCCACGAGCGGGCTATGACGGCGCGAAGCGAAAGCGCGGCTCGAAGCTGCACATGGCAGTCGACACATTGGGCCATTTGCTGGCGTTGCATGTCACGCCGGCGAATGTCGATGACCGCGCCGAGGTCGGCAAGCTCATCGCAGCCGTGCAGGATGTGACAGGCGAAAGCGTCGAACTCGTTTATGTCGATCAGGGCTACACCGGCGAAAAGGCGTCCGAGGCCGCAAAGGCGCAGGGCGCCGAGCTTTGCGTCGTCAAACTCGCCGAGGCCAAAAAAGGCTTCGTGTTGCTGCCCAAGCGCTGGGTGGTCGAGCGTTCATTCGCCTGGGCGACGCGATGCAGGCGGCTCGTCAAAGACTACGAGCGCTATGCTCAGACCCTCGCAGGACTCCACGTCGTCGCCTTCGCATGTCTCATGCTCAAGCGCGCAGCAGATTTCATGATCCAAGGTGCATAACACCCTCTAGCTTTCGCTCTCATCCTTGATCTTTTCAAGCTTCTTGTTTTTAGGCGCTTTGGCCTCGCAGCCGGGCCCGAGGCTCTTGTTGTAGGCGAGGCGACGCGCAGGCCTTCGCCATGGGTTCTTTCGGCCGGCGCCGCCGCATTGGCTGCAATCGTGGCGACGTTGATTGGCCTCTGGCCGTCTACTATCCGGTCGCCGAGAAACGCCCCGGAAAGCGCGTTGCAGGCTCCGGCCACGAAGTTCGCGATCTTCCAAGGGACCGTCATGGCGGCGCAGCAGCGGCTTGCCGTCGCGGCGATCGGCGGAACTGTAGGCGTCGTGAATTGCCAAGCAGGAGAAACCATTGAGGCCGGGCGCTTATGCGCGACGATCTATGGGGAACCCCATCAGCGAGCGCTCGGAAGGCTCGAAGCGGCAAAAGGCAGTCTCGCCCAATATGAGCGCCTCCTGTCCTCGCGGACGCCCAGGCGCGGCGGCCGGCATTCACGATTAGCTCAGCTCCGCCGCAGGACGCTGGCCAGAGCGCGAGTAGAGCGTAACGAAATAGACCGGCTGCGCGCCATGCTCGCGGAGGAGGAGAAGAACGAAAAGCAGATCGAGATACGTGCGCCTTTCGACTCGGTTGTCGCCGCACGCTATGCGTCGGTCGGGCAAAAAGTGGCCGCTTCCGCGCCGCTTTTTCTCTTCACGAGGGAATCTCGCAACCTGGCGGCGGAGTTCGGCGCGCCGCAAGAGGCGTTGAAGCCTCTGCGCATCGGCGCCTTGGCGGAAATCCAGTCCGACTCTGATCCTGGGCGCGTTCTGAGCGGCAGAATCACGGAGATTTCTGGCCCCCCAACAGGCGGCGGCTCGGTCATTGGCCGCCTGGTTATCGAAGCGACAAAAAGCGACGGCGGCTTTGCAGCTGGGTCGAATGTCACGGCCAGAATCGAGATAAGGTCTGAGGGGCGTCCGGCGGAGGCGGGGGGCCATCCTGGTCCCGCTCCGAATTCCGAGGGGTCAGAATGACCAAGGAAAACAACGCCTAGGCCAGTGGCATGATTCAAAGCTTCGTTGAGACTTTACGCCGCGGCTCGCCCAAGCGCTGGGGAACAATTACTCGTTCGCCGATCTGAAGGCGGATGCGTCCGCCGGATTCACCGTTGCGGTGGTGAGCCTCCCCTCGCGATGACCCTCGCTATCGCTTCGGGCGTTTCGTCCGCTCGAGGATTGGTGTGGGAACAATGCGCCTTGCAGCCTGAACCGCGCGAGGTACGGGCGCGTTCTTGCGCCACTTCTGGCCTGCCGCCGCGAGGCCGCGACTTCCATCGCCACAACAAACCAAAGCCAGCGCGATGCGAATGAATAACCGTCTCGGGCGTTACGATCGCCAAGGCGTCGATAATCCGCGACGCAATCTGATAGGGCCCAGCAAGAATCAGACGATCTATAGTGCTGAACGCCAGTCGCCTCGCCGATTTCCTGCGCAAGAGGTTTAGTTGCTGATGCTGCGCGACGATCTCCACCTCCAGTGACGCTCTGGATCGCAACAGGTCGATGATCGTCCACGAGGCCAGCTTGACCACGTCGGCCATGAGACGAAGCATGCCCCAAATTTCAGAAGCATTCCAGTCAGATTGAATTTGCGGTAGGGACGACAGGGAGCAGGGAAGTCACGTCACGCGCCGCCCTTACTGCCCGATCAATCTATGCAGGCGCTCGCTCTTGCGAAGGCGCGCGGCGTGCAGAAGCATTTGCGCCGCCCAGCTGTAGACATTGTCCCGACGAATGAGCTCGCGCATCAGACGCATTCTTTCGCGCTGTTCGCCGGACGGCATTTTCAGCGCTTCCTGAATCGCTTCAGCCATTCCATGCGCGTCATAGGGATTGACGATCAGCGCCTCAGACAGCTCGCGCGACGCGCCGGCGAAGCTGGACAGGATCAGAACGCCCTGTTCATCCTCGCGCGCAGCGACAAATTCCTTCGCGACGAGATTCATGCCGTCGTGAAGGCTCGACACGATGCAGACGTCCGCGGCCCGAAACAGCGCGTAAACCTCGCCCTGTTCGTGGTGGCGAATTTCCAGCAGGATCGGCTTCCAGCCGTTCCGGCCGTGCCGCCCGTTGATCTCGTCGACCAGCCGCCGCGCCTCGGCCTGCAGGCTGCTGTAGACGGGCAGCTTGCTGCGGGTCGGCGCCGCGGCCTGGATGAAGACGAATTTTTCGAGCCATTCGGGATGAAGCGAAAGAAATGCGTCGACGGCCCTGATGCGGTCGAGAACGCCCTTGGTGTAATCGAAGCGTTCGATGCCGATCGCAATGCGCATGTCGTCGCCGAGATGAAGTCGCCGGCGAAGCTCCTTGCGGCATTCCTCAACCGGCAATTGGTTGGCGAGCGCGCTCGGCGGCCATTCGATCGATATCGGATAGGGGCGCACCATGGTTTCGTGGCCGCGCAACGTGATGGAGCCGGTCTCCCGGTCGATCCGGCTTTCCATGAAGCGGTCCACGGCGTCGATGAAATTGTTGCAGTGGAACTGCGTATGGAAGCCGAGAATCGTGCTGCCGAGAAGGCCGTCGATGATCTGTTCGCGCCAGGGACAGATGCCGAAGGTCTCGGAATTTGGCCAGGGTATGTGCCAGAAGGCGATGATCGTGGCGTTCGGCAGCCGGTCGCGGATCATGCGCGGCAGCAGCGCGAAGTGATAATCCTGCACCAGCACGATCGGGTCGTCGCATTCGGCTTCCTCGATCACCACTTCGGCGAACTTGCGGTTCACCGCGACGTAATGCGACCAGTCCTGCTCCCGAAAGTTCGGGCGCACGAAGGCGATGTGACACAAGGGCCAGAGGCCCTCATTGGCGAGGCCGTAGTAATAGCCGTCCTGCTCCTCGTCGCTCAGCCAGACGCGCCGCAGCGAGTAGGCGGGATCATTCGGGGGAACGGCGATGCGGTCGTATTCGTCCACCGTCTCCCGATCCGCCGCGCCGCTGCCATGCGCGACCCACACGCCGCCGCAGGCTCGCATGACCGGCTCCAGCGCGGCGACAAGACCGCTCGCCGGTATTTGCAGCGTCGGCTTTCCGTCCGCGTAATTGTGAATATAGGGCTCGCGGTTCGACACGATCACGACGCGCGCCTGCGGCAATTCCTCGGCGAGCAATTGTCCGAGCGTCGCCGGCGACCACTCGACGTAAATCCCTTCGGTGAATTTGCGCTCGACCCGTAGCGCCTGCAGCAGCGCGCGGAAATCGCGGCCGCCCGGCAATTCCGCCTGCAACGGCTTCAGCGCCTCCTCCGCGCGCGGGGCCAGAATGGCGCTTCGCACGGAGCGGGCCCAGCCGCGCGTCGCCATCAGCACGACGCTCGTCGCGAGCAGGCCGAGCGCCATGGTTACGCCGGTCAGGGCCAGGATCGTGTAATAACTCGCCTTGCGCGACCGCTCGTCGATGAAGGACAGGTCATGAACGACGACCAGCCGGCCGGCCGTCGGGCCGGCTCCGACAGAGACCGCGTTCACATGCGCGCGCGGGTCCGGGCGTGAATCGACGTCGAATGCGTTGGTTTTTCCCGCGCCGAAATCCCGGCAGGAAATCGATTTGGGCATCGACGCGGTCGCATGGAGCATGACGCCCGCGTCGGAGCAATAGCCGAGCGCAAGGAGACGCTCGTCCTCGACCATCTGTTCGAGATAGCGGCCGAGGTCGAGGGAGGATTCCGGCCCGCTCGCGAGCAGATGGTTGCGCACGGAGCGCGCGATGAGACGGGAGCGGATTTCGATATCCTGACGCAGCCAGCCCTCGATGACGAAGGAAGCGAGAGGAGCAAGAGAAACGATGAGAACGAAAGCGGCCGCGGTGACGAAAGCCGCCACTTTCGCCGCGGGGTTAACCGCGAGACGGCGGGCAAGCGCAGCCCTGCGCCGCGCGCCGGGAAAGACGAAACGGGTTTCGCTGACGCTGAAAGATTTGTCGCTCATCGGATGTTCTTCCCTTCGCTCGTTTCACGGCGACCCGGTCGCGCAGCAGCGATCCGCGTTCTCTGCGGAGCGCCGGACGGCGGCCGCGGCAACCACGCCTCGGCGTCCGTGAACGCAATCAGTCGGGAGATCACGAGGCGTGCGGCCGATCCGTGCGGGTCACCGGCGTGGAGCGCCGATCCGGGATCATGCGCCGAGATTCGCCGCCAGAACGTCAAGCCAGGACCTGAGCTGGGCGGGGTCGTCGAAATCCGCGTCCTCCGGCGGAAAATGCTCGCCCGCCACCTTCAACGCCACGCCGCCGAGCCTGACGGCCGCGGCGAACGCCGATTCGTCGGTGACGTCGTCGCCGATGACGAGCGGCCGGCAGCCGCGAAACGCCGGGAGCTCCGTCAGCGTTTCGATCGCGGCGCCCTTGGAGACGCGGCGGGGCAGGATCTCGTGAACCATTCGGCCCGAGCAGATCACCAGATCCCCCGGATTTTCGTTCACGATTTGCTGCAATCCGGTCTTCAGCGGCGGACCAGCCTCCGGATTGGCGCGATAATGGACCGCGACGGTCCCCGGCTTGAATTCGAGCGACACGCCCTGGAAGCGTCTGCACAGGGCGCGAACGCCCGAGACCAGTTTTCTCTGCTTGGGTCCCGCCGCGACCTCGACGCGACGGCCGCCCGGCGCGCGTATCTCGGCGCCGTGCACGCCGGCGACCGTCGGCCGGAACGGCGCGAGAAAGCGGTCGATGTCCGAAACGGGCCGTCCGGTCACGATCGCGAATGCGCCGTCCAGCGCCGCGTTCAGCCGCGCGAGCAAAAGAGGCAGATGCGTCGGAACCACGATCGCGCTCGGCGATTCCCCGATTTCAACGAGCGTGCCGTCGAAATCCAGAAACAGCGCCCAGCGCGATCTCTGGCGGGCGACGGCCTGCGCCTTTGCGGCCAGGCGCCCGGACTCGATCCCTGCGCCCGAATCGATCGTCGATGTCATCCGCGTCGCGCTCCCATGAACGGGCGCCCGGACGCGCCGACGGTTTTCGCGACGTTGCGCCAGATCATGGCGGCGCCTAGTTCCCGTCGGCGGCCGGCGCCGCCGTCGGCGTTGCGCTGGCGGGCTCGGTCTTGCCCGCGTCCGTCGCCCCCCGACGCCCCTCCTGCGCCGGGGTCGCGGGCGCGCCGCCGCCATGGGCCTTCTCCCACCGCGCGGTCGCCTCCGCGTCATGCGCATGTCTGGCGTCGGGCGCCTCGACGGACGCGTCGACGGCGACTTCTCCAGCTTTCTCGAAAACCAGCCTGACTGCGAAGCTCCCGCCGACCGGGTTCATCTTTTCCACGCCCTCGAGAGAAACATAGGGCCGGTCCGGCTCGAGCAGCACGGTCGCATGCGGCGGGATCACGATGCCATGCGGAACGACGATGCGCTTGACGTCGGCGTGCAGCACGGCGGCGCCGATCTTGTCCGATTTGACGCCGACAAGCTTGTCCTGCGCGTCGCCCGTATTGTGAACGACCATGTAGAGCGTCGCGACGTTCTCGCCCTCCCCAGGCGCGCGCAGCCAGGGATGTTCGACCTTGAGCCCGCCAACCTCATATTCCTGGGCGTGGCTCCCGGTCAGCATGACCGTGAGGAGATAGGCGCCTCCCGCGACCAGCCCCGCATGGGCCAGCATGCTTGCGCGTCGAGTCAGTGACATGGCTACGTTCCTTTTGATTTCGAGAAATGTCCGCGTTTGGCCCGCGCGGGATTTTCCTTCGCCGAAGGATTGACGCGGAGTCTTCACGGTTTTGGCGTCGGGGTCGTCCGGCGGCGTCTGCGGCCAGATTTTCATGACGCAATAGTCCTCATTCAGACTGACGCCGCCCGAGTCGCCATGACAAAAAGCACGGGATCATCTCGCTCCTCCCCGTTTCTCTTACCCGGCGGCGCCGCTGACGGCCTGTCGTCGCGCCAGATTCCTCAAATGCGGCGGCCGGACATGCGGCGACCGCGGAAACATGGCAGCTAGATCGTGACACGATATAAACTATATCGCCTCACGATGTAATGCAAGCGGAACGCAGGCGGCTCCTGAGAGGCGGGGAATTGACCGGGGCCGACGGCGACCGCATGATGCCGACGACGAGAACGGCCGCCGGGCGAAAAATTTGGAGGTTGGGTGACCATTTTGGCAATTGGGCGCGAACCGGATGCGGACGACGCCTCATCGGCCCCGAGCAGGGAGGAGCTGGAGGCGCTGGCCAATTTTCGTCGCGCCCTGAGAAGGTTTCTGGCGTTCAGCGAGGCCGCCGCCGCCGATCTCGGCCTGACGATGCAGTGGTATCAGGCGCTGCTGGTGATCAAGACATACGAGGGCGGGAATCACATCAGCGTCGGCGAACTCGCGGATCAGTTGATGATACGCGATCACAGCGCCGCCGAACTCGTCTCGCGGCTGGTTCAGGCGAAGCTCGTGCGGCGAAAGACCGACGCTCTCGACCGGCGGCGCTCGTTGATCGTGATGACGGCGGCGGGAAACCGCCGCCTCGATCATCTGGCGGCGGTTCACCTGCAAAAACTGCGGGAAAACAAGGAAGCCTTCCTCAAGCTGTTCGAAGGCGAATGATCGCGCCGGCGCGTTGATCCCGGACGGCAGGTTCGGGAGGTTCGGCGAACTTCCCGAAGATGGCCTTCGCCGGCTTGTCCAGACTCGGAGAGCCGCCGGTTCCCGAACCTCAGGTAAAAATCTATTCGTCGTGCTCCACTTCGTTTCCATGACGGCCAAACCCAAAGCAGCCGGTCAGCGGAGACGAGCCGAGGCTGACCAGGCCGTTGCCGGCGCAGGACGGTCACCTGATACCGCAACGCGATGAGCTCAAGCTCCAATGAGGTGCGGCTGCGAACACGGAACAAGAGCAGGGAAAGGAGGGCGGAAAGAATTGTGATCATGCCCGCGACGCTACGGCGGCGGCAGGAAATTCTCCCGTCTCGCCTTGCGGCCTGTAGCGGACTTGCGGTCGTCACGCTTCGCCCTCCCGGCATTTTTGCGAGAGTGAGGAACAGCCAGGACGACGCGTCGGATAACGCGACTTTCGGGCAAAGGCTTCCGCCGGGAAAAGCTCAAGCTCATGGCCGCCCGAATTCGCTTGATCGTCAAGCCGGCAGATCACACAATAGTGATAAGAGGAAGCGTTTTTGACGCGTCTGCGAGTGGAAAGTGCGCCGACGCGTGACCGCCCCGAGAACGAGAGGCACGAATGGGGCTGAATGACTCCGTGCGCTACGCGATGATCCATAAAGATCCTGCGTCGTTCGCGGTCCGACCCAATCTCGCCGATTACGACGCAGCGCGCGCGCAATTTGGCTGGGCGACGGCGCGCGCAAAATTGACGGGCCTTCCCAATGCTGGCGGGTTGAACATCGCCTTCGAAGCCGTCGATCGCCATGCAGGCGGCGACAGGAAAGACAAAATAGCAATAAGATGGATTGGCAAGACAGGCGAACGTCGAAACTATTCATACGCCGATCTTGCGCAATCGACGAACAGCTTCGCCAACGCCCTGCGGTCGCTGGGCGCCAGACCGGGAGACGCGGTCTTCGTTCTGCTCGGGCGCATTCCTGAACTCTACATCGCCATTCTCGGCGCGCTGAAGGCCAAATGCGTCGTTTCGCCGTTGTTCTCGGCCTTCGGGCCGGAGCCGATCGCCACGCGCATGGAGATCGGCGACGCGCGCGTCCTCGTCACCACGCAGGCGCTCTACCGGCGCAAGATCGAAGCCTTGCGCCCGCGCTTGCCGAAGCTTGAACACGTCATTCTCGTCGACGCCGAGACGGGTGGCGAGGGCGCGCTCTCCTGGCGCGACCTGATGAGCGAGGCGTCGACCGTTTTCGATATACCCCCCACCGATCCCGAAGACGTTGCGCTCCTGCATTTCACCAGCGGGACGACCGGGCGGCCGAAAGGCGTCCTGCATGTTCATGACGCCGTGGTGACGCATTACGCGACCGGGTTTTTCGCGCTCGATCTGCACGAGGACGATCGCTTCTGGTGTACGGCGGACCCGGGATGGGTGACGGGCATGAGTTATGGCGTCATTGCGCCGCTCGTGCACGGCGTAACGAATATCGTCGTCGAGGCCGAATTCGACGCGCAAGGCTGGTATGGCGTCCTTGCCGAAGAAAAGGTCACCGTCTGGTATACGGCTCCGACCGCCATCCGCATGATGATGAAAGCGGGCGAGGAGGCGCTTCGAGGATTCGACCTCTCGGCTTTGCGCTTCGCGGCCAGCGTCGGCGAGCCGCTCAATCCGGAAGCCGTGGTCTGGGGCGTGCAGGCCCTGGGGCTGCCCTTTCATGACAATTGGTGGCAGACGGAAACGGGCGGCATCATGATCGGAAATTTCGCAGCCATGGACATCAAGCCCGGCTCCATGGGGCGTGCGCTGCCGGGCGTCGAGGCGCGCATCGCTTTACGAAAAGCGGGGGGGAGCGTTGAGATTGTCGATACACCCGAGTGGGAGGGCGAGCTCGCGCTCAGGCGCGGCTGGCCCTCGATGATGCGCGGCTATCTGCACGAGGACGAACGCTACCGCAAATGTTTCGTGGGCGAATGGTATCTGACTGGCGATCTCGCCCGCATCGACGCGGACGGCTATTTCTGGTTCGTCGGCCGCGCCGACGACGTGATCAAATCGTCGGGCCATTTGATCGGGCCATTCGAAGTCGAAAGCGTCCTGATGGAGCATGCAGCCGTGGCCGAAGCCGCCGTCATCGGCAAGCCGGACGCGGTCGCGGGCGAGATCGTCAAGGCTTTCGTCGCTTTGAAGCAGGGCTTCATGGAGGACGAAGCCTTGCGCAAGGAGTTGCTGGGACATGCGCGCAAGCGCCTGGGCGCGGCGGTAGCGCCAAAGGAGATCGAGTTTCGCGTCAATCTGCCGAAGACGCGCAGCGGCAAGATCATGCGACGCCTTCTGAAAGCGCGCGAACTGGGCCTGCCGGAGGGCGACCTGTCGACCCTGGAAAGCGACGAGCGATGACGCAGAAGGTTCATCTCGACCATGCGCATCTCTTGCGTCTGCTGACGGGGATGATCCGCATCCGCCGTTTCGAGGCGAAATGCGTGGAGCTCTATCAGGCGCAGAAGATCCTGGGGTTCCTGCATCTCTACGACGGCGAGGAGGCGGTGTCGGTCGGCGTCATGGAGGCGCTGACCGCGGACGATTCCGTTATCGCGACCTATCGCGAACATGGTCAGGCGCTCGCCCGCGGCGTCGACGCCGGCTGCCTGATCGCGGAGATGATGGGCAAGCTCAACGGATGCTGCCGCGGACGCGGCGGCTCGATGCATTTTTTCGACCGGGCGCATCGCTTCTACGGCGGCAACGCCATCGTTGGCGGCGGATTGCCGCTGGCGCTGGGCGTCGCGCTCTCCGATAAATTGTCGAAGCGGACGGCGATCACGGCCTGCTTCTTCGGTGAAGGCGCCGTGGACGAGGGAGAATTCCACGAGACGCTCAATCTGGCGAAGCTCTGGCGGCTGCCCATCCTGTTCATTTGCGAGAATAATCTTTATTCGATGGGCACGGCGGTCGAGCGCGCGGAGGCGGACACGGACTTCGTGCACAAGGCCAGCGGCTACAGGATCGAGGGCGAAAGGGTCGACGGCATGGACGTCGTCGCCGTCGAAAGCGCGGCGCGGCGGGCCGTGGAAAGAGTCCGCGCCGGGAGCGATCCCTATTTTCTGGAATGCAGAACTTACCGCTTTCGGGCGCATTCGATGTTCGACGCGCAACTCTATCGCTCGAAGGAAGAAGTGGAGGCCTGGCGAAAGAAAGGCCCGATCGTTCGCTTTCAGGAGTGGCTCGAAAGCAATCATTTGATCAGGCCGGAAGAGGTCCATGCGATCGAGACGAAAGTCGAGGCCGAGATCTCCGCCGCGGTCGCCTTCGCCGAAGCGGGCGCGCTCGAGTCCGTCGCGGAGGTGGAGCGTTTCGTGACAATAACGGAGATTCCTTCTTGACCGAGTCTCCTCCCCTCGCGATCACTTATCGCGAAGCCTGCAAACAAGCGCTGCGGCAGGCGCTTCTGGAAGATCCCCGCGTCTTTCTCATGGGCGAGGACATCGGCCGTTACGGCGGCTGCTATGCGGTGACGAAAGGGCTTCTCGAAGAATTTGGCGACGAGCGGATCAGGGATGCGCCGCTTTCGGAAAGCGCCTTCGTCGGCGCCGGGATCGGCGCGGCGATGACCGGGATGCGGCCGATCGTCGAGATCATGACGGTCAATTTCAGCCTTCTGGCGCTGGATCAGATTGTCAACAACGCCGTCACGATCCCCTATATGTCCGGCGGGCAATTCGCCATTCCGCTCGTGATCCGCATGGCGACGGGCGGCGGGCGGCGGGTCGCCGCGCAGCATTCGCACAGTTTGGAGGGATGGTATGCGCATATTCCCGGATTGCGCGTGCTGACCCCGGCGACGATTGATGATGCGCGCTACATGCTCCTCGCCGCGCTCGCAGAGCCCAATCCGACGCTCATTTTCGAGCACGTCATGCTTTACAATATGGAAGGCGTTTTGACGCCCGGCGTGACGTCCGTCGACATCGACCATGCCGCAATCCGCCGCCCGGGCCGGGACGTCACTCTCATCACTTACGGCGGCGGCCTGTTCAAGACGCTCGACGCCGCCGAGACGCTGGCGAAGGAGGGCATCGAAGCCGAAGTGCTCGATCTCCGCACGCTGCGCCCGCTCGATACAGACGCGATTTTGGCGTCGGTCGGCAAGACGAGGCGCTGCGTCATTATCGACGAAGCCTGGCGTAGCGGCTCTATTTCTGCGGAAATCGGCATGCGCATCGTCGAAGGGGCCTTCTTCGAACTGGATGCGCCGCTCAGGCGTGTGTGCGGGCGCGAAGTTCCCATGCCCTACGCCGCGCATCTCGAAGACGCCTGCCTGCCGCAGAGAGACGCCATCGCCGCCGCTGCGCGCGACCTCGTGCGGCCGACATGAGCGACTTCAAAATGCCCGCCCTCGGCGCCGACATGGAGGCCGGCACGCTCGTCGAATGGCATGTGAAGCAGGGCGATCGCGTGAAGTCGGGCGACGTGATCGCCGTCGTCGAGACGCAAAAGGGCGCGATCGAAGTCGAAGTCTTCGTGGAGGGCGTTGTTTCGAACATACTGGTTCCCGTCGGCGCGCGCGTTCCGGTCGGAACGATCCTCGCCCGGATCGACGGACCGGCGGGTGAGGCCGCGCAGCCCGCCGCCGCAGCCGCGCGACCGCCGGCGTTGCAAGTCGCGGCGGCGCCGATTCCTGTCGCGACACCAGTGATCGCGCCGGACGCGCGTCTGAAGATCACGCCTGTCGCCCGCCGTCGCGCGGCCGCGCTGAACATCGACATGGCGGAGCTTCGCGGCACGGGGGTCGATGGGGCGATCCAGCTTGCGGATGTGGAGGCGGCGGCGCGCGCCGCTCCAGCCGGAGCGCCGTCGATCAGGCGCGGCGTCGATCTGTCGGAAATGCGCAAGGCCATCGCCGCCGCGATGAGCCGCTCGAAGCGCGAAATCCCGCACTATTATCTTAGCGAAACGGTCGATCTTCACGCCGCTTTGTCCTGGCTCGAGGATTTCAATCGCGACCGGGAGCCGCTCGCGCGCATCTTGCCGGCCGTGCTTTTCTTGAAGGCCGCCGCCCTCGCGCTGCACGCGCAGCCGAAACTGAACGGGTTTTTTGAGAACGGCGCCTTCGTCCCCGCCAGCGAGATTCACATCGGCTGGGCAGTGGCGCTCCGCGGCGGCGGACTGGTGGCGCCGGCGATGAGGGACACGGACAAAAAATCGCTCGCCGAACTCATGTCGTCGATGCGCGATCTGGTCGAACGCGTAAGGCGCGGTGGACTGCGGGCGTCGGAGCTTGCGTCTCCCACAATGACCGTGACGAGCGTCGGCGATCGCGGCGCGGAGACGGTGACAGGTATTATCTACCCGCCCCAGGTGGCGATCGTCGGCTTTGGGCGCGTCGTCACGCGCCCCTTCGTCGTCGATGGGAGGATCGCGCCTCGTCCCCTCGTGATGGTGAGCCTCGCAGCCGATCATCGCGTGACAGACGGCCATCTTGGCGGACTCTATCTCGCCGAGGTCGCGCGCCTTTTGCAGGAGCCCGAAAAATTGTGACCAATGACGAAATAAGATCGCTCCTTCTCCAGCTGATCTGCGACATCGCGCCGGAAGCGGATCCGTCATCGGTCGCCAACGACGCGGACATTCGCGAGGCCTTCGACCTCGACTCCATGGATTTCGCCAATCTGGTGGCTGCGATACACAAGCGAACAGGGGTGAATATTCCGGAGCTCGACTACCGGAAGCTTTTCACGCTCAGCGGCGCCGTCGCCTATCTCGAGCAGGCGCTCGGCCGGTCCGCTGGAGAAGACGGGTAAGTCCGGTTCGCGGAGGGCAGGGCCATATCCGTGACGATCGAGATTGACGGAACCACGACGCGCATCGGTCGCGCAGACGCGTTCGCCTCGGTCGATGTTTTTCACACGTCGCATGCGTATCGGGAGGGGCTCGGCGCGCTGGTCGACGCAATGAGAAGGGGTGCGGGCGGAAGGCCGCGCGGCGTCGCAGAGGGAGCGCCGGGCGTTCTCTCGCGAGACAAGCGCCGGATCGTCAATACGCCCAATCCCCCCGACTGTAACGGCGCCGCCTGGCTGGGATACGGGCGGATGGTCGCGGCGGGAGCGGGACAGGAGACGCTGTCGGCTACCCAACATTATACCTGCGCGCTAACGACCGCCGGCGGCGTCAAATGCTGGGGCCTCAACGATTCCGGCCAGCTCGGCGACGGCACGACGACGACCCGGCTCACCCCCGTGAATGTGTCGGGACTGATCAGCGTCGTCGTCGCCGTGTCGTCGGGCGGGAGGCACACTTGTGCCCTGACGAGCACCGGTGGCTTCAAATGTTGGGGCGGTAACCGGCAAGGCCTTGAGTCAGAAAAAGACCCCCGGCGCCCCCAAGAGTCGGCCATAAAGGCCTTTGGTATTGGATTTCGTGACAGGGAGGTGGTTTTTACGGGTCGCCCAGCGTCCTTATGTCGACGCTCACCTCGAGGTTCTGCCCGCCGGCGCTGATGATGACGCCGTCGATCGGCGAGACGTCAGCGTAATCACGGCCGATGGCGACGACGATGTGATCGTCGCCGACAGCCATCGCGTTCGTTGGGTCGAGATGTATCCAGCCGAACGCCTCGCCGCACCAGATGGCGACCCAGGCATGCGACGCGTCTGCGCCTTGGAGGCGCGGCTGTCCCGGGGCGGGGATGGTCCGGATATAGCCACTGACATAGGCCGCCGGCAGGCCGATTCCGCGCAGCCCTGCAATCATGATATGCGCGAAATCCTGGCAAACGCCGCCGCGATTTTCGAACGCTCGCGCAAGCGGCGTCGCGACATGGGTCGCGTCGGGATCATAGGCGAAATCCTGTTTTATGCGACGCATCAGTTCTTGCGCGCCTTCGAGAACAGGACGATCCGCCGGGAAGCTTTCGCGCGCATAATCCGTGACCGGCGCATGGAGCGGCGCGAGGCGGCTCGGATACAGCCAGTGCACGGGAGACGCGGGATCCAATGATTGATTGGAGCATGCGGCGCGCCGCGTCGCCTCCCATGACGGAGTCAGCGCTGGCGCGGGGCTCTCGGGGCGCATCACCTCGACACGAGCGGTGAGCGCGACGCGCAATCTTGCATGCGGTTGCTGGATCGACGCTTCGATGGTGGGATTGCCGAAGAAATCGACGCGCTCGCGCCTGTCCTGGGGTTTCGGAGAGAGGCTGATGTCGCATTGTATCAGCTTTTGGCCGATGCTGGCGCGCGGCGTCAGCCTGATCGCGCAACGCGTCGAGGCGACGCTCGTTTCGTAAGTGTAAGTGGTAATGTGGATGATGTCGTAGATCACGCGAACCTTGATCTTTTGTCTGCGGGCGCGTTGTCGCCGCCGCGCGAGAAATAGCGATCTGCAATGACGTCGGCGAGCGCCATTACGCGCTGTTCGATGACCAGAATACGCGCGGCGTCGAGCCTCCTTGCATCCTCGGCTTCGAGTTCCGCGCGCAGCGCGATGGCGAGCCGGCGCTGCGGCTCCATCATGCCGTCGTCTAGCAAGGCGGGCAGGGCCGCGAGATGCTCATCGATGCGACGCGCCTGAAAACCGACGGAGTGTGGGTTGAACGGATCGAGCATCGCCATGTCGAGCGTGGGAGCGAGCGCGGCGCCGGCGAGGTAGCGCGAGCGATACGAGATCTGCGAGTCGATCAGTTCGAGCAGCGCGTCGAGCGTGTCCATGGTCGGATCGGCGTCGGCGAAATGGCGGGCAAAGCGGCTGGTGTTGATCGCGCGTTCGATCCGCTTTCCGAGATCGAGAAAGGCCCAGCCGGCGACGCGATTGAAATTCTCGACCATCAAGCCGGAGAGGGCCGCGAGCGTATGCAAGGAGCGTTCGGCGCTTTCCAGAATTTCCGCCTCCAACGGAGTCTTGGACGCAAGACGTTGCAGGCGCAATTCCAGCCGGCCGATCAATTGCCAGACGTCCTGCGACAGTCGCTCCCGAATTATCGAGGCGGCGCGCTTCGCCTGCAGGACGACGGCGAGCGCGGAGCCATGGGAGCCAGCGTCGCTCGAAGCGGCGAACGCAATCGCTGCGCCGGGATGTCGCAAGCCGGTCGGAGCTGCGACGCCGCAAGCAATGAGCAGGCGTTCGCAGCGTTCGATCGGTTGGCGTCCCTCTATCGCGGTCGACTGTGGATCAGTGAGGCGGTTGCACAGACAGCGCACGACGCGCAGCGTCGCCTCGGCGCGCTCGAGATAGCGTCCCATCCAGAAAAGATTGTCCGCGGCTCGGCTCGGCAGATTTCCCGGGATGCGCACGACGCGCGTTTCGCCTCGTGCGGGCAGCAGAGTAGCGCTCTCCGCGGGCTTCTCGCCGATCACCCACACATCGGCCGATTGCGCGCCAGCGCCCATGGAGACGGCGCGGGCGTCCCGCCGATCCGAGACGCGGCAGAAACCGCCGGGCATGACCGTCCAGCCGTCCGGAGTCGCGGCGGCGAAGACGCGCAACGCGAAGGGGCGCGGCGTTAGGCCGCCGGCGCAGTATGCAGGCGTCGTCGAAAGTTGGACGATCTCCTGCCCGACATAATCTATGCCTCGTTCATTGATCGCGCGGATCAGGGCGGCGCGTCGGGCGGGTTCGAGTTCCGCGCCTAATGCGACGCGCGCGCCTCCAAGGCCGTCCATTGTATCGCTGAACGCGGCCGCGATGGCGCGATCGTCGATGGCGCGCAGGATTTCCGCGCGCTCCGCTTCCTGACCGCACCACCACGTTGCGATGTTGGATAGCCGCAGGTCTTCTCCAAGCAGCCGCCTCGAAAGCCCGGGCAGGAAGCTCATCAGCGCCCGCGACTCGACGAGGCCGGCGCCCGGCATGTTGGCCAACGCGACGGCGCCCTGCCGTAACGTGTCGAACAGGCCGGGCACGCCCAATCGGGAAGCGGCGTTGGCTTCGAGCGGATCGCACCAATCGGCGTCGACGCGTCGCCAAACCGCATCGGCCCGCTTCAGGCCGGCGACGGTGCGCACATGCAGCTTGCCCTCGGTCGTGACGAGATCCTCACCCTCGACAAGCAGGAATCCGAGATAACGCGCGAGATAGACTTGCTCCGAGTAGGTCTCGCTCCATGAACCCGGCGTCATGAGGCAGATGCGTGGATCGGGCCGCGCGGCGGCGGCGACGAGTCCGGCGCGGAAGTCGCGGAAAAAGCCGGCGAGGCGCCGCACATTCATCTCGCGATAGAGGCTCGGGAAGGCGCGTGCGAGGACCAGACGGTTTTCCAGCGCGTAGCCTGCGCCCGACGGCGCCTGGGCGCGATCGCCGAGCACCCACCACTTGCCGTCCGGCCCGCGGCCGATTTCGGCGGCGTAAAAGCGCAGCCAGCGGCCGCCGAGAGGTTCGACCCCGCGCATGGGGCGGACGAACTCCAGAGAGCCCGCCACGGCGGCGGCGGGCAGGGCGCCTTCGGTCACGAGGCGTCCGGGGCCGTAGATGTCGCGCAGGATCAAGTCGAGCAATTCAGCGCGCTGCGCGATCCCCGCTTCAATCTCGCGCCATTCCGCCTCGGTCAGCAGCAGCGGCATACGGCCCAGGGGCCAGAGCCGCTCGCGCGCCTCGCCATGGACGCGATAGGTGACGCCCATGTCGTTGATGCGCCGCGCGGCGGCCGCAAAGCGTTGGTCGACGCCATCGTCGCCAAGCTGCGCCAGCGTGTCGAGCAGGGTCGACCAATGCGGACGCGGTCGACCATCCGGCCCGATCATCTCGTCGGGGACGCCGGGGATCGGCCGATAATCATCGATCCACGCGCCGAGCCGCCGCGCTTCGTCGCATGCCTTTGTCATGGCCTCCGGTTCAGCGGGCAAGACTCCTCCGCAAATCCAGCGTCAGCGGGAATTCGCCCGCCGGCTCCTCGCGCGGCGGCTCCACGCGGCCGGGAGTATGGCCGTGATCCTGGAAGCGCGCCAGCCGCCGGGACTCGGCTTCGTGAAAATTGACCGGGAACGTATCGTAACTGCGTCCGCCCGGATGGGCGCTGTGATAGACGCAGCCGCCGAGCGAGCGATTGCTCCAACTGTCCACGACGTCGAAGATCAGAGGCGTATGCACCGGGATGGTCGGGTGCATCCCCGAGGAGGGCTGCCAGGCCTTGAAGCGAACGCCCGCCACCGCCTCGCCGCTGACGCCCGTACTTGTCAACGGGACGCGACGCCCTTTGCAGGCGACGACATGGCGGTTGGCGACATAACCCTTCGCCTTCACCTCCAGCCGCTCGACAGAAGAGTCGACATAGCGCACGGTCCCGCCGGCGGATCCCTCTTCTCCCAGCACATGCCAGGGCTCCAGCGCGTGGCGGATTTCGAGCCGCACGCCGCCATGTTCGACGGCGCCGGCGAGCGGAAAACGGAACTCCCACTGCGCCTGAAACCATTCGGCCTCGAACGGGTATCCCGCGCGTTTGAGATCCTCGAGCACGCCGAGGAAATCCGCCCAGACGAAATGCGGCAGCATGAACTTGTCGTGCAGCGCGGTGCCCCAGCGCACGCAGGCGCCTTCTTGTGGCTCGCGCCAGAACCACGCGACGAGCGCGCGCAATAATAGCTGCTGCGCGAGACTCATGCGCGCGTCCGGCGGCATTTCGAAGGCGCGCAACTCGACGAGGCCGAGGCGTCCCGTCGGACCGTCCGGCGAATAGAGCTTGTCGATGCAGATTTCCGAGCGATGCGTATTGCCCGAAACGTCGACCAGCAGATTGCGGTAGAGGCGATCGACGAGCCAAAGCGGAAAATCCGTCGCGTCGGGCGCGGGCGTGTTGGCGAGCGCGATTTCGAGTTCATAGAGCGCGTCGTGACGCGCTTCGTCGATGCGAGGCGATTGGCTTGTCGGCCCGATGAACAGGCCCGAGAAGAGATAGGAAAGGGACGGGCGACGCTGCCAGTACAGGATGAGGCTCTTGAGCAGATCGGGGCGACGCAGGAATGGCGAGTCGGCGGGCGTCACCCCCCCGAGCACGACGTGATTGCCGCCGCCGGAGCCGACGCAACGGCCGTCCGTCATGAATTTGCTCGTGGTGAGACGCGCCAGTCGCGCTTCCTCGTAAAGCGTTGTCGTCGTCTCCAACGCTTCGCGCCAGGAGGCGGCGGGATGGATGTTGACCTCGATCACACCGGGGTCAGGCGTCACCTTGATGACGTCGATGCGTGGATCGGGGGGCGGGGGATAACCCTCGATGTTGAGCTTCAGCCCCAGATCTTTTGCGGTAGCCTCCACAGCGGCGAGAAGCTCCAGATAATCCTCGAGCTTCTCCACTGGCGGCATGAATACGCAGATGGCGCCCTCGCGGGGTTCGATCGCGAGCGCTGTCCGCACGGCGCCCGCCACCGCAACCTGCTCGCTGACGTCCTGCCCGCCCGAGGCGATCTCGGAGCTGTAGACATGCTGAAGATGCGATGGGTCGGGCAGCGTCTCGCGCGGCGCGAATGTGTCTTGCGGGAAGAAGAAGGGAAGATCCTTCGCTGGCGCCCAAGGCAGGGATTTCAACGGCAGGCGCAGGCCGATAGGGGAATCTCCGGGCGCCAGAAACAGCTTTCCGCGCCGCAACGGCCAGCGCTCGGACCTCCAGCGGCGGCCCATCGCGGCGGCGTTCCAGCGCTGAACCGGCAACACGAAGCCCGAGGGCGTCGAGAGCCCGCGCTCGAAGGCGCGGATCATGCGCGCGCGCTCTTCAGGATCGTCGATCTTGGGATCGGCCGGATCGACATTGATGGGAAGCGCGGCTTCCGCGCCTATCCAATGGACCGGGTCTTCAAAGGCCGGGATCACATAGGAGGAGTCCACACCCAACCGGGCCGCGAGCGACGCGGCGAAGTTTTCCGCCGCATGCGGCGTCGCTTCGCCCGCCGCCTTCATGCCGGCGATGAGCGCATTGTCGCCCCATATCGGCTTGCCGTCCTTGCGCCAATAAAGCGCGAAGGCCCAGCGCGGCAGGCTCTCGCCCGGATACCATTTACCCTGTCCGTAATGCAGGAAGCCGCCGGGTCCGAAACGTTCGCGCAGCCGGCGAATGAGATCGTCGGCGCGTGCGCGCTTTGTCGGTCCCACGGCGGCTGTGTTCCATTCGGCGGACTCGAAGTCGTCGATGGAGACGAAGGTCGGCTCGCCGCCCATGGTGAGGCGCACGTCCTGCGCGGCAAGATCATTGTCCACCGCCTCGCCGAGGCGATCGAGCCGCGCCCATGCCTCGTCCGCGAACGGCGCCGTGAAGCGTGGCGCCTCGCGGATGCGCTCGACGCGCATCTCGAAATTGAAATCGCATTCCGCCGGTTCTACCTGGCCTGAGACCGGCGCGCAGGAGCGATAATGCGGCGCACCGCACAAAGGCAAGTGGCCTTCGCCGCAGAAGAGGCCTGACGTCGCGTCGAGACCGACCCAGCCGGCACCGGGAATATAGACCTCGGTCCATGCGTGAAGATCGGTGAAGTCGTGATCCGTCCCCTTCGGTCCTTCGATCGGATCCACGTCGGCCTTGAGCTGGATGAGATAGCCGGAGACGAAGCGCGCGGCGAGGCCCAGCCGGCGCAG
This sequence comes from Methylocystis sp. ATCC 49242, assembly GCF_000188155.2. Taxonomy (NCBI): domain Bacteria; kingdom Pseudomonadati; phylum Pseudomonadota; class Alphaproteobacteria; order Hyphomicrobiales; family Methylocystaceae; genus Methylocystis; species Methylocystis sp. ATCC 49242. Next base: position 4,133,504 of record NZ_KE124774.1, read on the forward strand.
GATTTGCACGAACAGCCACGCAGAGTCGCGGCAGGAGCCGGAACGCAGCGTCAGCGTTTCGTCTGGCGCCTGCACACCCGCCTCCATGCGGATGACGTAACGAATCTCCTGCTGCAGACGCGCATTGAGATCGACGAGGAAATCAATCGTTCGTCGCTTGTCGAGCGAAATTGTGCGCAGGTAATCTTCAAGGGGCGCGCCTGCGGGTTCGATTTCGAGATAGGCCGAAAGTTCGAGGGCGAGATCCGGCTTGTAAGCGAAGGGGAATTCCTCCGCATAGGGCTCGACGAAGAAATCGAAAGGATTGTAGACGGCCATCTCCGCGAGAAGATCGACCTCGACGCGAAATTCGCGCGCCTTTTCCGGGAACACCAGCCGCGCCAGCCAATTGCCGTGAGGATCCTGTTGCCAGTTGATGAAATGCTCGGCGGGCGCGATCGTCAGTGAGTAGCTCGGAATGCGGGTTCGACAATGCGGCGCAGGCCGCAGTCTGATGATCTGCGGGCCAAGTGAAACCGGCCGGTCATATTTGTAATGCGTGACATGATGAAGCGCGACTTGAATTGACACCGTAGGAACCGCCTTCTTCGCTCGGCGACGCATTGCGCCACGATGCGGAATTTAGCGGCGTCCTAAGCCATCGAGTCAATCGTATTGGCAATAACGCCGTGGTTTTGCTGGTAATTGCTTCAATCTGATCGCGGTGTGGGCAGGTTTTGCACAAGATTGTCGCAGACCTCCGTGACCGCTGCTCTCGATCACGATGGCTCGATGATCCGGGCGTCCCGACCTCACCCATATCGGCGGGCGCATGTCCTTCCCTGTGGCGACGCTCGCCAATGACGCGGATTCGCTCGCGCGATCGATCAGGGACCACCAGCCGATCAAGCTCGACGATCTTATGCGGCCCCATCGCATTTTTGATGATGAGGAACTTGATTTCCTGCCCGGCCCAACGGAACCGCTCGCCGCTTGAACCCAAGCGTGTTTTGTCCCCCAGTCAATCCTTTCCCGTTAAACCACTGCAAAAGCCTATCGCGCACAATAGATTTTGAGAGACGTCTCTCGCCGGCAAGCTCATTCCGAGCGCGGCCTTGAAGAATCATGACGAAAATTGATCGGCCATAACGTGCCCGCAGCCTTTAATGCGATCGGGTTTCGTGGCGAACATTCTGAATTGAAGTTGAGCCGACGCGGTGGAGGCCTATGCCAATTATGATTTTTCGAACTTTATCGCGCAGCGGCTCGTCCAAACGCAGATTCCATTTTCGTCGTCTCGCGCGGAAAGTCGCTACACCCGCAATCGTACCCGGCTACAAGCGAGATCGATAATCGATATTGTATCGGCGCGCCATCAACGTTCGCGGTCTTTAATGCAAATCATTATGAAGCCGCCCGGCGTATCACAGTTGGACAGGGAACCGATCCCGTTGGGCTAACGCAACAGAAAAATGTGCGACCCCAATGTGAGCATGAAGAGATGCTCAATTGTTTACAATTGAAAGTTAGACCCTAGCTCCATTATCATCAGAGATTTCCAGGAATGCAAAACATATACAGTGGTTCCTGAACTCCCGCCTCCCCTGATAGATTTTGCATAACGGTAGAACAAAACAGAAAAAACGACCCGTTGGGGATGGCCACCTGACCCTTTCGCTCCGCCAATCAACAACACGATATGTGTGTCAGTTGCCTTGGGGCCATTAGCCGCAAGGCTCGCGCAGATTTCTTTTGCAATCCAGCGCAGACATAGTTACTTCTAAAATGAAGTGATAACTAAGTCAAAAGCTTTAGCCGATTGTACATACGATCGCTCGAAAAATCGCGGAATCTGCGCGCGTTCCGACGTGCTCAAGACCAGGACAAGCTAATGAAGCAATATTTTCCCCCGATGTCGCTGCTTTGCGAAGCAATGGGAACAACCCCGGCGAAGGTGATGGAAGATGGCGTTGTTGGCGTTCCGACTGTTCTGCTGCGCTATTTGATCAAATGCGCGCTCTCCGACCTTGAATTCGATGTGGAAGTTTATCGTTCTCAGAACAATGACATGAACAGTGAAAGACGCGATCGCGCCTTAGAGGGTGTTATGCACCTTGGATCATGAAATCTGCTGCGCGCTTGAGCATGAGACATGCGAAGGCGACGACGTGGAGTCCTGCGAGGGTCTGAGCATAGCGCTCGTAGTCTTTGACGAGCCGCCTGCATCGCGTCGCCCAGGCGAATGAACGCTCGACCACCCAGCGCTTGGGCAGCAACACGAAGCCCTTCTTCGCTTCGGCAAGTTTGACGACGCACAGTTCGGCGCCTTGCGCCTTCGCCGCCTCGGACGCCTTTTCGCCGGTGTAGCCCTGATCGACATAAACGAGTTCGACGCTTTCGCCTGTCACATCCTGCACGGCTGCGATGAGCTTGCCGACCTCGGCGCGGTCATCGACATTCGCCGGCGTGACATGCAACGCCAGCAAATGGCCCAATGTGTCGACTGCCATGTGCAGCTTCGAGCCGCGCTTTCGCTTCGCGCCGTCATAGCCCGCTCGTGGGCCGCTCTCAGGGGTCGAGCGCAAGGTGCGGCTGTCGATGATCGCCGCCGTCGGCTCCGCCGCCCGCCCGGAAGCGACGCGCAACTGGGCGCGCAGATCCTGCGCAAGCGCCTCGAACACGCCCGCCGATAGCCAGCGCTGCGATTGCTGATACACGGCGAACCATGGCGGCAGATCGTTGGGCATGGCGCGCCAGGCGATGCCGTAGCGCAGCACGTAACGCAGGCCGTTGAACAGCTCGCGCAGCGAATGTTGACGCTGCGGCGCGCCTTCGTCCATGAGCGTCAGATAAGGCGCAACCAGCGACCATTCTTCGTCGCTGACGTCAGACGGATAAGGTTTGCGAATCGGAGACATCCGATTCTACTAAGACAATCAATCACCAAAGTACATAACACCCTCTAGAATCGCATTTCAAGAAAACTGGCTATTTCGAGGGGCGGCTTTTGCCGGCGAGGTTTGACGCGGATTATTATCCAAGGCGTTACAAGGACGTTTTCGAGGCGATCAAGACAAAGGAGATTCGAAGCGCGTTGAAGCATTATTATGATCAGGGCATAAAGGAGTGCCGAGCGCCCAGTAGGGATCTTGAAAAGCCAATAGCCGAGTGGATCGAGGTTTCGACCGCTGCGCAAAAGACGCTGTCGCGTCATGGGAGCCATCGGCAAAACTAGATCATCGGCGTTTGAGCGTGTTTGCAAATACCGGCATTGCGTCCTCGAAAGAGAATCTGTTAGTGCAGTAGGCGACGCGATGCTCGTAACGTTAGGCTCCGGCCGACGACTGAGGGAGACGGGCAATTCCTTTTCTTTCAAAATTGAGAGATGGCCGGTTTTGGCTTAGCAAGACCGAACGTCACCGCTTCGATTCTCTGTTTGACTCGGAGCACTATATCCGCACGTATCCTGACGTGCGGGAAGCAAATATTACAGCTGTAGAACATTATCAAAACTTTGGCTGGATTGAAGGCAGAAATCCAAGTGACGCTTTCAATACGATCTGGTACTTGAGCGCCTATGAGGACGCGGCGCGTAGCGGGTTGAATCCGCTCATACATTACGCGCGCTTTGGGTATCGTGACAGTCGCCCAATCGCCCCTGGCGAGACTGTGGCGGGATCGTGGCTCGCCGACGCCGCGAATAATGAGTTACTGCCGAATGAGATGCGCGCTTTTGCCCGCTCTTATGTAGTCATTCAAAACTCGTCGCTGTTCGATCCGGATTTTTATCGTCAGCAATATGATGTTAAGGCCAGAGACCTGATTGAAAACTACATCCGACAAGGGCGTCGAGAGCGGCGCGATCCGGGACCTTCTTTCGACGCCTCCTGGTATCTCGAAAATTACGATGACGTCCGCGATAATGGCGTCGATCCGTTCATTCACTTCTTGGAATACGGCGCCGCCGAGGGTCGGATCACGGGGCCTAAGGCGGTCGCCGCCCATTCAACTATTCCGGAGCAGTCGCACGCCGCTCTCGCTCCGAACGAACTCGAGCGCCTGTTGGAGGGATTCGACGCGGGATTCTACCGGCGAAAGAACAAGGATGTCGATTTCTCTAAAATCAGTCCGCTGGAGCATTTCGCGACAATCGGTTGGCGGGAAGGACGCGACCCGTCGGCTGACTTCTCGGTTAAGGGCTATCTACATTACAATCCGGACGTTGGGCTTGCCGGCATAAATCCATTTCTTCACTTCCTCATCAGAGGAATTGAGGAAAAGCGCATCTGGCGGCCTCTCGATCGTACGCCTCAGCCGGCGGACGGGGTCTCCGAATGGCGCGGCTACGGCGAGGTTTGGGCGAGGAGCGGCGAAGATCTCGAAGGGCGGGAGCCTGACGTCCACGCGCTCAATTTCGTTTCCGTGCTGCGGGGATTAGCGCTCGACAAGATCGTTGCTAGCCTGGATTTCGGCGCGCCTAAGCGGGATGACATTCGGGTGTCGATCATCATTCCGTGCCTCAATGAGGAACTCGTAACGGTCGAATGTCTGCAATCGATCGAGCGGGCGCTGCCGGCAAGCTTTTCAATAGAGGTTATCGTCGCCGACAATGGCTCGATCGATAACGCCTTCGTAGCGATCGCGGAGAATCCATCGATACGTTCGATGCGCTTCGGGCGAAACCTCGGCTTTGGTCCCGCGTGCAACGCTGCGGCTGCGGAAGCGAAGGGGAGGTATCTTTTCTTCCTCAACAATGACGCGCAGATTTCACCTGGATGTCTTGAGGCGCTCGTCTCTACTGCGGAGTCGTCAGCTGATATCGGCGTCGTGGGGCCGAAGCTACTATCGTTTGACGGATCCTTGCAGGAGGCCGGTTGCCTTCTCAACAGTGACGGCTCGGGTAGACTGATCGGATACGGGCGCGACCCGCGCACTCCACGCTATAATTATGCACGGCGCGTCGAGCATGTTTCCGGCGCGGCCATGCTGATCGCACGCGACCTGTTCCTGGGGCTGGGCGGATTCGATGACATATACGCGCCAGCTTATTGTGAGGACGCGGATCTTAGCCTGAAGGTTCGGCAGAAGGGGCTTTCGATCGTATATGAGCCAAAGGCTGTAGTTCCACATCATCTCAGTAAGACGTCTGACGCGGCGTCCCCGGCTGGCCAGTCGAAACGCCAACGCATCTCCCGTAATCGCCAAGCGCTCGTCTCCAGATGGGCCGAGCAACTTGCGGTCAAAGAGTTGCGCACGATCGCTTTCTATCTACCTCAGTATCACCCGATCCCGGAAAACAATTTGTGGTGGGGGAAGGGCTTCACGGAATGGACCAACATCACGAAGGCTGAACCCAATTATGTCGGTCACAACCAGCCTCGTTTTCCGGCAGATCTGGGTTATTATGATCTGCGCGTGCCGGAGGTGATGGCGCAACAGGCGGAATTGGCGCGGCGCTATGGCCTGACGGGGTTCTGCTATTATTACTATTGGTTTGACGGTAAGAGGCTGCTCGAACACCCGCTTGAGCGAATGCTTGCCACGGGCAGGCCAGACTTTCCCTTCTGCCTCTGTTGGGCCAATGAGAACTGGACGCGCCGCTGGGACGGCAGGGAACAAGATATCCTCCTGGGGCAGTCCTATTCGGACGAATCCACACTCGAAATAATTAGGGAGTTTGAACGCTATTTCCGAAGCGACGCGTATATTCGGGTAAATGGCAAGCCGCTTATCCTGATTTATCGAATCAAGGAATTGCCGAGCCCCGCAAGAGCCATGAGGATCTGGCGTAATCACTGTCGCGAAAATGGGATCGGGGAAATCTGCATCGCGATGGTCGAGTCGTTCGACCTGTCGGCTCGGCCGGAAGATCCGGTGTCATATGGCTGCGATCTCACTGTAGAGTTTCCTGCTCACGGAATGGTGCATGACGAGAAGAAGGAAGTCGAAAAGATGAACTTCGATTGGAGCGGCGAGGTGCATGACTATCGCGAGCTCGCTCTCGCGTTCATGCGTCGAGTTGAACCAGGCTTCCCGCGTATCCGCTCCGTCCTCGTCGGTTGGGACAACACACCACGTCATCCAGATAATAGCTTGATCCTCGAACAGTCGACGCCTGGCGCTTTCCAGGCCTGGCTGGAGTGGACCTACCGGCGCACGATAGAACAAAACTACGGTGACGCGCGCATAGTCTTCATAAACGCTTGGAATGAATGGTGCGAAGGCAGCTATCTCGAGCCGGATCGCCATTTCGGTCATGCCTATCTTCAAGCCTTGCGCAACGCGCAGGAATCGATCGCTTCCGGGAGTGACTCGTTTGTCGAAAAACCTTGATTATTCTCGGCAACGTGACGTCCGCGTAAGCGTCGTCGGTCATCCTCACGCGCCGATCGGGATGGGGGAGCATCTCAGGTCTGTCTGGCGCTCAATGGACGAAGTCGGCCTGGGCGCCAGAATTGTCGACATCTATGGTCCGCACTGCGCGCCCGACCCCGAAATCGTCGCTCAATTCGACGCCGCAATAACGCCGCTGCTTGGCGATGGCGTGAATGTTTACTGCATCAACGGCGATGAAATTGAACAGGTGCTGAGTGTGCTGCCCAATCCCATGACGGAGGGCAGCAAGAATGTGATTTACCCGGCATGGGAACTCGAACGTTACCCTGAAGAATGGGCGAAAGAGCTCGGCCGGTTCGACGAAGTCTGGGCAATGTCCGCATTCATTCAGGAGTCGATCGCGAAGTCAGTCAAAATTCCAGTAATTCATATGCCACTTGCCTGTGAGCGTAAGCGGCAGGCGCTACGGTCTCGCCGGCATTTCGGTATCCGCGACAGCGCCTATACGTTCTTCTTCTCATTCGACTTTCTTTCGTTCGTCGAGCGCAAAAATCCCTTTGCGGTCATCGAGGCTTTTACCGCGCTCAGCAAGGAGCGGCCGTATGATGACATTTCCCTGATCATCAAGACCAACAACTCCGATCAACGTCCGGAGATGAAGGCGCGCTTCGATGCAGCGATAGCTCCGTTGCGGGATCGAATTGTCGTAATCAACCAAACATTATCCGCCCTCGAGATGCAGAGCCTCGTTTGGGTTACTGATTGCTTTGTATCTCTACATCGTTCAGAGGGCTTCGGATTTGGAATCGCGGAAGCTATGGCGCATGGCAAACCCGTCATTGCGACGGCTTACTCCGGGAACATGGATTTTTGTTCCGAAGACACCACGTTCCTGATACCTTATCGACTCATTCCACTTCGCAATGGCGATTATCCGCACTGGCAGGGGCAGAGGTGGGCGGACCCTGACGTTGAAGCTGCGACCCGCGCCATGCGCGAACTTGTCGATAACCCGCAGAAAGGACGCCACATGGGCGCGAGGGCCCGTCTGAGGATGACGATCAATTCGAGCTTTCTAGCAGCAGGCCTGCGCTATCAAAGCAGAATCGGTGAACTGATGCAGATGCCCATAGAGGCTAAGGGTCCGCCGGTCCATACTGTTCCTCATGTGCATCGAAGCAAGAAATTTGAAAGTCGCCGCAGCACAGCGAGCCTTTGATCGCACGGTTGCCCGATACGGCGCGGGTTGAAGGGACGCTGCTTCGAAGAGACGGCGTTTATTCACGAGTCTCGCTCGCGTGACGTATACGTCGTAACCGGCAACTTCAGCAGATCGACATTGTGTCGGAGTCTCCCAGCGAGGCGCAGAGCGTGATATCCGTATGGGGTGGTATCGTCTGCGCATTCGCCGGATGGATGAAGTTATCGACCCAGGGCTTAATGCACGGATCCGGCAAGCGGTAGTTCGCTAGGCTATTTCGTGTGGCTTTACCTTGAATTTGGATTAGGCTTTGTCGTCCTCGGTCAAATGGGGCGACTGGATCGCAGATGGCGTAGCTCTGCGCCGGCGTCCCGATCAACTCTTCCCGCCACAATCTCTTGCTGGCGCGTAGATTGACCATAACGGCGACGTCGCCTCTCGAGCGGAAGGGGCAAGGCGGGTTTTCAACGATTTCGAAAGAAAGGACTCGTTCCACGGGCGATCGACGAGACCGCGCGCCGTAAGCCTGGGAAGCTATAAATGCGCGATTATTGTGAGCCTCCTGCGGCGCAGCGGCGCATATGCGTCGCTCACTTCGTCGGCTTCAGGAAATTAGGGCCAGATTGGTCGAAGCCCGCTCGCGTCTCTTTCCGACCCGCATTTCGTGCCTTCTGTTTGGCTCCGGAATATGTTCATGGAACAAATGTAATCTGAGATGTCAATGGCGGGGACAAAATGTGCATGAAGGCGGGGTAAAAGTGTACCGGTCTGGTTTCGAGAAAAGGGCCGCACGGCCCTTGTAGTTTAGTTGTCGCGGGCGTTGAGGCGCGCGGAGCGTAGCGCAGCGCGGTTCAACGCGCGCGACGGCGATCAGTTCGTCGTGTCGGCGCCTCCTTTGTCGATTGCGGGCGCGTCGGGGAGATCGCGGTTTCGCCGTTGCGCTTTCTTTGCGGTCGCCAGCCGATAGCTCTCGCCGTTCATTTCCAGAATGTGGACATGATGGGTGAGCCGGTCGAGCAATGCGCCGGTGAGACGCTCGGAGCCAAACACCGACGTCCATTCATCAAAGGGCAGATTGCTGGTCACCAGCGTCGCACCGCGTTCATAGCGCTGGCTGAAGACCTCGAAGAGCAGCTCTGAGCCGACCGTCGTGAACGGCGCATAGCCCAGCTCGTCGACGATCAGCAGTTTGACGGTGTTGAGATGCTTTTGCAGCGCGCGCAGGCGGCGCTCGTCGCGCGCCTCCATCAGTTCGTGCACAAGAGCCGCGGCGGTCGTGAACGCGACGCTGAACCCCTTCTGGCAGGCGGCGAGCCCCAGGGCGAGCGCGACGTGGGTCTTCCCCGTTCCGCTTGGCCCAAGGGCGATGCAGTTCTGTCGCTTCTCGATCCATTCGCACCGCGCCAGCTCCAGCACGAGCGGCTTGTTGAGTGAAGGCTGGGCGGTAAAGTCAAATGTGTCGAGGCTTTTGACCTGCGTAAAGCGCGCCAGCCGGATGCGGCGCTCGACATTGCGCCGCTCGCGATCAATGCGCTCCAGTTCGCACAGGCGTAGCAGATAGCGCGGGTAATCGGCGCGGTCCTGCGCCGACTCCAGCGCCACCTTCTCATATTCGCGCGCGAAGGTGGGAAGCTTCAGCGCCTTGAGATGATTACCCAGCAGCACCTGCGGCGCGACGATCGTCTGCGAACCTGGCTCATGCGAGATGGTCATGCCGGCCCCCCCGCGTTCGAGTCCATGACGCCCGCGATGACGCTCGCGCCGGCGACGAGCCCGAGATAGGCGCGCGGATCCGTCGCGCCGACCGTAGCCGCCGGCAGGTAGGGGTAGAATGTCAGATCGAGCCGCGCGGGCCGGTTCTCCAGCCTGGCCAGCAGCAGCATCTTCACTGCGTCAAAGCTGATCGCGCCAAGACGCAGCGCCTCCGCGACCGCCTGTTCGACCTGATGCTGATGAAAGTCCTCCATCAGCCGCAGCACCTGGATGAACTCGCGGCGCCCGCTATTCCCCATGCGCGCCTCCATCAGCCGCCGCAGACGATGCACGCAGTCGGCAAGCCGCCAGTCGTCGAGCGGCGCGGCCTGATCGAGCGCGCGGCTCTTGTGTTCGAGCAGGGCGAGATAATGCAGCGGGTTGTAGATGAACTCGGCCTTGCCGTAGCTGCGCGCATGCACGGCGATGGTCTCCCCGCCGCAGACAATCTCGACCCGATCGACATAGCCCTTGGCCAGCGCCTCCCGATGGCCGAAGCGCGTCGGGACCGAGTAATCGTTGTTGCGGTAGCGCACCAGCGCCATCGACGACACGCGCGTCGCGACCTTGTGACAGGCGTCATAGGGAGCCGGCGGCGCCGGCAGGAATGCCGCCATATCCGCCTGCATGCGTTCGCCGATCGGCGTCGACTGGCCGCGCAGGATCGCCCGCCGTCGTTTCGTGCAGGCGTCCAGGAACCTCGCGTTCAGCGCCTCGAAACTCTCCGCCACGGGCAGTGGCGTCATGAAGTTGCGCCGGACATAGCCGACAAGCCCCTCGACCTTGCCCTTGTCATTCCCCTTGCCGGGCCGGCCAAAGCGATCAGCAAAAAGGTAATGGCTCTGGAGTTCCGCAAACATTTGCGAACGCAGACGCTCTCCACCCTTCACGATCCTGGCGACCGCGAGACGCGTATTGTCGTAAAGAATGGACTGGGGGACGCCGCCAAAGAAGGCGAAGGCCGCGACATGGCCGTCGCAGAAGGCTTCCGCCGTCTCCGCCGGATAGGCCTTGACGAAGCAGCCGTCCGAATGCGGCAGGTCCATGCAAAAATAATGAAAGCGGACCTTCCTGCCGGCGATATAGGCGTCCGCCTCGCCAAAATCCGCCTGCGCATTCCCCGGTCGATGGCTGAGTGGAATAAACATCTCGCGCGACCGCAACTGCGCCTGCGCGACATATTCCCGGACGATCGTGTAACCGCCGGAAAACCCTTCTTCGTCCCGCAGCCGTTCGAATATCCGCTGTGCCGTATGACGCTGCTTGGCGTGAACAAGCCGATCATCCGCCAGGACCTTGTCGATCCAGGCCATATACGGCCCCAGCTTCTTCGAGATCGGCCGCTCCCGACGCCGATACCCCGGCGGAACCGAATATTGAAGCATCTTCGTGATCGTATTGCGGTGCACGCCGAAGCGCCTGGCCGCTTCCCGCCGGCTCAGCCCTTCCGCCATCACCGCGCGTCTCACCCGGGCATAGAGTTCCACTGTGAACATCCTTTCGGCCTCTCCATGCCAGTCGATGACATCGAGTTCGGCCTATCAGGACCGGTACACTTTTGCGCCGCCGTCAAAGCAGCCCCCAAAGCCGGTTCAGTGGTACACTTTGCCGCCGCTGTTCATATGAGATATTCATATTGGCTCAGGTTCTCTTGCGGGCCGGAAGCTCCATTCGATCCGAGAATAAAGAAAATTGTGCGATAGCAGGAGTGAAGCGAGATATCTAAGAGGATTGAAATCATCGATTTGATGCTGTTGGGTTGAAATATGACGCGCCTTGTCGATTCAGATATCTGGGCGGAGTCGCCGGCGCGGCATGGATGACGCTTTTCGAGTCTTTGTCGCGACGACGTCCTGAACCACAGGCGCTGATGAGCGCCGCCGCGCGGCGATTTGTGACTCTCAGCTCCATTTGTCGGATGCCGAACTGTGCGTTTACGTGCGGAATGGTCTCCGCCGCCAATTCTTGGCGCGGCGCCCCATCAGGCGCGTCGCGCCGATTGTAGGAGACGCGGCGACCAGGGACAGCACGCTGGCAATAGCTTCATCTTGCATTGCGGTCGGTCCAGACATCGGCGGAAGGCCGGACCGTGCGGGGCGCCTTGTCGCGGCGACCGATCGGGCGCTTGCGCGAATCGGAGTTCCATCACTGATGGCAGTCGAGGCATCCGAGTCAACGTTAATCGGGATGCGGCCATACGCGAGGAACGGCATAATGTTACGCAATTATGACAACTAAAGGCGACTCTCGGTTGGTTGGGATAAGCTGATCGACGTAGCATAAAGATAATATGCCGTCTTGCAACGATCGATAGCGATCGGCTTTCTATGTCGTTGTTATCCATCCGCGAAATTTAATTTTTAGTTTATGGGCTAAATACGATCAGCAATCGCCGATTTGTCATCAAAATGCGGCAAGACGCCTGTCCGAATACAGTTTTTTCCATGCGCGAGCGTGCAACCGGAGCGAGTAATTGTGGGTGGCGCAGATACGCTGACGTGCATCCGGTCAAGGACCGCGCCCGTAAAGGCAGGAGTGGCCTGAGCGTAAGATTACGGACTTCATGTTGCCGAACTATCCGAAATGAGCGAAAATTCGGAACATAAAGTAGGTATCTGTGGCGCGGTCGGCGGTCGTCAACCCCTTGGGGCGAAGCGGCGCATAGTCGACCTTCGGCCGGCGGAATCTGGTAAGGGCGAAGGGAGCGCTTTTCACCACGATGGGGGATGAACGCCGCAGCTCAAGGTGCGTGGGGACAGCTATGGCAGAGGCCGAGATCAGGCGGCGCGTCAGCGAGATGCTTCATTGCCGTATGTCCGGTCGAATTGATCAGATGCTTCGCCATTTCGCGCCCCGCGCGATCGTGCACTACACGAAATCGCGGGAGGGGATGTTTCGCCCCGCGATCTGGGAAGGCGTGGAGGCGCTGGGCTCGATCACCCGATTCACCGACGAAAATTATACGCCGCTCGATCATGAGATCCTCGACCTGCTGGTCGACGGGCCGAAAGCTGTCGTGCGGTGGCGGGGCTCCTGGCGCCGCGTCGCGACGGGGAAAATCTACATGGTCGACGCAGCCCATTTCCTTCGTTGGGAAGACGATCTGGTCGTGGAGATGCATGAATTCTTCGAGCGCATGTCGCGCCCTTCGCCGAGTTGCCAGCGCCTGTCGAGCTTCGAGGAACTGGTGAGTTGCAAGACTGCCGGCCTTGATCGTGAGGAACTGGAGAGACGTGCGCGTAAGATCGTGACGTTTCCCGCGAGGGGGCCGGACATCGAGGTTATTCGCGAATTTTGCTCGCCCGAAATCGTGTGCGAATTTGTTGGGGACCGCGCGCGGCTTCCCTACGCGGGTCGTCACGCCGGCATAGACGCGCTGATAAACATCATACGCATGATCGCCGTGGACTTCGAACAATCGAATTGCGAAATTTCCGAAATCCTGATCGAGGACGGCCGTCTCGCCGGACGTCGCAGGGTTGAATGGCGGCACCGGGGCACAGGACGCAGCGGCGTGGTAGATCTGGCAGATTTCGTGCGCTTTCAGGACGGGCTTATCGTCGAACTCATCGAGTTTCGCGATAGTCTCACGCTTCTGGAAATGCAAGGCGAGAGAGATGCTGTTTGACAGTGATTGCTTAAGCAGAAGCGCTGATCCAGAACGTACCAGTCGAGGCAAGTGGGCGGTCGTTGCGCATGGGAAATGATTGATTTGGCGTCCCGAGCTGCGTCGTCGTCCAGCTGAGATCGCGGGCGATCTCAGCTGGACGATCATGAGCGAAAGCCGGTTTTACATCTGAACTTGAGCGCGAGATTCAGGGAATGTGGCGGAAAGCGCGCCTCCCGGCGCGCGCCGTCGATCCCGCAATACTCGCATTTTATTTGTCCATTGGTGGAACCCGCCGCGCATTATGGCGTTATGCGTCAATTGGCTATGACTGGAGGAAACGCAGTCCGGCCGGCGGGATGCGCAAACCACCATTGAATTATTGAGGCAATGTCTTTTCGATGAGCTCGGCTGGGATATCGCTCGCAGGGCGGGGGAGGGTCGATGATTTTTCGGACCGAAATATCGTCGGGCTTAGTCGCCGGCGGGGTTCATAATTCATCGACCTTGCGACGTTGCGCTGAAATGGGTGCTCAACCAGCGTTCAAGCAGGCGACCATGCGAACTTTGCCGTTTCGATTGCCGCGCCGCTCCACATGGTCTTGGCGCGCCGGATTATCCGCTAGGCTTTTTGGCGATGCGCTGTGGATTGCCAAATGCGAGGACATGGCCTTCATGCCACGGCACAGGCTGACCGATAATTATCCAACAGTTGAATAAATCCTTCGCGCGCCGGCGTTTCCGCTGCGCTTTTTCGGAACGACTTGCAACCAAAAGAACCGACGGGATTTGCCGAATGTTAATTTCAATGAAAGACAAACGCCGGGCGGTGTTCGGGCTCATCTCGAGCGTCACTCTGCTTGGAATCGCTTCGAGCGCTCAGGCGCAAGCTGTTTATCCGAACGAGAAGACCTATAGCGATCGGGCGACGTCGACGCCACAATGGAAGGCGGATCAGCGCAGGCGGGCCGAAGCGATTGAAAAACATCTTTCCGACAAGCAGATTGCCTATCGCTGGTTTGCCGATTTTCCCTTTGGTGAAAAGAGCGGCGCGCCTTTCCTGATCCTTAAATTGCTTCCGAAACTCGCGCCGGAAGAATGGGGAAGCGAAGAAAATTTCCTCGATGTTGTCGGCCTATTTATCGACGAACGAGAGCCGGGGCTTCCAATTGCCCGTGGTTTCGGCTGGACGGGTCTTGCGCGCAAGGATCCTTTTGGCGCCGTCGACTTTGCGTCCATCACCTGCGGCGCTTGCCATATTGGTCGAGTCAGACTGGATGATGGCAAATTTCAATATCTCGACGGCGGCGTGAATACACAATTCAATCTCGTGCAGTATCGTCGCAGAGTCGTCAACACGATAAGGAAAATCACTGCTGGCGCAACAACGCCCGAAGAGAAGATCGCGCGCGCCGCCGCCGCAATTCTTGCGGCGATGGACAAGGCGCATGCTGCGGAGAAAAATTTCTTCTATCGAAATTATGCCCTCGGCGCGCGAAACTTCGATGCCGAATATGAGGAAAAGCAGATTGCGCTTTTCAGGAAGGACGCCGCCAGAATCGTGGGCGATTTCTTGCAGCGTGCGGAACTGGAGGTCAGTTCGCTCGTCGATCTCATCGGCAAGAACTACAAGGGTTTCGAAGAGCCGATGGCGCAGGGGTTCGGCGGCATGGCGGACGCGACCGGCGTGAGCGCCTCGATCGTTTTCGCGTTCCAGAAAGCCGCAGGCAAGCCGGTGGATGCCGAAACCATGCTGCCGCCGACTGCCGGAATCACCGACTTCATGGCTGTGTGGGAGCAGGGCAAGCGGCGCGCGCATTGGTCGACCGATGGCGCCAGTCTGATTGATGGCGGCGGGCAGTGGAACGGCAACATCCCCATTCCCATTTTCCGCAACCTCGCCGCTGAACTAACAGTTGGTCTCTTCGAGGATACCGATTTGCGCGTCGGCGTCTTTGGCGTCGATCTGCTCGCCGATCTGCCGGCGCCTGCCTATCCCTTCGATGTCGACGTCGCGCTCGCGAGGAAAGGCGAGGCGTTATTCAATGAAAATTGCGCGGCGTGTCATAAGCCGCAAAATGGCAATGTCTACGATATGGGAACAGACCTCGGTCGTGCGCGCGTGGTAAGTCAGACGATCGCCGCAAGTGCGCGCGCAAGCTTTACCAAGATCTGTCCGCCCTCCAGGGCCGTGGAAATGCCGCCGGATGGCGACATGGTCAGGCCTTGCGCAGAGTTCGATCATGTTTCGCTGGAGAACCGGCCGGAGCTGTCGATGGCCGATCCCAAGGACCATCTCGGATATAATGCTCTGCCGCTCGGCGGCGTGTGGGCGCAGGCGCCCTATTTGCACAATGGATCTGTGCCCACGCTTTATCACCTGCTGGTTCCCGGCGAACGGCCCCGCGTTTTCATGAAAGGCCGTCTCGACTATGACAGGAGCCTGGGTGGATTTTCCTGGAATGTCGGAGCCGCGCCGCGACGCGAGGAAGGGTATTCCCTCGATACGGGCGCATTTCCCGCGCTCTCCAACCATGGACATGACAAAGACGTGGAAGTGGACGGCAGGAAGATGAAACTCGATTGGTCGAGCGACAAGGCGGGCGCGACGGCCATCGTCGAATATCTGAAAACGCGCTGAAGAAGTGGGGCGTCGATATTGCGGCCGCCATAGGTTCTGCGCTTCTTGCCGATCGGCTCCATCGTTGTGCGGACATATCTTCTGTCGCTTCAACCACCGCCGAGGGCGCTGGACACGTAAACTACAGCGCAGTAAGGCGTGATAGGCAATGATTGATTGCCGGGTCCGTCGCTCGATGGAACGGAGTGGACATGGCGGAAAGCATCGGCGCCTATCTCGTCAGGCGTCTGGAGGAAGAAGGCGTCGACCATGTCTTCGGCGTCCCCGGCGACTATTGCCTGACGTTCTTCTCGCTGCTCGAGAAAAGTCCGATCACGGTTGTCAACACATGCGACGAGCAAGGCGCCGGATTTGCCGCGGACGCTTACGCCCGCATGAAAGGACTCGGAGCATGCGCCATCACTTATTGCGTCGGCGGACTCAAGGTCGCGAACGCGATCGCGCAAGCCTATGCCGAGCGTTCGCCGGTGATTGTCATCAGCGGAGCGCCGGGTCTGCACGAACAGCAACGCAATCCGCTTCTGCACCATCGGGTCCGCGATTTCGACACGCAGCTGCGCGTTTTTCGTGAACTCACGGTTGGCGCGACGTTGCTCGACGATCCTCTGACGGCTGCAAGCGAAATCGAGCGCATGTTTGCATTGGCCAGGCGCTACAGCCGTCCGGTCTATATCGAGTTGCCGCGTGACATGGCGATCGCGGAAATCGGCCCTTTGACCACGCGGCCGCTGCCGCCGGAGACGAGCGACGCGGAGGCGCTCGCAGTCGCCGTCGCAGAGGCCGTGGAGCAGATCTCCATATCGAGACGCCCCGTCATTCTGGCGGGCGAGGAACTGCATCGTTTCCATTTGCAGGAGGCGCTCACCCAGCTCGTGGAGCGCACGGGAATCCCTGTTGCGGCCACGATCATGGGCAAGTCGGTCTTTCCTGAATCGCACCCGGCCTATATCGGCGTCTATGAAGGCGCAATGGGGCAGGAAGCGGTGCGCGACTATGTCGAGAAAAGCGATTGCCTTATTTTGCTCGGCGCGATGATGACCGATATCAACCTCGGTCTCTATACCGCCAACATCAAGCGTCGCTATGCCATTTATGCGGCCAAGGACCGCGTGGCCGTCGGCGTGCACGCCTATGACGACGTGCGCATCGAGGACTTTGTCCACGCGCTCGCCGCGCATCCGTGGGAGAGGCGCGTGGTCGAACCCTATCGGCATCCCGAGCGCCCGGGTCCCTTCACTGCGACGGACAACAAGGTGACGATCGAGGCGGTGATGCGCCAGATCAGCGCCTTCATCGAGGATGACATGATCGTGATCGCCGACCCGGGCGACGCGCTGTTCGGCGCCTCCGACCTTTACATCAGCGACGGCGCGCATTTTCTTTCGCCGGCATATTATTGTTCGCTGGGTTTCGCCGTGCCGGCGTCCATCGGCGTGAAGGCGGCCGCGCCGAAGCTGAGGCCGCTCGTGCTCGTCGGCGACGGCGCGTTTCAGATGACAGGCATGGAGCTCTCGACTGCCGCCCGTTTTGGCATGAACCCGATCGTCATCGTTCTGGACAACGACGGCTATGGCACCGAGCGGCCCATGCTCGACGGCCGCTTCAATGATGTGCTTCGCTGGCGATATTCGGAAATCGTCCGCGTCATCGGCGGAGGATCCGGCTTCAGGGTCACCAGCGAAAAAGAGATGGAGGCGGCGCTTGCTCAGGCGCGAGCCAATGACTCCGGCTGGTCGCTGATCCACGTCGTTCTCGATCGTGACGATCATTCATCGGCGCTGAAGCGTCTCACCGCCAAACTCGGCGAGCGCGTTCGCGGAAAGCGCTAAGCGTCGCCTGATTGAAAAAATGGTTAGGTCGTCGTCGCCCTCGTTGGGCCTTTATCCCGGCCGGCCTCTTTCGCTGGCGCGAGTGTCGACAAGCGCTATTCATCTCGCCCGCCGCGCATGTGTCACGGCGACTGGCGAACGATCGCGCAACTGCAATGATTGAGAGCATTGGCAAAAAATGTGTACGATTTTCTGTCCGAAAGAGCGAAAATAATTGAAGCGAGACAAACTCTCCGATGGTAGTCCTTTCGAGCGAAGCGAGGGCGAAGCGGTTCCGATATGCGCTTCGGGCAATTGAAGGGGCGAGAGGATGAAGCGTCCGTTTGCACTTGTCCTGTTGTTCTTCATTCTGTTCACGCGCTCGGCTCTGGCGCAGGAAAACCTGCCTTCCTGGAATGATGGTCCCGTCAAGCGATCGATCATCGCTTTTGTCGACAAGGTGACGAATCCCGGCGGCCCCGATTTTGTGAAGAGCGAAGATCGTGTCGCGGTCTTCGACAGTGACGGGACGCTGTGGACGGAATGGCCGCTTTACTCGCCTGTGCTCTTTGCTGTCGATCGCGCGCGGGCGCTCGCGCCGAAACATCCCGAATGGCGCAGAAGCCGACTCTTCAACGCCGCCTTGAAGCGTGATCTGCCAGCGCTGGCGAAGGGCGGGGAGCCGGGCATGTTGACGCTTGTCGGCGAGAGCTATTCGGGGGACACGCCGGAGGCTTTCAAGGCGCTGGCCGGCGAATGGGTTGCGCATGCGCAGCATCCCTATTTCAAGCAGACCTATGACCGCCTCGTCTATCAGCCGATGCTGGAGCTTCTGGATTATCTGCGCGCAAACGGCTTCAGGACCTATATCGTGTCGGGCGCCGAGACAGAATTCATGCGCGCCTTTTCCGAGCGGGTTTACGGAATACCCCCGGAGCAGGTCATTGGCTCGCACATCAGGACGAGTTTCCTGATGTCGAACGGAAAGCCGATACTGCTGCGAAGGGCGAAGCTCGATTATCACGACGTGAAGTCGAAAAAGCCGGAGACCATCAGTCAGGTTATCGGCCGGCGGCCAATCCTGGCTTTCGGCAATTCGGACGGCGACGTGGAGATGCTGGAATGGACCACCGCCGGGGAGGGGCCGCGCCTGGGTCTTCTCGTTCATCACGACGACGCGGAGCGCGAGGCCTCCTATGATCGTAAATCACTGATCGGGAAGCTTGATCGCGGTCTCGACGAGGCCCCGAAGCAGGGGTGGTCGATCGTCAGCATGAAGAACGACTGGCGCCGGATTTTCAAGACGGATAAGTCACAGTCCGCGACGACCGATATGCAGGGCGCCGGCAACCGCTGAGCCCTCAACGCCATGGAGCCTGTCTCGATGAATGAACCCGCCGCCATCCGCTTTTTCCACGTGTGGGACACCTATGCGAAGGTTGTCGCCTCCAATTACATGTTCCACCAGGAACTCGGGGTGGCGGTAACGGCGGCGCTGCGCGAGCGCTTTGGCGATCGCCCCTTCTCAGTTCTCGATCTCGGCTGCGGGGACGCCGCGACCTTCGCGCCGCTGCTCCAAGGCTTCACGCTGAAAAGCTACAAGGGCGCGGACCTTTGCCAGGAGGCGCTGGACCTAGCGGCGCGCAATCTCGGTTACCTGTCCTGCCCCGTGGAACTGAAGCAGGCGGATATGCTCGGCGAGCTGGCGGCTTCCCGGCCTCAGGACGTCATCTACACCAGCTTCGCGCTGCATCACCTCCCGACGCCGCTCAAAGCGGAATTTTTCAAAGCCGCCGCGCAAAAGCTCAATCCGGGCGGCCTGCTGCTGCTTGTGGACGTGGTGCGGGAGGAGGACGAAAGTCTCGCGGAATATCATTCCGCTTATTGCGACTGGCTGCGCGGTCATATGGTCGAGCTTGATTCCGGCGAGCAGGACGCGATTTGCGAACATCTCGTCAACAACGATCTGCCCGAGCCCTGTTCCTTGCTGCAGGCGCAGGCGCAAGCCGCCGGACTTCAGCGGATTTCGCTCGCCATCCCGCACAGGCGCCATTCTCTTTCGGTCTTCACACTGGCATGAATTTCGCGCCGGGAAAACAGTTCACGCTGGTCGACGCCGACGCCACAATGCGGAAAGTGGCCTGGCGGTTGATACCGTTTCTCGTCGCCTGTTACTGCGCTTCTTACCTCGACAGGGTGAATCTCAGTTTCGCGGCCACGGAGATGAACCGGGATCTCGGTTTCTCTCCGACCGTCTACGGCTGGGGCGCCGGCATTTTCTTTATCGGATATGCGCTCTTCGAGACGCCGAGCAATTACATCCTGCATCGCGTCGGCGCGCGACTCTGGATCGCGCGCATCATGGTGAGCTGGGGCGTCGCTTCGGCGCTCATGGCGGTGGTCTGGAACGAGCACAGCTTTTTCGCGCTGCGCTTCCTGCTCGGCGCGACGGAAGCGGGCTTCATGCCGGGCGTCGTTCTCTATCTCACTTACTGGATCCCGCGCGAAAGACGCGCGCAAATCCTCGCTGCCTTTCTTTTCTCTATACCACTGTCGACAGTGGTCGGCGCCCCGGTGTCGGGCGTCCTGCTTTCTCTCACGGACGGTCTTGCGGGGCTGAGGGGCCGGCAGTGGCTCTTTCTCCTCGAGGCCATTCCGCCGCTCATTCTGGGCGTCGCGACCTATTTCTTTCTCACGGACAAGCCGAAAGGCGCGGATTGGCTTGCGCCGGCTGAGCGCGATTGGCTGACCGGGGCCATCGCAGCGGAGGAAAGCGCGCCTCCCGGCGCGGATGAGCACGAGGTTTGGCCGGCGCTGCGCGACCAGCGGACGCTCCTGCTCGGCGTCGCCTATTTCGGCGTCGTGCTGGCGTTGTACGGGCTGAGCATGTGGCTGCCGCAGATCGCCGCCGCCTTCGGTTTCGGTCCGGTTGGCGCGGGGCTGGTGACCGCCATTCCTTTCCTCTGCGGTTCGATCGCCATGTTCGTATGGAGCCGGCGCTCGGATCGTCTCCGCGAGCGCGCTCGCCATACGGTCGGGGCCGCGATCGTCGCCGCGCTGGGCCTCGCGGCGGCGGCGTGGACCAAGTCCCCGGCGACCTCGATTGCGATTCTATCGATTGCCGCCAGCGGCACGCTGGCTTCGCTCCCGACCTTCTGGGCCTTTTCCACAGCCTCGTTTTCGGGAACGCGAGCGGCGATCGCCATTGCGCTCGTCAATTCGATCGGCAATCTCGCGGGCTTCGCCGGCCCTTATCTCGTCGGCTGGATCAAGGAGGCGAGCGGAGGGTTTTCACTTGCGCTCCTTGCGCTCAGCGCCGGGCCGCTGGTCTGCGCCGCGCTGGTCGCGGTGCTGGAGCGCAAGGCGGCGCGACGCGCCTGACGCCCGACCGTATCCAACGGGGCGAACAGGCTGCGCAAAATCCGCGGGATATCCGCCACCTCGGCCGTTTTTGAGGTTGACAGCGGAGGCGCGAGGAACGCATATGCCGCTACCAACGGCGGCCGACGGCGCGCCAGGTCTTCGCAGCGGTCCTCGGGCCGGCAGGCGAGACCAATGGGGGAATGTCCCGAGCGGCAAAGGG
This sequence comes from Methylocystis sp. ATCC 49242, assembly GCF_000188155.2. Taxonomy (NCBI): domain Bacteria; kingdom Pseudomonadati; phylum Pseudomonadota; class Alphaproteobacteria; order Hyphomicrobiales; family Methylocystaceae; genus Methylocystis; species Methylocystis sp. ATCC 49242. Next base: position 4,154,411 of record NZ_KE124774.1, read on the forward strand.
GGCGGACTGTAAATCCGCTGGCTAAGCCTTCGTAGGTTCGAGTCCTACTTCCCCCACCATCATGAAATTATTGAACTTTTTGGAGCTAAGCAGGTCTGAAATGGCCCGTTTTGATGTTGCGTGCACTTGCATCAAATAACATTGATTTACAACGATTTCCAAAAAGACCCGGCGACTCCACGCAACATGGATGCAACATAGAAAAGAACAAAAGAGCATCTTTAGCGATCGGACCACGATTTGAGGCAGCCCCTCTTCGAGTAGGTGCGAGTCGCTCTTAAGCGGCCATGCGCATCTCGGCGGCGCGGGGCTGCTCCATGGCAAGCACGGCCTTGGCGATCGCATCAATGGAGGCCATTGATCGACGATTGAGCATTTCGCGCGGGAATTCGACCTTGAAGGCGCGCTCGACGGCGACGAGCAGACGGACGGCGTCGAAAGAGGTCAGCCCGAGATCGTAGAGGTTGGCGCGGGGCATCAGGTTGGCGGCCGGAATGGCGAGCTTGGCTTCCTGATCGATGAGGCGCTGGATGGTGGCGAACATTGCAATTTCCCCTGCCGCTTCTGAATTTCGATGTTCAGACGGTAGCGATAGGGCTCAGCAAAGTTCGTGCGCGGGCGCACATGGGAGTCAGGCGGCGCGGCTGCGCCTTGCTCTGCTTAGGCGACGCGGCGAGGAACTGGGAGCGGTGTCTAGGCCGATCCACTCCACTCCACGCCGAGACGTTGCTGCCGGAGGCGGCCGCCGATTAGGCCGTAGGAATGATCTTGAATCGCGGCTCTTCGAAAAGCCGTCAAACCGCCCGACTATGATCTCCGAATCGCGCTTAAAAAGGGACGGGGTTCCCGGGGGTAATGGTAGCGAGCCAAATGACGAAGCAGCTCAAATCCCGGCGGCGTCACCATCCGGATCTCGACGCCCCGCCGCCGCCGCCGATTGAAGAAATCCTCGCAACTTACGAAGCTTGGATCGGACAAAAACTGTCGCCGGACCGCGTCGAGAAGCTACGCGCGCGAAGGCGTCGCATGTTTCCACCGACGCCGGAAAAATGACCGGCCCGCGCCGCGGTGACGGGCATGGGGTTTGCTTTTTTAGATTAGATGGCGGCCATGCCTCTCGCCGTTCAACTGCGGCCCGCGTCCTCGCATGTAAAGGCTTCGACCTGTATCGCCCAGAACCATTGCCCATCGCGCGGGCCGCCCTTGACCTTGTCGATGCGCGCCAATGGCTGGCCCAGCCTCAGCAGAATGCTTTACACATTACGGCTCAGTTTTGCTTTATTTTGGGGGCTTTAACGATAGTGGGAAGCTGGGCGTGGATCGCGTCGACGATCCGGTCGATCGAGGCATTGGCCTCATCGGCCCGGCGCTCGGCCTCATCGGCCCGTCGCTCGGCTTCGTCCGCCCGCCACTCCGCGTCCTCTGCGCGATTTTGCGCCGCTGCAATCTGCGTGCGCAGCGTGTCAAGCTCGCCGCGCACCGCCGCAACCGTTGCATTGAATTCAGCGACCTCGGCCTCAGCCTTTCGCTGCGACCTATCGGCACGTTCGGCGCGCGCGTTAGCGGCTTCGGCAATGCTGTGAGCACGCGCCACCGCGTCAACAGCCTGCTCCTCAAGTTGCCTAATGGCTGCCGCCGCTTCTGAAATCAATACCAAGGCGGCTTCGACCTTGCTTTCTTCAGAGGACGGAACGATCTCGCTCTCCTCGTCGAGTCCGCTTTCGTCTAATCTCGGCCGGTTCATTAGGCCCCTCGTTGCTTAAGTCGGCGACGTTACGATTTGGAGCACATGGCCTCAGGGTCGTCTTGTTCGGAGAAGGAAAGGTTAACAAGCTCCTAACCGGAAACAAGGCTCATAGGGGATTTATCGTTAACCAGAGACCCAGAAGAATGCTGCGTCGCCACCGTGTAATGCCGGCCGCGCGATCATGCGCCGCAGCAACATGACATGGTGGGCGGCGCAGATCGCGCAGGTCCAGGGGAATGGCGGCGGGGAATGGCGGCGCAAGCCCCCAGTGACCTGGGCGGAACGAAAAAACCGCGATCCGGGTTATTTTATTTTGCAGGGTCGTGAGCTTCAGAGCATCAGATCTTAACGGGATGGCGGCATATCCGGCATACGCACCTCGCAGGCTTCGTACATGTCCTTCGTACACGTCCGCATCACGTAGACTATCACCACCTCACCAAACGGGGACGGAGCTAGAGGGTGTTATGCACCTTGGATCATGAAATCTGCTGCGCGCTTGAGCATGAGACATGCGAAGGCGACGACGTGGAGTCCTGCGAGGGTCTGAGCATAGCGCTCGTAGTCTTTGACGAGCCGCCTGCATCGCGTCGCCCAGGCGAATGAACGCTCGACCACCCATCGCTTGGGCAACAGCACGAAGCCCTTCTTCGCTTCGGCAAGTTTGACGACGCACAGTTCGGCGCCTTGCGCCTTCGCCGCCTCGGACGCCTTTTCGCCGGTGTAGCCCTGATCGACATAAACGAGTTCGACGCTTTCGCCTGTCACATCCTGCACGGCTGCGATGAGCTTGCCGACCTCGGCGCGGTCATCGACATTCGCCGGCGTGACATGCAACGCCAGCAAATGGCCCAATGTGTCGACTGCCATGTGCAGCTGTCAATGGCGGGGACAAAATGTGCATGAAGGCGGGGTAAAAGTGTACCGGTCTGGTTTCGAGAAAAGGGCCGCACGGCCCTTGTAGTTTAGTTGACGCGGGCGTTGAGGCGCGCGGAGCGTAGCGCAGCGCGGTTCAACGCGCGCGACGGCGATCAGTTCGTCGTGTCGGCGCCTCCTTTGTCGATTGCGGGCGCGTCGGGGAGATCGCGGTTTCGCCGTTGCGCTTTCTTTGCGGTCGCCAGCCGATAGCTCTCGCCGTTCATTTCCAGAATGTGGACATGATGGGTGAGCCGGTCGAGCAATGCGCCGGTGAGACGCTCGGAGCCAAACACCGACGTCCATTCATCAAAGGGCAGATTGCTGGTCACCAGCGTCGCACCGCGTTCATAGCGCTGGCTGAAGACCTCGAAGAGCAGCTCTGAGCCGACCGCCGTGAACGGCACATAGCCCAGTTCGTCGACGATCAGCAGTTTGACGGTGTTGAGATGCTTTTGCAGCGCGCGCAGGCGGCGCTCGTCGCGAGCCTCCATCAGTTCATGCACAAGAGCCGCGGCGGTCGTGAACGCGACGCTGAACCCCTTCTGGCAGGCGGCGAGCCCCAGGGCGAGCGCGACGTGGGTCTTCCCCGTTCCGCTTGGCCCAAGGGCGATGCAGTTCTGTCGCTTCTCGATCCATTCGCACCGCGCCAGCTCCAGCACGAGCGGCTTGTTGAGTGAAGGCTGGGCGGTAAAGTCAAATGTGTCGAGGCTTTTGACCTGCGTAAAGCGCGCCAGCCGGATGCGGCGCTCGACATTGCGCCGCTCGCGATCAATGCGCTCCAGTTCGCACAGGCGTAGCAGATAGCGCGGGTAATCGGCGCGGTCCTGCGCCGACTCCAGCGCCACCTTCTCATATTCGCGCGCGAAGGTGGGAAGCTTCAGCGCCTTGAGATGATTACCCAGCAGCACCTGCGGCGCGACGATCGTCTGCGAACCTGGCTCATGCGAGATGGTCATGCCGGCCCCCCCGCGTTCGAGTCCATGACGCCCGCGATGACGCTCGCGCCGGCGACGAGCCCGAGATAGGCGCGCGGATCCGTCGCGCCGACCGTAGCCGCCGGCAGGTAGGGGTAGAATGTCAGATCGAGCCGCGCGGGCCGGTTCTCCAGCCTGGCCAGCAGCAGCATCTTCACTGCGTCAAAGCTGATCGCGCCAAGACGCAGCGCCTCCGCGACCGCCTGTTCGACCTGATGCTGATGAAAGTCCTCCATCAGCCGCAGCACCTGGATGAACTCGCGGCGCCCGCTATTCCCCATGCGCGCCTCCATCAGCCGCCGCAGACGATGCACGCAGTCGGCAAGCCGCCAGTCGTCGAGCGGCGCGGCCTGATCGAGCGCGCGGCTCTTGTGTTCGAGCAGGGCGAGATAATGCAGCGGGTTGTAGATGAACTCGGCCTTGCCGTAGCTGCGCGCATGCACGGCGATGGTCTCCCCGCCGCAGACAATCTCGACCCGATCGACATAGCCCTTGGCCAGCGCCTCCCGATGGCCGAAGCGCGTCGGGACCGAGTAATCGTTGTTGCGGTAGCGCACCAGCGCCATCGACGACACGCGCGTCGCGACCTTGTGACAGGCGTCATAGGGAGCCGGCGGCGCCGGCAGGAATGCCGCCATATCCGCCTGCATGCGTTCGCCGATCGGCGTCGACTGGCCGCGCAGGATCGCCCGCCGTCGTTTCGTGCAGGCGTCCAGGAACCTCGCGTTCAGCGCCTCGAAACTCTCCGCCACGGGCAGTGGCGTCATGAAGTTGCGCCGGACATAGCCGACAAGCCCCTCGACCTTGCCCTTGTCATTCCCCTTGCCGGGCCGGCCAAAGCGATCAGCAAAAAGGTAATGGCTCTGGAGTTCCGCAAACATTTGCGAACGCAGACGCTCTCCACCCTTCACGATCCTGGCGACCGCGAGACGCGTATTGTCGTAAAGAATGGACTGGGGGACGCCGCCAAAGAAGGCGAAGGCCGCGACATGGCCGTCGCAGAAGGCTTCCGCCGTCTCCGCCGGATAGGCCTTGACGAAGCAGCCGTCCGAATGCGGCAGGTCCATGCAAAAATAATGAAAGCGGACCTTCCTGCCGGCGATATAGGCGTCCGCCTCGCCAAAATCCGCCTGCGCATTCCCCGGTCGATGGCTGAGTGGAATAAACATCTCGCGCGACCGCAACTGCGCCTGCGCGACATATTCCCGGACGATCGTGTAACCGCCGGAAAACCCTTCTTCGTCCCGCAGCCGTTCGAATATCCGCTGTGCCGTATGACGCTGCTTGGCGTGAACAAGCCGATCATCCGCCAGGACCTTGTCGATCCAGGCCATATACGGCCCCAGCTTCTTCGAGATCGGCCGCTCCCGACGCCGATACCCCGGCGGAACCGAATATTGAAGCATCTTCGTGATCGTATTGCGGTGCACGCCGAAGCGCCTGGCCGCTTCCCGCCGGCTCAGCCCTTCCGCCATCACCGCGCGTCTCACCCGGGCATAGAGTTCCACTGTGAACATCCTTTCGGCCTCTCCATGCCAGTCGATGACATCGAGTTCGGCCTATCAGGACCGGTACACTTTTGCGCCGCCGTCACAGCAGCCCCCAAAGCCGGTTCAGTGGTACACTTTGCCGCCGCTGTTCATAATCGGCTTCGCCGCTTCACAATGACCCGGGTCAGCCCTTGTCGGCTTCAACTTCCTCGCAGCGGAAGGGTCCGCGCCAGTGGGCATAGCGCCAGGGCGTGAGCGCGCTCGCGTCCGCGCGCAACTCCTCCGGCACCGGATCGAAACCCTCGCCCGCGCCCGGCCTGCAACGGCAGATGCGGGCGAAGCCCATCCAGCCGCCCGCCCACAAGCCATGTCTTGCGATGGCTTCATCCGTGTATTCCGAGCAGGTCGGCGCATAGCGGCAGGTTCGCCCCGCGAAGGCCGAGAAGGTGACGCGGTAGACGAGGATCAGCGCGCGCGCGGCGCGAGCGGGGAGGTCTTTCATCTCAGGCTTCATACCGTGAAAAAAGGCCGCCCCGATAAGGGCGGCCCTTTCGATTCTCGCGATGCGCGGCGGATTATTCCGCCGGGGGCAGGGCAGGAGCCGGCTCGGCGGCCTCGGCGCGCTGCTCGATGATGAGATCGTCGCGACCCGTGGCGATGCCGCGAAACTTGGCCATCGCCGCGCCCGTGCCAGCCGGGATGAGGCGGCCGACGATGACGTTCTCCTTGAGGCCGACCAGCGGATCGATCTTGCCGTTGACCGCAGCCTCGGTGAGGACGCGGGTGGTCTCCTGGAAGGAGGCGGCGGAGAAGAACGAACGCGTCTGCAGCGACGCCTTGGTGATGCCGAGCAGCACCGGCGTGCCGGAGGCGGGCTTGCCGCCGTTCTCGATCGCCTTGGCGTTCGCTTCGTCGAGTTCGACGTGATCCACCTGCTCGCCCTCGAGGAAGCCGGTGTCGCCCGGATCGACGATATCGACCTTCTGCAACATCTGACGCACGATCACTTCGATGTGCTTGTCGTTGATGTTGACGCCCTGCAGTCGGTAGACCTCCTGGATCTCGTTGACGAGGTAGGCCGCAAGCTCCTCCACGCCCTTGATCGCCAGAATGTCGTGCGGCGCCGGGTTGCCGTCGACGATATAGTCGCCCTTTTCGACGACGTCGCCGTCCTGAAGGTGAATGTGCTTGCCCTTCGGGATCAGATATTCGACGGGCTCGGCGCCTTCCTCGGCAGGAACGATGGTGATGCGCTGCTTGTTCTTGTAGTCGCGCCCGAACTGCACCGTGCCGGAGATCTCCGCGATGATCGCGTGATCCTTCGGACGGCGCGCCTCGAACAGTTCCGCGACGCGCGGCAGACCGCCGGTGATGTCGCGGGTCTTGGCGCTCTCCACCGAAATACGCGCGACGATGTCGCCCGCCTTCACGGTTCCGCCGGGCTCGACCGCGATGATCGAGTCGACGGGCAGCAGGTAACGCGCGTCGCCGCCGCGGGCGAGTTTCCCGACCTTGCCGTCCGGCCCCTTGATGACGATCGAGGGCTTTAGGCTCGCCGAGCGCAGGTTGAGGCGGTAGTCCATGACCATGCGCTTGGCGATGCCGGTCGACTCGTCAACCGTCTCCGACATCGACTGGCCCTCGACCAGATCCTCGAAGCCGATGACGCCGTCGATCTCGCTGATGATGGGACGCGTATAGGGGTCCCACTCGGCGATGCGCTGGCCGCGCTTGACCTTGTCGCCTTCATCGACCTTCAGGCGGGCGCCGTACTGGATACGGTTGACCGCGCGCTCGGCTCCGTCAGGGCCGAGGATCACGATGGCGACGTTGCGCGCCATGACGATCAGGTCGCCATCCGAGTTGCGGGCGACATGGCGGTTGCGCACATGCACCGTGCCCTCGAAGTTGGACTCGATGAACGACTGGTCCGCAAGCTGCGCGGCGCCGCCAATGTGGAACGTGCGCATGGTGAGCTGAGTGCCGGGCTCCCCGATCGACTGCGCCGCGATGACGCCGACGGCCTCGCCCATGTTGACGGGCGTGCCGCGCGCGAGGTCGCGGCCATAGCACTTGGCGCAGACGCCGTTCTTGGCCTCGCAGGTGAGGACCGAGCGGATCTTCACCTCCTGGATGCCGGCGGCGTTGATCGGCTCGATGTGCCACTCCTGGATCATCTCGCCCGCCGGAACGATCACGCCGCCATCCTGCGCCTTGAGATCCTCGGCCGCGGTGCGGCCGAGAATGCGCGAGGCGAGGGAGGCGACGATCTGGCCGGCGTCGATGATCGCGCGCATGCGGATGCCGTTCTGGGAACCGCAATCCGTCGACGAGATGATCGAATCCTGCGCGACGTCGACGAGACGGCGGGTAAGGTAGCCGGAGTTCGCGGTCTTCAACGCCGTGTCCGCGAGGCCCTTGCGGGCGCCGTGGGTGGAGTTGAAGTATTCGAGAACCGTCAGGCCTTCCTTGAAGTTCGAGATGATCGGGCTCTCGATGATCTCGCCTGAGGGCTTGGCCATCAGACCGCGCATTGCGGCGAGCTGCTTCATCTGCTGCGGCGAACCGCGAGCGCCGGAATGCGACATCATGTAGATCGAGTTGATCGGCATGTCGCGGCCGTGCTCGTCCTTCTTCACCGACGAGATGCGGATCATCATCTCCTCGGCGAGCTTGTCCGTGCACTTCATCCAGGCGTCGACGACCTTGTTGTATTTTTCACCCTGGGTGATGAGGCCGTCGTTGTACTGCTGCTCATATTCCTTCGCGGCGGCGCGCGTCTCGGAGACGATCCGCTCCTTCGTTTCCGGCACGACCATGTCGTCCTTGCCGAAGGAGATGCCGGCCTTGAAGGCCTCGCGGAAGCCGAGCGCCATGATGCGGTCGCAGAAGATGACCGTCTCCTTCTGACCGCAGTTGCGGTAGACGGTGTCGATCATGTTGGAGATTTCCTTCTTGGTCATCAGCTTGTTGACGACGTCGAAGGGAATCTTCACGTGTTTGGGCAGCAATTGTCCGAGCACCATGCGGCCCGGCGTGGTGTCGAAGATCTTCGACACGCGATTGCCGTTCTCGTCCCAGGTCCAGCCGCGGCCCTTGATCTTGGTGTGTAGCGTGATCGCCTTGGCGGCGAGCGCATGCTCGATCTCGCCCTGATTGGCGAAGCACATGCCCTGGCCGGGCTCGCCGTCGCGCTCGAGGGTGAGATAATAAAGGCCGAGAACGATGTCCTGCGACGGCACGATGATCGGCTGACCATTGGCCGGATGCAGGATGTTGTTTGTCGACATCATCAGCACGCGCGCCTCTAACTGCGCTTCGAGCGACAACGGGACGTGCACGGCCATCTGGTCGCCGTCGAAGTCGGCGTTGAAGGCCGCGCAGACGAGCGGATGCAACTGGATCGCCTTGCCCTCGATCAGCACCGGCTCGAAGGCCTGAATGCCGAGACGGTGGAGCGTCGGCGCGCGGTTCAGCAGCACCGGATGCTCGCGAATGACCTCGTCGAGGATGTCCCAGACCTCGGGCTTTTCCTTTTCGACGAGCTTCTTCGCCTGCTTCACGGTCGCGGAATAGCCCTTCGCGTCGAGGCGCGAATAGATGAAGGGCTTGAACAGCTCCAGCGCCATCTTCTTCGGCAGGCCGCACTGATGCAGCTTGAGTTCCGGGCCGACGACGATGACCGAACGACCGGAGTAGTCGACGCGCTTGCCGAGCAGGTTCTGGCGGAAGCGCCCCTGCTTGCCCTTCAGCATGTCGGCGAGCGACTTCAGCGGACGCTTGTTGGCGCCGGTGATGACGCGGCCGCGGCGGCCATTGTCGAACAGCGCGTCGACGGCCTCCTGAAGCATGCGCTTCTCGTTGCGGATGATGATGTCCGGCGCGCGCAGTTCGATGAGCCGCTTGAGACGATTGTTGCGGTTGATGACGCGGCGGTAGAGGTCGTTGAGGTCGGACGTCGCGAAACGGCCGCCGTCGAGCGGCACGAGCGGACGCAGGTCCGGCGGAATGACCGGAACCTCCTTCAGGATCATCCATTCCGGCTTGTTGCCGGACTGGATGAAGGCCTCGATGATCTTCAGGCGCTTGGCGAGCTTCTTGGGCTTGAGCTCCGTCTTGGCCTCGGCGATCTCCTGGCGAAGCGAGGCGGCGATGCCCTCGAGGTCCATGGACTCGAGCAGGCGGCGGATCGCCTCGGCGCCGATCATGGCCGTGAAGGTGTCCTGGCCATATTCGTCCTGCGCGTGGAGATATTCCTCCTCCGACAGGAGCTGGCGCTCCTTGAGCGGCGTCAGACCCGGATCGATGACGATATAGGACTCGAAGTAGAGGATGCGCTCTAGGTCCTTCAGCGTCATGTCGAGCAGAAGGCCGATGCGCGAGGGCAGCGACTTCAGAAACCAGATATGCGCGACGGGCGCCGCGAGCGAGATATGGCCCATGCGGTCGCGGCGGACGCGCGCCAGCGTGACTTCGACGCCGCACTTCTCGCAGATGACGCCCTTGTATTTCATGCGCTTGTATTTGCCGCACAAGCATTCGTAGTCCTTGATCGGACCGAAGATGCGCGCGCAGAACAGGCCGTCGCGCTCCGGCTTGAACGTGCGGTAGTTGATCGTTTCGGGCTTCTTGATTTCGCCGTAGGACCAGGAGAGGATTTTCTCCGGGCTCGCGATCGAAATCTGGATCTGGTCGAAGGCCTGCGTCGCCACGACCGGATTGAAGAGATTCATGACCTCTTGCTGATTCATGGTCTTCTCCTGGACACGGAGGGGCGCGCTCGTTGCGTCGCCCGCCGGTCGAAAATTCTTTCCCGCTTGGCCCCCTCCCGCTTGCGGGAGGGGAAGGCTCGACGATCGCGTCGAGCGGAGTGGGGCGCTACTCCGCCGCCTCGGCGGTCGGCGCCGACGGCTCTATCTCCTCGTGGCCTTCCGGCGGTTCGGCGTTGGTCAGCTCCACATTGAGCGCCAGGGACCGCATTTCCTTGATGAGAACGTTGAAGCTCTCCGGAATGCCGGACTCGAAGGTGTCGTCGCCGCGCACGATCGACTCGTAGACCTTGGTGCGGCCCGCGACGTCGTCCGACTTCACGGTCAGCATTTCCTGCAGCGTGTAGGCGGCGCCATAGGCTTCCAGCGCCCAGACCTCCATTTCGCCGAAACGCTGGCCGCCGAACTGCGCCTTGCCGCCCAGCGGCTGCTGGGTGACGAGCGAGTAGGGGCCGATCGAGCGGGCGTGGATCTTGTCGTCGACGAGGTGGTGGAGCTTCAGCATGTAGATGTAGCCCACCGTGACCTTGCGGTCGAAGGCCTCGCCCGTGCGGCCGTCGAACAGCGTCACCTGACCCGACGAGGAGAGCCCCGCCTTGGTCAGCATGTCGACAATGTCCTTCTCGCGCGCGCCGTCGAAGACCGGCGTGGCGATCGGAACGCCGCGCTTGAGATCCTTGCCGATCTCCACGAGCGTCGTTTCGTCGAGATTGTCGATCTCTTCGTCGGGCCCGTAGACGTCCTTCAACGCGGCGCGGATCGGCGTCGTGTCCCTTGACTTCATATAGGCGTCGACAGCCTTTCCGACCTGCTTGCCGAGGCCCGCGCAGGCCCAGCCAAGATGCGTCTCGAGAATCTGGCCGACGTTCATGCGGCTCGGCACGCCGAGCGGGTTCAGCACGATGTCGACCGGCGTGCCGTCCTCGAGGAAGGGCATGTCCTCCTGCGGAACGATGCGTGAGACGACGCCCTTGTTGCCGTGACGGCCGGCCATCTTGTCGCCGGGCTGAATCTTGCGCTTCACCGCGACGAAGACCTTGACCATCTTCATCACGCCGGGCGGCAGCTCGTCGCCGCGCTGCAGCTTCTCGACCTTGTCGAGGAAGCGGTTTTCCAGCCCCTTCTTCGACTCGTCGTACTGCTTGCGCACGGCCTCGATCGAGGACATCAGCGCGTCGTCCTCGATGACGAAGGTCCACCACTGCGAGCGGGGATATTCGTCGAGGATCGCCTGCGTCAGCACCTGCTCCTTCTTGAAGCTCTTGGGGCCGGCGATGGCCTTCTTGCCGATGAGGGTCTCGGAGAGACGCGCATAGACGTTGCGGTCGAGGATCGCGAGTTCGTCGTCGCGGTCCTTGGCGAGACGCTCGATCTCCTCGCGCTCGATCGCCTGCGCGCGCTCGTCCTTCTCCACGCCGTGGCGGTTGAAGACGCGCACTTCGACGATCGTGCCCTGAACGCCCGGCGGCACGCGCAGCGACGTGTCGCGCACGTCGGAGGCCTTCTCGCCGAAGATGGCGCGCAGAAGCTTTTCTTCCGGCGTCATCGGGCTTTCGCCCTTCGGCGTGATCTTGCCGACGAGAATGTCGCCCGCCTGCACCTCGGCGCCGATGTAGACGATGCCCGCCTCGTCGAGATTCTTCAGCGTCTCTTCCGAGACGTTCGGAATATCGCGCGTGATTTCTTCAGGGCCGAGCTTCGTGTCGCGCGCCATCACCTCGAATTCGTCGATATGGATCGACGTGAACACGTCCTCCTTCACGATGCGCTCGTTGAGAAGGATCGAGTCCTCGAAGTTGTAGCCGTTCCAGGGCATGAAGGCGACGAGCACGTTGCGGCCGAGCGCCAGATCGCCGAGGTCCGTCGACGGGCCGTCGGCGATGATGTCGCCCTTCTTGACGATGTCGCCGACGCGAACGAGCGGCTTCTGGTTGATGCAGGTCGACTGGTTCGAGCGCTGGAACTTCATCAGTCGGTAGATGTCGACGCCGGGCTTGGCCGGATCGAGCTCTTCCGTCGCGCGGATGACGATACGGGTCGCGTCGATCTGGTCGACGACGCCGGTGCGGCGCGCCGAGATGGCGGCGCCGGAGTCGGCGGCGACGACAGCCTCCATGCCCGTGCCGACGAGCGGCGCGTCCGCCTTCACCAGCGGCACGGCCTGACGCTGCATGTTCGAGCCCATGAGCGCGCGGTTGGCGTCGTCGTTCTCGAGGAACGGGATGAGCGCCGCGGCGACCGAGACGAGCTGCTTGGGCGACACGTCCATCGCGTCGACTTTTTCGCGCGGGACAAGCATGACGTCGCCGGCGTGACGGCAGAGCACGAGGTCTTCCGTCAGATTGCCGTCGGCGTCGATGGGCGCATTGGCCTGGGCGACGTGGTACTTCGCCTCTTCCATCGCGGAGAGATAGGCGACTTCATTCGTCACCTTGCCGTCGCGGACGCGGCGGTAGGGCGCTTCGATGAAGCCGTATTTATTGACGCGCGCGAAGGTCGCGAGCGAGTTGATCAGGCCGATGTTCGGACCTTCCGGCGTCTCGATCGGGCAGATGCGGCCATAATGCGTCGGGTGCACGTCGCGCACCTCGAAGCCGGCGCGCTCGCGCGTCAGACCGCCCGGACCCAGCGCCGAGAGACGACGCTTGTGCGTGATCTCGGACAGCGGATTGGTCTGGTCCATGAACTGCGAGAGCTGCGACGAGCCGAAGAACTCCCGCACCGCCGCGGCGGCGGGTTTCGCGTTGATGAGGTCCTGCGGCATGACCGTGTCGATGTCGACCGAGGACATGCGCTCCTTGATGGCGCGCTCCATGCGCAACAGGCCGAGGCGATACTGATTTTCCATCAGCTCGCCGACCGAGCGGACGCGGCGGTTGCCGAGATGGTCGATGTCGTCGATTTCGCCGCGGCCATCGCGCAGATCGACGAGCGCCTTCACGACCGCGAGAATATCCTCGCGGCGCAGCGTGCGCGTGGTGTCGGGCGCGTCGAGATCGAGGCGCATGTTCATCTTCACGCGGCCGACGGCCGAGAGGTCATAGCGTTCGGCGTCGAAGAACAGCGAATGGAACATGGCTTCCGCCGTGTCCATCGTCGGCGGCTCGCCCGGACGCATCACGCGATAGATGTCGAACAGCGCTTCCTCGCGGTTCGAGTTCTTGTCCACCGCGAGCGTGTTGCGGATATAGGGGCCGACGTTGATGTGGTCGATGTCGAGGATCGGCAGCTCGTCGAAGCCCTTTTCCAGCAGCAGCGGCAGCGTCTTCGCGGTGATCTCGTCGCCCGCCTCGGCGAAGATTTCGCCGGTTTTGGGGTCATAGAGGTCCTGCGCGAGATACTGACCGTAGAGGTCTTCCGCAGAGACGCGGATCGCCTTCACGCCCTTATCGGCGAGTTGGCGCGCGGCGCGCACGGCGAGCTTCTTGCCCGCTTCGAGGATGACGTCGCCCGTATCGGCGTCGATCATGTCGGCGACCGCCTTCAAGCCCTTAAGGCGCTCGGCGTCGAAGGGCATGCGCCAGTTCTCGCCGTCGGCCGTGTAGGTGATGGTCTTGTAAAAGGTCGTGAGGATTTCTTCGCCGTCGAGGCCGAGCGCGAAGAGCAGCGACGTCACCGGAATCTTGCGGCGGCGGTCGATGCGCGCATAGACGATGTCCTTGGCGTCGAACTCGATGTCGAGCCAGGAGCCGCGATAGGGAATGATGCGGGCGGCGAAGAGCAGCTTGCCGGAGGAATGGCTCTTGCCCTTGTCGTGATCGAAGAACACGCCCGGCGAGCGATGCATCTGCGAGACGATGACGCGCTCGGTGCCGTTGACGATAAAGGTGCCGTTCGACGTCATGAAGGGCATGTCGCCCATGTAGACGTCCTGCTCCTTGATGTCCTTTACCGACTTCGCCTGCGTGTCGGGATCGACGTCGAACACGATGAGGCGCAGCGTCACCTTCAGCGGCGCGGCGAAGGTCATGCCGCGCTGGCGGCATTCGTCAACGTCATATTTCGGTTGCTCGAATTCGTAGCGGACGAATTCCAGCAGCGCGACCTGCGAGAAGTCGGAGATCGGGAAAACGGACTTGAAAACGGACTGGAGCCCTTCGTCGGGGCGTCCGCCCTTGGGCTCGTCGACAAGAAGAAATTGATCGTAAGAGGCCTTCTGCACCTCGATCAGATTGGGCATCGCCGCAGCTTCGCGAATATGTCCGAAGAACTTGCGGGTGCGTTTGCGACCGGTGAACTTGCGGGCCGACGTCTGAGCCATGTCGCTTTTCGAGCCTCTTCTCGTAAGGGCCGGTCGGCTCGCTGCGAGCCGTCTCTCGCCCTGTCAGGCGCCGATCCGGCGGCATCGCCGTCGCGCCTCCCTTCAACCGCGCGCGGCCCCGGCGTGAGCCGGGACCGCGATTCTCGTCACGCGGCCGCCAGAAAGGCGGCCGGCGGAATTACTTGAGCTCGATCTTGGCGCCGACCTTCTCGAGGGTCGCCTTGATCTTCTCGGCCTCTTCCTTCGAAGCGCCTTCCTTCAGCGGCTTCGGGGCGCCTTCGACCAGGTCCTTGGCTTCCTTCAGGCCGAGGCCGGTGATCGCGCGGACCTCCTTGATGACCTCGATCTTCTTGTCGCCGGCCGAAGCCAGGATCACGTTGAACTCGGTCTTCTCTTCGGCGGCCGGAGCAGCGGCGCCGCCAGCGCCCGGAGCGGCGGCGACAGCCACCGCGGCGGCGGCGGAGACGCCCCACTTCTCTTCGAGCATCTTGGCGAGTTCAGCCGCCTCGAGCACGGTGAGAGCCGAGAGGTCTTCGACGATCTTTTCGAGATTAGCCATTTGTTACGTCCTTTGAATTTGGTTCTGTCTGTGTAGGCGCGCCTGGTCAGGCCGCATCTTGTTTGGCGTAAGCCCCGAACACGCGCGCGAGCTTGGCGGCCGGCGCGGTGGAGAGCTGCGCGATCTTCGTCGCGGGCGCCTGTACGAGGCCCACGAGCTTTGCGCGCAGTTCGTCGAGGGACGGCATGGTCGCGAGCGACTTCACGCTGTCCGGGTTCAGGGCAGTCTTGCCCATGGCGCCGCCGAGGATGACGAATTTGTCATGGTCCTTGGCGAAAGCCACGGCGACTTTCGGCGCCGCCACCGGATCGTCCGAATAGGCGATCAGGGTCGGCCCCTTCAGAAGGGGCGCGATGGAGGCGACGTCGGCGCCATCAAGAGCGATCTTGGCAAGGCGGTTCTTGGCGACCTGGACCGTCGCGCCCGCGTCGCGCGCCTGCTTGCGCAGGTTCTGCAACTGGGCCACGGTCAGGCCGGAGTAGTGGGCGACGACGACAACGCCTGTCTTCGTAAAGACTTCGCGCAACGCCGCGACCGCTTCCTTTTTCTCCGCTCTGTCCACGGTTGCTCTCTCTAACGGGCGGGAAATCCCGCCGGTTGCGACATGCCGCCTGCTTTCCGCGGGAGCGGGGCAAGCGGCGCCGTAGATCCTGTCCCCAAGACGATCGCCGCCTTGGTTGAAGGGGCGCGAACCAAATTCGAAGGACGCTTGCGGGAAACCCGCGCGCGGCCCTAAAAATTACGGTTTCCCCGTCTGTGCAGGCCGCCCTTCGAACGACGGATTTCTCCGCCGCCTTCGGGCCGATTGAGCCGCTACAGGGCTGTGAAACCCCTCGCGTGCGCCGGCAGTCTCGGACAGGACATGGCCGGACGGGACACGAGGGGAATCCCCGGGTCCGCCGGCCTATCCACCGCCTTCCCGCTAAGCCCTTGACAGCGCATTAGGTTCGGGCGGAAGCTCAAATCTGAAAACGGGGCTGCGGATCAGTTTGGCCAGCCCCGAAGTGGCTTATTTAATTGGCTCGGAACAGTTTGCCAAGAGGTAAATTCCGGGTTTATGCCGAACTCACCGCCGGCCCGGCGTAAACTCCATGCGCACGCGGCCGCCGCGGCCGTATGAGACGGCGGACCGATAGCCGAAACCTCCGCCGCGATGGGCCGAGGCGGCTTTGCGTTTGCCCGTCTGGCCCTCGCTGGCGACGCCCGGATAGGTTTTGCCGCGCTGGCCGCGCGTCGGGCCGAAAGAGGCGAGACACAGGTTGTAGGCGTCCGCCTCCTTGATCGCCTCGCAATCGTCTATCGTCCGCGGCGCCGCGCCCGCGGGCGCTGTTAGGAGAAAGGCGGCGAGGAGCGGAAGAAGCCTGCGCATGTCCTCACCTCAGCGTCGCGCCGGTCTTCCTGCCAGCCTCGGCGACGATCTTCTGCGCCACGGCCTCGATCTCCGCGTCGGTCAGCGTCTTCTCGCGGGGCTGAAGCGTCACGGCGACGCCGACCGATTTCTTGCCCTCCGGCACGCCGACGCCTTCGTAAATGTCGAAGACGCTGACGCTGGTGATGAGCGCCTTGTCGGCGCCCGCGACGGCCTTGACGAGATCGCCGGCCGGAGCCGCGCGATCGACGATGAAGGCGAAGTCGCGCGAGAGCGGCTGAAGGTCGGAGAGCTCGAGCTTCGGCTTGATCTTCGTGGGCTTCGTCTTGGGGGCGGGCAGCATGTCGAGAATGATCTCGAAGGCCGCGATCGGCCCCTCGACATCGAGCGCCTTCAACGCGCGCGGGTGCAATTCGCCGAAGTAGCCGATGACGGCCTTGGGCCCGAATTGCAGCGTCGCCGAGCGGCCGGGATGAAACCAGGCCGGACCTCCGGGAACGACCTGCAAGCCGCCGGTTACCACGCCGAGCGTTTGCAGCAGCGCGATGACGTCAGCCTTGGCGTCGAAAGCGCCAGCGCGCTGGGCCGCGCCCGACCAGTGACGGCCGGCGCCGGAAAGCCCGCGGCGAATGCCGGCGGCGGCGAGTCGCTGGCCTTTCTCGCTCGCATCGACGAAAATCTGACCGACTTCGAAGAGGTTCTGGTCGCCGAGCCCGCGCGCGGCGTTGCGATTGGCGGCGGCGACGAGGCCCGGCAGCAGGCTCGGGCGCATGTCGGAGAGGTCGCTCGCGATGGGGTTCGCGAGCTTCAGTCCCGCCGAACCGCCGCCGAAGGCCTCGGCCTGCTCACTCGAGATGAACGACCAGGTGACGGCCTCGACAAGGCCCTGCGCGGCGAGCGCGCGACGGGCGCTCCGGGCGCGCTTTTGCATCAGCGTCAGAACCGCGGGCGCGACGCCTTCCGCGCGCGGGAGCGGCGTCGATGGCACATTGTCGACGCCGAGAATGCGGACGATCTCCTCGACGATGTCGGCCTTGCCCTCGATGTCGGGCCGCCACGTGGGCGCGGTGACTTTCGCGCCCTCGGTTCCGGTCTTTTCGACCGTGAAGCCCAGGCGTTCGAGGATCGCGGTCGCGTCGGCCTGCGTCACGTCGACGCCAGCAAGCCGTTGCGTCTCGCTCCACGGAAACTGCACGACGCGCGCTTCGCGCGGCACGGCGCCGGCGATGACGAGTTCCGACGGCTCGCCGCCGCACATGTCGAGCACGAGCTGCGTCGCGAATTCGACGCCCGGAAGCGCGAAGGCCGGATCGACGCCGCGTTCGAAGCGATAGCGCGCGTCGGTGACGATCCCGAGCTTGCGGCCCGTATGCGCGATGTTCTGCGGGTCCCAAAGCGCCGTTTCGATCAGCACGTCGGTCGTGTCGTCGTTACAGCCCGAGACCTCGCCGCCCATCACGCCCGCGATGGATTCGACGCCATTGTCGTCGCAGATGACGACCATTGTTTCGTCGAGTTCATGCGTCTTGCCGTCGAGCGCGAGCAGCGTTTCGCCCTTCTTCGCGCGGCGAACGACGAGATTGCCCTTCACTTTCTTGGCGTCGAACACATGCAGCGGACGCGCGCGGTCGAAAGTGAGGAAATTGGTGATGTCGACGAGCGCGTTGATGGGGCGTAGGCCGATCTCGCGCAGGCGGCGTTGCAGCCAGGCGGGGCTCGGGCCGTTCTTGACGCCGCGCACGAGACGCAGGCCGAAGAAGGGCGCGAGATGTTTATCGTCCGCCGCGAAATCGAGCGTCACGCCGACAGGGCAGGGGAATTTGCCCTCGACGGGAAGAATGTCCCTCTGCTTCAGCACGCCGAGACCCGCCGCGGCGAGATCGCGCGCGACGCCATAGACGCCAGCGGCGTCGGGACGGTTCGGCGTGAGATTGATCTCGATCACCGGATCGTCGAGGCCCGCCCATTGCGCGTAAGTCTCGCCGACGGGCGCGTCCTCGGGAAGCTCGATGATGCCGTCGCTCTCCGTCGCAAGCTCCAGCTCCTCGAAGGAGCACATCATGCCCAGCGACTCGACGCCGCGGATGACGCCCTTGCCGAGAGTGATCTTCTTGCCGGGGATATAGGTTCCCGGCGCGGAAAACACGCTTTTCAGACCCGTGCGCGCATTGGGCGCCCCACAGACGACCTGCACGAGGTCGCCCGCGCCCGTATCGACCTTGCAGACGCGAAGGCGATCGGCGTTCGGGTGCTGCGTCGCTTCGACGATCTGCGCGATCTTGAAGTCTTTGAGCTGCGCGGCGGGATCGTGCACATGCTCGACTTCGAGGCCGATGCGCGTGAGCGTCTCGACGATCTCGGCGAGCGTGGCGGATGTATCGAGATGCTCTTTGAGCCAGGAGAGGGTGAGTTTCATTTGTATTCCGACTACGCCGACGCTGCTGCAATCTTGCTCGGGTCGACTTGGATTCCTGCTGCACCGAGTCTTTGGACAAGCTTGGGAACGATCTCTTGCACGCGGTCATTGAACTCTAAGCGAATTATCCCGTCGGCGTCCGACGGCATTTCAAGTGCACCTTTTTTTAATATCGCCATTTTGTCGCGTCCGAGAGCGGCCATAACCATCCCCATTTCCAAAATGACATTCTGACGGGCGCGTGGTTGTTTATCTGCGTCTTTGCCTTTTGGATAACCGAAATCGTCCGGAGTCATCAAAACGATTCCGAATGCCGATTCCTTGTAAATGTTCTGCTCAAGGGCCTCGATGATAGTCTTTGACCCGCCATCCGAGTTTTGGAGAATATAGGGCTGCAAGCCCAACCGCATCAGAACCAGCTCAAGTTGGTCTCGTGCTTCCCGATCATGGCCATGGACAATAAAGATCTGCGCGGCCCCCGTGCGTGCCGGTGTTTTTTTCAAAACTACCTCTTTGCCCAGTGACGCTTCTATCAGAGACTCAAAATCTGGGTTTCTTTGCCCCTGAAATTGGAGTGTGCCAGTTGAGGGGTACCAGTTCAGAATCTCGCCCGTCCTTGCTCTAAAACAATGCTTTTGCTCGTCGGATTTCCAAGTGCCTTGAGTGCCGTTGGTTTCGATAGCAGCCTGCAACTCTTCCAAAGACCCGTGATACTTCATCTTCGGCCTCTTAAGACTCTGCCATGCAATAGTATCGCCTAGCTGCTCAACCCGCCCGCAAGCGTCGGGAAGTCCAACGGCCGGAATCCGTAATGCTCCAGCCAGCGCGTGTCGGCGTCGAAGAAGGCGCGCAGGTCCGACATGCCGTATTTCAGCATGGCGAGGCGGTCGATGCCGACGCCGAAGGCGAAGCCCTGATAGACGTCCGGATCATGCCCGCAATTGCGCAGCACATTGGGATGCACCATGCCGCAGCCGAGAATCTCCATCCAGTCCTCGCCCTCGCCGAAGCGGATTTCGCCGCCCTGACGCCGGCACTGGACGTCGACTTCCATCGACGGTTCGGTGAAGGGAAAGAAGGATGGGCGCATGCGCAGCTTGACGCCCTTCACCTCGAAGAAGCTCTTGAGAAACTCCTCCAGCACCCATTTCAAATGGCCCATATGCGTCGACTGGTCGATGACCAGTCCCTCAATCTGATGGAACATCGGCGTATGGGTCTGGTCGAAGTCGCAACGATAGACGCGACCGGGGCAGATCACGCGAATGGGCGGCTTCTGACCGAGCATCGTGCGCACCTGCACGGGGCTCGTGTGGGTGCGCAACAGCTTCTTTTCGCCCGCTTCGGGGGAGAGGAAGAAAGTGTCCTGCATCTCGCGGGCCGGATGGCCCTCGGGGAAGTTCAGCCTGGTGAAATTATAGTCGTCGCTCTCGATGTCGGGCCCCTCGGCGACGGCGAAGCCCATGTCGGCGAAGATGACGGAGAGTTCGTCCATCACCTGTGAAATCGGATGAATGCGGCCGCGCTCCTGCGGGCTGGCCGCCGCGGGGAGCGTCACGTCGAGCGTCTCGGCCTTCAGCCGCGCCTCCAGCGCCGCTTCCGCCAGCGCCTCGCGCCTTGCGGCGAGCGCCTCGGTCGCCTTGTCCTTCAGCGCGTTGATCTTTGCGCCTTCGGTCTTGCGCTCCTCGGGCGACATTTTGCCCAGCGTGGCGAGAAGCGCGGAGATTGCGCCCTTCTTGCCGAGCGCGGCGAGGCGCACGGATTCGAGGGCGGCCTCGTCGGCGGCCTCGTTGATCTGGCGCAGCGTATCCTGTTCGAGTTGTGCGATGTCTGTCATTTCCGGCCGCTTTTTCGGGGTGTCGGCCGGGGTTCTGCCACGCGCGGGGCTTTCTGTCGAGAAGCGCCGCCGCGGGGCGCTATTCCGCGGCGGCCTCCCAGCCGTTGCGGGTCCGAATGAGGCTCGCGGCCATGATCCTCGGCGGTTTGCCGTCGCCAGCCCAGGCCTCGGTCATGCAATTGTTCGGGCCGGTCGCCGTCCGGCCCTTGCCGGCGAGAACGGCCTCGCGCCATGTCTTGTCCCGTGCTGGGGCCGTCAGGTCGTTGGCGCGTAAAAAATCCGCCTCGCCGAATTTCAGGAGCGTCAGAAAAAGCGCCTCCTGCCGCTGGCCGCGTCTTCGCTTCTTGCCGTCCAGCGGGTATCGCGCCTTCATCTCGGAGACGAGGTCTGCGTCGGCCGAGCCGATCCGGCAGAGGGCGAGAACGGGGAGGCCGTCATATGGTTCTTCGACCCGCCGCTCCAGAAATTCGGCCTTGTAAAAGGCCAGCGTCTGCGGCCCGGCGTCCGCGGCGCGAAGATAGAGCGCCGCGTGATCGGCCCAGAAGCGCGGGCGCTGCGCAAGCGCGAACATGCGCTCGGCGACGGCGGCGAAGCTTTCGGGGGAAAGCGCCGCGAGCGCCGCCGCGAGCGGCCGCGCCTCAGGGCTGCGGCGGAGGCGCCGGTCCCTGCTTCCCGGCGGCGGCTCGACGGCGGCGGACTCCAGTTCGACGAAACGCTGCGCCATCCGCTCGGCGTAGGGTTCGAGCCGCTTCGGGTTCTGCGCCAGCGCCCAGCCGAGATTGCCGGGCCGTTCGACCCTGCCGCCGGAAAGGATTGTCTCCAGCTCGGCGAAGTCCTGATTCTCGACGCTGGCGCGCTCGCGCTCGACCGCCTGCAATATATCGGCGTTTTGCAGGTAACCCCGAAAACCCTTCAGCGCGCCCGGCGGATATTTCCGGATCCCGAGCATGACGGCGACGGGCGTGTCGTAAACGGCTCGGTCGACGCCCTCGGGCGTTCGGTCGATCTCGAGACGCGCGCTCATGAACGCCGCATCGCATTGCCACTTAGGGACGGCCGAGTTGAGCGCGCAACCTGCGTATATCCACGGGAAGGCAGGAAGGCGCATGATTGATCCGGTGCGGAACGATCCGAGCGTCTTCCCATCCGCCATGATGGTCGTCGTGCGGATGTTGACTCCCGGCTTCATGCGCCCGTCGTTCGGTTCGGGCGAAACCGTGACGGAAATCACGCGACCCGGCGGCGCCTCGGGTAGAACGAGCTGGCAGGCGTCTTTCACGAAAACCCTGTAGGGTTGAACGCCCAATGTCTGAATTCGCCGTCGCGTGTCTTTTCGCACCGCGTCGCATTGGTCGCGCGGGATCAGGCGGGACGCCGCATAGCCCTGCGGCTCGAGATATTTGCTCTCCTCATAGGCTACTGGAATCTCATGCGTGCTGACGAAGGCGCCGGCGCCCGTCATGACGAGCGAGTCGACGTCGGGATCGAAGGAGAGGACGCGTCCGGGGTTGGTCGACGCAAGCTCCGTCGCCGCGTGGGCGATTTCGCGCTGTTGCATGAAACAGGCAAGGTAATAGCCGCCATAAAAGAGGGCGGGGACGAGCAGCAGCATGGGCGTCGCGCGCCGCAGAGCCACGTCCAGCGCCATGAAGACCAGGACAACGTGGACGACGACGCCGGTAATCAGCCCCCCGCCGGCTATCATAAGGAAAACGCCCGTGTAAGGGAAAAGCTGCAGCGCGATGAGCGCGAGCAGGACATAGAGTGGTTTGAGAAAGAGCACGCCGCGCACGTCCTGTCTGTAGACGGCGGCATTGCGACAGATTGCCGTTAAGGTCAGGTTTAGCGGGCGGAGCGGACGGCGATCGTCGTTAAAGCGGCTCACGCTTGCGATGCGTGAAAAGCTGCGCCAGCGCCGACGAGGCCACGCGCGAATCTACGTCGTCAGCGCGGCTCGTCAGAACGATCGGCACGCGGGCGCCGAGCACGAGACCGGCTGTGTCGGCGCCGGCGAGAAACACGAGCTGCTTCGCAAGAATGTTCCCGGCCTCGAGGTCAGGGGCGACGAGAATGTCGGGGTCGCCGGCCACCTCGGACTCGATGTGCTTCTGTTCGGCGGCGGCGCGCGAGATCGCATTGTCGAAGGCGAGTGGCCCGTCGAGAATGGCGCCGGCGATCTGGCCGCGGTCGGCCATCTTGCACAAAGCGGCGGCTTCGATCGTCGAAGGGATTTTGCCCTCCACCGTCTCCACCGCCGAGAGCAGCGCCACCTTGGGCCGGGCGATGCCGATGGCGCGGGCCAGGTCGATGGCGTTGCGCACGATGTCGCGTTTGATGTCGAGCGTCGGCGCAATGTTGATCGCGGCGTCGGTGACGAGCAGCAGCTTGTGATAGGTCGGCGCGTCGATGACGAAGACATGGCTGATGCGCCGGTCAGTGCGCAGGCCCGTGCCGTCGCGCACTACGGCGCTCATAAGCTCGTCCGTATGCAGCGCGCCCTTCATCAGCGCATGCAGCTTGCCGCGGCGCACGAGCTCTACGGCCTGATCGGCGGCGGCGTGGCTGTGCGGCGCCTCGACGATGTCGACTCCTTCGAGCGAGAGGCGGGCGGCCTGCGCCGTCGCCTCGATCCTGGCGCGCGGACCCACGAGGGTCGGAACCATCAGCCCCTTGTCCCGGGCGGCGAGCGCGCCTTCGAGCGAGGGCTGGTCGCACGGGTGAACGACGCCCATGCGGATCGGGGGCATGGATTGCGCACGCTGGATCAGCTGCTCCAGCAGCGCGCCGCGCTCCCGCGCCGGCGCCGCGCCGCTCCACGGCGGGTGTGGCGTTCCCAATGGATCGCAGCCGACTTTCTCGCTCATGGACGCCACCGGTTCAGATCGCGGGATCGCGCGCAATGCGCTCCACGAAAAATTTCGAAGCGCGGGCCCACGACTGATCCGTGTCGCCGCGGAAATCGAAGCCCTGATGGTAGATCAGCTCGCCCGTCGAAACGCGCGCGATCGAAACGCCCATGCTGAGAATGAGCGTGCTGACCTTGTTGAAGACGCCCGTCAGCACGAGGTCAGCGCCGGCCTTTTTCGCAAGCGTCAGCTCGCAGCCGTTGCAGGTGCGGATGTAGGTCTGATCGAGTATTTCGGCGAGATCCTTCTCGATGCTCGCGCGATCGACGACGACATAGGTCTGGTGCGCGGCGAGGCCGGCGGCGATTTCATCGCGCACGCTCGCCAGCCGCCGCGCATGGTCGGCGCGCTGGTCGACCGGTTCGTTCGATGTGTCGATGATCTCGAAGTCGAGCACGAGAAGGCGCTTGCCGGCCTTCGGTCCTGTCTGCGCATGCGCCGCGAGGGGAAACAGCGTTGCGCCCACGATGAATCGGCGACGATCGAGCGTCATTCCTTGGCTCCGTATTTGTGGAGATGCGCGCCATGCGCGGAGAGCCATGCTTCGGCGCGATCAGTCTCCGGGCAGAGTTTGCGGGCCAGCGCCCAGAAGCGCGACGAGTGATCGAGATGGACGAGATGCGCCACCTCATGCGCCGCCAGATAATCCAGCACGAAGGACGGCGCCATGATCAGGCGCCATGAAAAATTCAGCGACCCCGCAGCCGAGCAGGAACCCCAGCGGCTTACGGGATCGCGCAGACCAACGCCTCGCGGCGCGAGCCCCAACGATTGCGTGTGGCGGGCGACGGCGTCTTCGAGGTCGCGGCGCGCCTCACGCTTGAAATGATCCTGCACGCGGCGATGCATGTGTTCGGCGCGGCCGGCGACGCAGAGCGCGAAACGCGTCTCGACGTCGTCGCGTTCTTCGATCCAGACCGTGCCGCGCCGTTCGGGTAGATGAATAAGCGCGTGGTCGACGCCGCGCAGCGGAATGATGGAGCCATGCGCGAAGGGAATCCGCGCCGGCAGGCGATTTAGTCGCGCCGCGATCCATGCCGCGTGACGTTCGGCGAAGGCGCGCGCGTCGCGCAGCGAGGCGCGTTGCGGCATGGTGAGAACGGCGTCTCGAGCAGCGAATCGCACGCGCAGGGTAAAGCGCCGCGCCGTCGGCGCCCGGCGCAGGGCCACGACGATCGTCTCGCCGTCGTGTGTCAGTGTGATGAGGGACGAAGCGTCGCGCGCAGGTCCGTCACGCAGTAGTCGAAGCATGTTCCTATGCTAGCGAAAGCCGTCGCGAGTCGCGAGTTGTAAAAACCACACGGCGCCGAAAAACATGTTTCGCGGAACGGCGTCGGCCGCGATCGATCTCCCTTGATATATCATCGTGCGTTCCGGCACAAAACCGCATAGAATCTTCTGACCGCGGCCTATAGATATTTCGACAGATCGCGCGCGGCGTCCGCCGGCTTGCGCCCGACGTTGAAGGCGCTCACGAAGCGTCCTTCCTTGTCCATCAGATAGACAACTGTGGTATGGTCGACGGAGTAATCCTCGTCCTTGCCGGGCGCGCGCTTGGAATAGATCCGATATTCGCGCAGCATCGGATCGAGCTGGGCGTGCGGGCCGGTGAGGCCGATGATGCGAGGATCGAAATTCGACAGATAATCCTTGAGGACCTCCGGCGTGTCGCGTTCCGGATCGACGGTCACGAACAATGCGCCAACCTTGGCGTCCGGCCCCATCGCGCGCAGGATCTCGGACATCTCGAAGAGCGTGGTGTGGCAGATGTCCGGACAATGCGTGTAGCCGAAAAACACGAGGAAAGGCCGGCCGAGCAGGTCACGCTCGCTCACCTGCTGCCCATTGTGCGCGGTGAGCTGGAAGGGTCCGCCGATGGACGAAGGCGGCGGCGCGGCGGGCTTGTTGCTCGTGAAGGCCACGAAGGCGGCGAAGATCAACGCGAAGACCGCGCCGGCGCCGATCAGCAGATTTTTCGAGACGCTGGGACCGTTTGGCGCTCCCTTGCCGTTGCGCTTGCCAGCTTTCCCGTTGCTCTTCGACCCGACCTTGGACATTCGTGCGTTTCCTGCGTTTCCGGGCGGCGGCGTCTTGGGGCCGCTTCGCTGGTTTTCGTGTAGTTAGGAGATCAGTCGACGAGGACGATATGCGCGTCGTTGCATAGGTCAATGTCGCCGGAATCTTTCAGATCCTCGAACGCCCATCTTGCCTCGAACATGCAGCCTTTCGCTCCGTTGAGCGGAAAGGTGGCGCTGGCGCCGGCGGCAAGCGGCTTGTCGATCTTGCCGACAATCGTTTCGGGCGTCTTGTCCGCCGCGCGCATCACGATCTCGAAATTCAGCAGCGACACGGGACGCTTGTTCTCCAGATTGACCGATGTGGCGGGCCTGGGGGCGGCCGGCTTCGGTTTCGGCGTCGCGCTGGCGGGCGCGCCGCCGAGGGCCAAAGCGCCGGCCGCTCCGACGACCGCCCAACGTAAACTCATGACTGCATTCCCTCTCCTGGCGAACTTAGCCTGCCCCGGCGCGTTCGCCAAGCCGCGGCGCGACGCGCCGGCGGGCGGCATGGATGCGACGCGCGCACGAATAGTGTAGCTTTTCGCGTTCCCGTGATTCCTTTCAGGAAAGCGCCGACGCCATGAGCGACATTCCCAACGCCGTTCCCGGAAAGATCCTCGTCGGCGCCACGGCAGACGGGCCGAAGGACCGCGCCTACCGCTATCTCACCCTCGCGCTCGGCAACCGGCACGGACTGATTTCCGGCGCCACCGGCGGCGGCAAGACGGTTTCGCTGCAACTGCTCGCCGAAGGCTTTTCCAACGCGGGGACCTCGGTGTTCCTCGCGGACGTCAAGGGCGACCTCGCGGGCCTTTCTCAGCCCGGCGACGGCAAGCCGGCCTTCGTGAAGCGCGCGGAGGAGATCGGCCTTCCCTATGCGCCGGACCGCTTCCCCGTCGTCTTCTGGGACATTTTCGGCGAGCAGGGTCATACCGTGCGCGCCACGATTTCGGAGATGGGGCCGCTGCTGCTCGCGCGCCTGCTCAATCTCAACGATACGCAAGAGGGCGTGCTCAATATCGTCTTCAAGGTTGCGGACGAGCAGGGGCTGCTGCTGCTCGATCTGAAGGATTTGCGCGCGGCCCTGACTCATGTCGGCGACAACGCCGCCGAGATAAAGACGAAATACGGCAATGTCGCGCCGGCGACGATCGGCGCCATCCAGCGCCAGCTTCTCGTGCTGGAGACGCAGGGCGGCGACAAGTTTTTCGGCGAGCCGGCGCTGGAGATCGAAGATTTCATGCGCACCGATCGCGACGGGCGCGGGGCGGTCAACATTCTCGCCGCCGACAAGCTCATGCAGTCGCCGAGGTTATACGCGACCTTCCTGCTGTGGCTGTTGTCGGAGCTGTACGAGAAGCTCCCCGAGGTCGGCGATCTCGACAAGCCGAAGCTCGCCTTTTTCTTCGACGAGGCGCATCTCCTGTTCAATGACGCGCCGAAAGCCTTGCTGACGGCGATCGAGCAGGTCGTGCGGCTCATCCGTTCCAAGGGCGTCGGCGTCTATTTCGTCACGCAGAATCCGCTCGACGTGCCGGATACGGTGCTCGGCCAGCTCGGCAATCGAATCCAGCACGCGCTGCGCGCCTTCACGCCCCGGGACCAGAAGGCGGTGCGCGCAGCGGCGGAGACCTTCCGTCAAAATCCCGCTTTCGACACCGCGGACGCCATCATGCATCTGGGCGTCGGCGAGGCGCTGGTTTCCATGCTCGGCGCCAAGGGCGCGCCCGAGGTGGTGGACCGCGTGCTGATCGCGGCTCCGGCCGCCCGCGTCGGGCCGATCACGCCGCAGGAGCGCGCCGCAGTAATGTCGACGAGCTGGATCGCCGGCAAATATGACACGATGATCGACCGCGAGTCGGCCTTCGAGATGCTGCGGGCGCGCGCTGAAAAGGCCGCCGGCGGCGGTGGGGCGGCGGAAGGCGGCGGAGGACTGATCGGCGCGATCGGCGGCGTCCTTGGGACCATCTTCGGCAAGGCGGACAAGAAGCGCATGTCCCCGGCGGAACTCGCCGCCCGCGCCGCGATCCAGTCGGCGGCGCGCTCGGCCGGAACGCAGATCGCCAGGCAGATCCTGCGCGGCGTTCTCGGAGGGATCAGCAAATAGGGGGCGTTCAAAGGGCGCCCGGCGGTTCAGTTTACGTTTCCAGCGCCTCGTCGAGGCTATTCTTTATTACGGAATCTTAATCCAGACTTTAGCCTCCCGTCACGCAATGGTCATTTTCCCGCCAGTCCCAGTCGGCCTATAATACACTTGTTGCGGTCGGCGATCGTGCGACCGCCCATCGCGGGCTTGCCGGCCTCCGGGAGCCCGTCAGGAGGGACGAGATATGGCGAATTTGCCCGTTATCGCGGAAGGCGGCCTGGCCCGTTACCTCGCCGAGATTCGTCGTTTCCCAATGCTGGAGCCCCAGCAGGAATATATGCTCGCCAAGCGCTGGCGCGAGCACGAAGACCCCAAGGCCGCGCAGGAGTTGGTGACGTCGCATCTTCGCCTCGTCGCCAAGATAGCCATGGGCTATCGCGGCTACGGCCTGCCGATCGGCGAGATCATCTCCGAGGGCAACGTCGGCCTCATGCAGGCCGTCAAGCGCTTCGAGCCGGACCGCGGCTTTCGCCTCGCCACCTATGCGATGTGGTGGATCCGCGCGTCGATTCAAGAATATATCCTGCGCTCCTGGTCGCTCGTGAAAATGGGCACCACCGCGAGCCAGAAGAAGCTGTTCTTCAACCTGCGCAAGGCCAAGAGCCGCATCTCCGCCTTCGAGGAAGGCGACATGCGACCGGAGAATGTCGAAAAGATCGCGACCCGCCTCGGCGTTTCGCAGCAGGACGTGATCGAGATGAACCGCCGCATGGGCGGCGACGCCTCGCTCAACGCGCCGCTACGCGAGGAAGGCGAGGGCGAGTGGCAGGACTGGCTCGTCGACGACAGCGAGGATCAGGAGCGGATTCTCGTCGCGCAGGAGGAAAACAACAATCGTCTGAAGGCTCTTCGCGGCGCCCTCGACGTCCTCAACCCGCGCGAGCGCCGCATCTTCGAGGCGCGCCGCCTCGCTGACGATCCCGTGACGCTGGAGCAGCTCTCGGAGGAGTTTGGCGTTTCGCGCGAGCGCGTCCGGCAGATCGAGGTCCGCGCCTTCGAGAAGGTGCAGGCGGCGGTGCGCAGCGGCGTCGCCCGCATCGAGGCGGCGCATCACGCACCGGCGGCGTGAGCCTGCGTCAATCGCAGATGGACTGAAGCGCCTTCCACTCCTCGTCGCTCAAGAGCGGCGGGGACTTTGCACCTTTATCCGCCGCGACCAGCTTGGCGAGCCGGTCCTCGCTCATCGGGTGGTCATTGAGGACCGAGAGCAGATCGTCTTTCTCCTTGCCGGTGATGCGTAGCAGCAACTCGCCCATGGGCCTTGTCGGCCGCCCGAGCCGCGCCAGCGTCTGTGCGGCGAAGTCATCGGCCTGCGCCTCGGTTTCGCGCGAATGGGCGGCGTAGAGCAGCGTCCTGCTGATGACGATCATTGCTCCGCCGCCGGTGACGTCGCCGAAGATCATGCCAACGAGCAGCGCCGTCCCGCCCGTCGCGATGATTCGGCGCAGATGGTCGCGGTGCTCCAGATGGCCCAGCTCATGCGCGAGCACGCCGAGAACCTCGTCCTGTGACCGCGCTTTCGAGAGCAGGCCCGACAGCAGATAGACCTTGCCGCCCGGCAGCGCGAAGGCGTTGGGGATCTTCGAGGAGATCACCTCGATCGTCGCCGGCAGCCGCAGATGCGCGCCTTCCTGCAAACGCTGCGAGAATTTCTTCAGCGCCGCAGCGCGTTTCGGCCCGGCGCAGGTCTCGCCGGAAAATGTCGCCCGGACCTGTGCGTCCGCGCCTTCGCCGATCTTCTTTTCCCATTCGAGCGGGATGAGCGGGGCGATGACGCCCGCCATGCGCGGCACGCCGCCCCAAAGGAAGGCGCCGAACAGCGCCGTCGCGGCAAGCGCAATAACGAGACGTTTGCTGGCGTCGCGGGAAACACGCGGCTGTTCGCCAGCGAGCAGCAGGCAACGCCTCGCGATCTCGCTTTGCGTCCTGGCGTCGTCGGTTTCGAGCCAGGCGCCCTTCGGCGCGCCCACCGCGCGCAGCCGCATGAGCCCGCCCGGCGAGGGAATGCGCCTTATGTCTGCATAGGGCCAGGCGACGATGAAGACGCCGTTTTCGACGATCTCGAGCGCCGGGCCGAAGATGAGCGCGACCGCGCGCCGCTTATCGACATAGCCGTCGAAATAACAGGCTTTCGCCGGTTGAGCATCCTGCGGCGACATTCGGCTCCCCCCATTGCGGCTGCGGCGCCGCTTGCGCTTCTCACGCTATCATCGGACAAGGCAAACACAAGTCGCCGCGCTATATGGCGAAGGATGGCACCGGAGAAATTGCAATGTCCCATTGGCTTATCGCCGGCGCAAGCCGCGGCATCGGATTGGAGCTTGCGCGCCAGCTCGCGCAGCGCGGCGAACATGTGACCGCGAGTCTGCGCAGCGAGGCCGCGCGCGAGACGCTCGCCGCCGCGCTCGCTCCGGCCGGCAAAGCGCAAATCGTCAGTTTCGACACGCGCGATGAAGCCGCGTTGCGCGCCGCCGCAGCGTCGATCATCGAGCCAGTCGACGTGCTGATCGCCAACGCAGGCGCCTATGGGCCGCAACGCCAGTCGACGCTCGACACGGATTTCGACGGCGTGCTCGAACTTCTGTCCACCAATACGCTCGGGCCGCTGCGCGTCGCGCAGGCGTTTCTTCCGCTCCTGCGGCGAAGCAAGCATCCGCGCATCGTCATCATGTCGAGCGTGCTCGGCTCGATGGCCCTGCAGGGCACATTCAACATCGGCTATCGCGCGTCGAAGGCCGGGCTGAACAAGATAACGCAATGTCTCGCGGAGGATCTGAAGCCGGAGGGGATCGCCGTCATCTCGATGCATCCAGGCTGGGTGCGCACGGACATGGGCGGTCCAGACGCGCCGCTCGACGTGACCGAAAGCGCGGAGGGGATCATTGGCGTCGCGGCGGCGCTGACGCTCGTGGAAACGGGCCGTTTCGTCGATTATCGCGGCGAGGAAATCGAGTGGTGAGCGAAATTTTCCTGCCCGCAGGTCGCCGTCGCGGAAAAGCTGCGGCTGTCCGGGCAGGATAAACGGCCGCGATAATTTTCACTGGCTTTCGTGACGTTTACGAGACGCGATCAGCGCCGCATGGGCTTGCGCCTCCAGAGAATCCGCAATCTCTTTCGTGAGGCGCTTTCGCGGCGCGGCGACGTCGAGCGTCGCGACGACATGCGCGGGGCGCGGCGACAGCAGGAAAATCCGGTCAGCGAGAGCGATCGCTTCGCGCAGGTCGTGCGTGACGATCAATGTCGTGATGTGTTTCTCGTCTACGAGCGCGGCGATCTTGTCGCGCAGCTCGCGGGCGAGCGCGACGTCGAGCGAGACGAGCGGCTCGTCGAGCAACAGAAGGTCCGGCTTCACGGCAAGCGCGCGCGCCAGCGCCACGCGGCGCGCGAGACCGAGCGAGAGTTCGCCCGGAAAATGCGCCGCATGTTCCGACAGGGATAGTTCTTCGAGCAGCGTTGCAATCTCTTCCTCGCTCGCCTGCGGGGCGGCGATGCGAAGATTGTCGGCGACGCTGCGCCAGGGCAGGAGGCGCGGCTCCTGAAACGCCATGCCGAGGCGTCCATGCGCGGGGAGTTCGATATGTCCGGTGAAATCGCGATCCAATCCCGCGATCAGGCGCAGCAGGGTCGTCTTGCCGCAGCCCGAGGGGCCAACGACCGCGCCCGCCTGACCGATCGGCAGATTGAGCCGCAGGTCTTCGAGCGCTCGCACAGGCCGGCCATTCGCGGCGTGATGATCCTTATGCGCGATAGCGACGTCGAGCGACGCCGCGCCGCCATCGGGTGACGCGTCTTTCAAGGGGCTGCACCAGTAATGTTTCGACGCCGAGCATCAGCGCCACGAAAGGTAGGGCGTAAGCGAGCAGCAGCTTCATGTCGAAAAGCTGGAACGCCATGTTGATCTCGAAACCGACGCCATTGGAGCGGCCGAGAAGCTCGACGACCAGCACGACCTTCCAAACCAGCGAAAGGCCGGAGCGCGTCGCCGCCGCGAGATAGGGCGCGAGCTGCGGCAACACGAGATGGCGAAATCGCGTCGCGCGCGAGAAATGAAAGGCCTGCGCCATTTCCTCCAGTTGCGGATCGAGCGCGCGGGCGCCTTCCCGCACCACGACGACGGCGTTCGGCAGCTTGTTGAGCGCGACGGCGCCGATGGCCGCGACCTCCGTCAGCCCCGCCCACACATAGGCAAGCACGATGACGACGAGCGCGGGAAGATTGAGCAGCGCGACGAGCCAGGGATCGAGAAGCCGGTCGGCGAGCCTGTTACGGCCCATGAGATAGCCAATCGCCGCGCCCAGACTCATGGCGAGCGCAAATGATGCGATGACGCGCGCGAGCGTAATGGCGAGATTGGAGAAGAGCGCGCCGGAACGCGCCTCTTCGTAAATCGCCTCGAAAACGAGCGACGGCCCGGGCAGGCGGCGGGGATCGGACATCCAGGCGCCGATCTGCCAGACTCCGAGAAGCAGCGCCAGCGAAACGATGCGGATCAATGCGCGCTCTCGCCGCCCTTGTAGAAGACGCCGGCGTCGAGCGTCCTGGCGGGTCCGACGAGCTTCTCGCCGCCGATTTCAGCGAGCGCCTTGTAAAGCGCGGCCGCGTCTGCCTCTTCGTCTTTCACGGCGCGTTTCGGAACGCCGGCGACATAACGCTTGCGATACGCCTCGAGCGTCGCGGCGCCCCTGGGGCCGATGCGTTGCGCGGCGACGGCCCAGGCCTTGTCGTTCGTTGAAATCAGCTCCTTGGCTTTCTTCGTCATCGCAAAGAAGCGCGACAGCGCGTCCCTGTTTTTCGCGGCGAAGGCCTCGTCGAACACATAGCCGGTGATGACCACGTCGCCTTTGGCCCCTAACGCTTTCTCGACGTCGGCAAGTTCGATGGCGCGAGTAAAGCCCTTCGCTTCGAGATCGGCGGCGAAATTCCAGAACTCCAGCGCCGCGTCGATTTCGCCTTGCTGCGCCTTCTCCGCGATGAGCGGCGGCGCCCCGTAGAGAATGGTCGCGCTCCTGTCGAGATCGACGCCGCTCTTGAGCGCGAAGGCCTTCAGCATGAGCCAGCTTTTGTCGAGCGGTCCGCCCGCGACGCCCAGCTTCTTTCCGACGAGATCCTTCACGTTCCTGATCGTGGCGTCTTTCGTCATCACCGCGCCGATGGCGGAAGAATAGGGGTAGAAGGTGAGCTTCGCGCCCTGCGCGCGCTCGCGCGACACCCACAGCCAGTCGGAGACGATGACGTCGGCGCTTCCGCCCTGAATCGCGATCTTGCCGGCTTCGGGCGCCGCGAGTTCGGTCACGTCGAGTTCGAGCCCCGCCTCCTTGTCGAGATCGAAGGCCTTGACGACGGCGAGCTCCCAGCCGGTGGTGCCGGTCTTCTGCAGCGCGAGCCGAAGCTTCTCGGCGGCTTGCGTCGGGACCGCGAGGAACATCGTGACGGCGAGGCCGACGGCGGCGAGGGCGAAGGGGCGTCTCATGATCTTTTCCTGCGAAGCGAGAATTGAAGCTCATAGCGCAGGACGATTGCGGCGTCGATCAGGCCGCCGCGGCGCGGCGACTCAGCATCTCCTCATATATCGCGACGATGCGCTCGACATGCCGCGAGAGGGTCGGCGGATCGCGCCAGAAATCGTCGTAGGCGGCGCGGCTCATGCGGGCGACCGTCGCGTCGTCCTTGAGCCGACCGATGGCGCGGGC
Organism: Methylocystis sp. ATCC 49242; assembly: GCF_000188155.2. Taxonomy (NCBI): domain Bacteria; kingdom Pseudomonadati; phylum Pseudomonadota; class Alphaproteobacteria; order Hyphomicrobiales; family Methylocystaceae; genus Methylocystis; species Methylocystis sp. ATCC 49242. Next base: position 4,187,550 of record NZ_KE124774.1, read on the forward strand.
AAGCGCGAAGGCGTCGCCGTTGTTGAACCAGAGGCCCGTCTCCTCGTCTGCGACCTCCTCGCGGCCGGCGCAGCCATTGGAGACGATCACAGGCGTTCCCATCGCCTTCGCTTCCAGCACGGTCAGCGGCTGACCTTCATACCAGAGCGACGGGAAGACGAGCGCGCGGGCGTTGCGCAGCGCCTCCGCCGCTTCGTCGGGCGACTTCCAGCCCAGCAGGCGCGCGTCGGGAAAGCGCTGCGCGATCTCCGCCGCCATTGGCCCATCGCCCACGAAAGTCGCGACCTGGCCGATCCGCGCGGCGGCCTCCGCGAAGAGCAGCGGGCCTTTCTCGGGCGAGAGGCGCCCGAGAAAGATGAAGTCGCCCGAAGCCGGATTTTCCTTGGGCCCGCGATCTACGGCGTCGATCGGGTTCGAGACATGATGCAGCCGCGCGCTCTTCGGAATGAAGGGCGCGATGACGTCCCGCTGGAAATTCGAGATGCAGACATAGTCCGAAAAGACCTGCGGCAGCCGCGCGAAGTGCTTGGCGAGCAGCAGCCGCCCGCCGCGCCAGAGCTTCCTGACGTAATTGCGCTGGTCGCAATGCGTCGCGAAACAGGCGGGCGACAGCGGCTCGAGCGAACAGGCGACATTGGTCTGGTAATTGTAGAAACCGCCGTTGGGGCAGAACAGGAAATATTCGTGCACCGTATAGAGCGCCGGCAGCTTCGATTGCGCGATTGCGGGCGCGATGGACGGCGACAGCGCGCGCGCCCATCCATGCACATGAACGACCGTGCGATCCGCCGGCAGCTTCGCGAGAAGTTCGCGAAGCGCTTTGGCGGCGTCCGTGTTCCACGTTCCCTGAATCATCGCCGCCGCGCGCGAGGGATTGCCGAGGAGATCGGTCTGTCCGAGACAGGCGACCTCGACGCCTTCTTCCTGCAAACGCGGGTCAACCGGCGCCGCCGCGGCGAAGAAGATCACGCGCAGCCCTGCGCGCTTCATGCCGATTGCGCTTTCGATCGCGACCTTGGCCTGTCCGCCGGTGATGGAGCCATGGTCGACGCAGACGACGACCGTCAGAGGTTCAGACATCGTCATCCCTTTCGCGACAGCATCCGGTCATAGACCTTCAGCGTTTCCTCGATATGCCGGTCGAGCGTCGCCGGCGCGCGCCAATAGGCGTCATAGGCCTGCGCCGAAAGACGCGCGACGAGCGCGTCGTCCTTCAGACGCGTCATTGCGTCGGCGAGGCTCGCGGCGTCGCCGCTCTCGAACCAGAGGCCGGTGACGCCGTCCTCCACCGCCTCGCGGCCGGCGCAGGCGTCGGAGACGATGACGGGCGTTCCCATGGCCTTCGCCTCCAGCACGGTGAGCGGCTGGCCTTCATACCAGAGAGAAGGAAAAACCAGCGCGCGCACATTGCGCATTGCGGTTCGCACCTCCTGCGGCGCCTTCCAGCCGAGCATCCGCAATTGCGGGAAGCGCGCGCGAAGTTCCCCGGCGATATGGCCGTCGCCGACGATCACCGGCGTCACGCCCGCGCGCTCCGCGGCCTCCGCGAACAGAAAGGCGCCTTTCTCCGCCGACAGACGGCCGACGAAGAGAAAATCCCCGCTCGCCGGATTTTCCTTCCGGCCCAGCGGCTCCGCCTCGACAGGATTCGCCACGCGATGGATCGCCGCGGCGCGCGGGAGGTAGGGCGCCAGCGCCTCCTCCTGCAATTGCGAGATCAGCAATATGTCGGAGAAGGCGTCGGCCAGATGCGCGACATGCTGCGCGACCAACATGCGCGCGTTGCGCCACAGCTTGAAAGGATAGTTGCGCGAGTCGCAATTCGTGGCCCAGCAGGCGGCGGACATGGGCGAGAGGCGGCAGACGGCGTTTTCCTGATAGTTGTAGAAACCGCCATTGGGGCAATGCAGGAAATATTCGTGCATCGTATAGGCCGCAGGAAGTCCCGAGGCGCGGATCGGCTGTGCGATGGAAGGCGAGAGCGCCTTCGCCCAGCCATGCACATGGACGATCGTCTCGCGCGGAAGCGGCGCGAGGACTTCAGCGAGGGCGCGGGCGGCCTCGGCGTTCCAGACGCCCTGCCGCGCGGCGGCGAGGCGCGAGGGGTTGCCCAGAATGTCGTACTGGTCGAGACAGCGGGTCTCGATCCCCGCCGCCTGAAGGCGGGGATCGGCTGGCCCGCAGGCCGCGAAGAAGATCACGCGCGCCCCCGCCGCCCTGAGACCGAGGGCGCTTTCGATGGCGACCTTGGACTGCCCCCCGCTGACGAACGCGTGATCGACGCAAATGACGACGGTGGGGAGGGGCATGGCGGCTCCGGCGGGCGGGGAGGGCGCAGCCTATACCGGTCAAGCTTGCGGTGGAGTAAACAGGGGACCCGTTCGCGCCGCGCGCATCCCGTCTCGAATCGCGTTAATATCCCGCCATGGCCACTAAACCCGATCTTTTCGGCGGCGCGCCGCGCAAGGCGCCCGCGTCCAAACCCGCCGCGAAAAGCGGCCCGGTCGAATATTCCGCCGCCTCCATCGAGGTTCTCGAGGGGCTGGAGCCCGTGCGCCGGCGCCCCGGCATGTATATCGGCGGCACCGACGAGACGGCGATGCACCATCTCTTCGCCGAGGTGCTCGACAACGCCATGGACGAGGCCGTCGCCGGCCACGCCACCTTCATCGAGGTGACGCTGGAGCCCGGCGGCTGGCTGACCGTCACCGACAACGGCCGCGGCATCCCCGTCGGCCCGCACCCAAAAATGAAGGACAAGTCGGCGCTGGAGGTCGTGATGACCGTGCTGCACGCCGGCGGCAAGTTCGACTCGGGCGCCTATCAGACCTCGGGCGGTCTGCACGGCGTCGGCGTCTCGGTGGTGAACGCCCTGTCGGAGAAGGTCGAGGTCGAGGTCGCGATCGAGCAGCAGCTCTACCGCATGGAGTTCTCGCGCGGCCTGCCTCTCGGCAAGCTGGAGCGGCTTGGTAAGGTGCACAACCGCCGCGGCACGAAAGTGCGCTTCAAGCCCGACGCGCAGATTTTCGGCGAGAGCGCGCATTGGAAGCCCGCGCGCCTCTTCCGCATGTCGCGCTCCAAGGCCTATCTCTTCGGCGGCGTCGAAATCCGCTGGCGCTGCGATCCCTCGCTGATCGAGCCCGGCTCGGACACGCCCGCCGACGCGGTGCTGCGCTTCCCGGGCGGCCTGAAGGATTATCTGGCGCGCGAAGTCCACGGCAAGGAGGTCGTCACCGACCAGCCCTTCACCGGCAAGGTGACGCGCGAGGGCGGCCATGGCTCGCTCGAATGGGCGGTCTCATGGCTCCCGGAGGACGACGGCTTCGTTCACTCCTACTGCAACACCGTGCCGACGCCCGATGGCGGCACGCATGAGGCGGGCTTCCGCCTCGCGCTGCTGAAGGCGCTGAAGGACCATGCCGATCGCGTGGGCCAGACCAAGCGCGCCAAGGACGTCACCGGCGACGATCTGATGGGCCAGTCGGCGGCGATGATTTCGGTCTTCATCCGCGAGCCGGAGTTTCAGGGCCAGAACAAGAGCCGGCTGATGAGCGTCGAGGCGTCTCGCATCGTCGAGAGCACGGTGCGCGACGCCTTCGACCACTGGCTCGCCGCTGCGCCGACGCAGGCCAACAAGCTCCTGGATTTCGCGGTGGAGCGCGCCGAGGAGCGCCTGCGCCGCCGAGCCGAGAAGGACATCGCCCGCAAGACCGCGACCCGAAAGTTGCGATTGCCGGGCAAGCTCGTGGACTGCACCAATAACTCGGCTCAAGGCTCCGAGCTGTTCATCGTCGAAGGCGATTCCGCCGGCGGCTCGGCCAAGGAGGCCCGCAACCGCGCGACGCAGGCCGTGCTGCCCTTGCGCGGCAAGATCCTGAACGTCGCGTCGGCGACCAAGGACAAGCTGCTCGCCAATCAGCAGCTCGCCGATCTCACGCAGGCGCTCGGCTGCGGGCTCGGCGCGCATTATCGCGAGGAGGAGCTGCGCTACGACAAGGTGATCGTGATGACCGACGCCGACGTCGACGGCGCCCATATCGCGTCGCTGCTCATCACCTTCTTTTACCGCCAGATGCCCAAGCTCATCGAGAAGGGCCACCTCTATCTGGCGCAGCCGCCGCTCTACAAGCTCACGCAAGGGCCCAAGACGGTCTACGCCCGCGACAACGACCATCGCGACGAGCTCATCAGGACTGTGCTGACGGGCAAGGGCAAGATCGAGACGAGCCGCTTCAAGGGCCTCGGCGAAATGAGCGCCGCGCAATTGAAGGAAACGACGATGGACCCGACGAAGCGAACGCTGCTCAAGGTCGTCATCGAGGGCGAGGATCGCGAGGAGACCGCCGATTGCGTCGAGCGGCTGATGGGAAACAAGCCCGAGGCGCGCTTCGCCTTCATCCAGGAGAAGGCCGCCTTCGCTGTCGAGCTTCTGGACGTGTGACGCACCCGAGACGTCGTTCCGGCTCGAAGCGAGTCGGAACGGCGCCAGCGGCGAATGGCGACTTAGTGGAGCTGCCCCCGCACCGCGCCGTTCGGAAAGGCGCCGTTGTGAACATTGACGTAGAAGCTCGTCGGGTCCGCGCGAATGGCGTTGGCGGTCGCCGCCGGCACATTCGTGCAGCCCGACGAGGCGCCAGGATTGCCGCCGCCGGGCGCGTTGGGCGGGAGGAGATTCACGACAACGCCGCCGTTGACGCCGGACGGCCCGCGGTGGATGTGGGCCGCGGTCGCGCCGGCGAGATTGTCCACGGTGAGACCAAAGCAGATGGTGGTGGTCGTCGCGTTCAACGGGACCAGCAGCACCGTCGCCGAGCCAATGGCGTCGAGATCGCCCTTCCGGCAGACCGGCCCTGCGGGCGGCGCGGCGGAGTTGCACTCATTGCCGCCGTTGAGGACCGCGAACAGCGGCGCCCCCATTGCGGATTGCGCTCTTGCGCTGGTCGAACAGGCCAGAACCCCGACAGCGGCCAGCGCCGCGCATGCAAATGCACGAAACATAATCATTGGAGCATCCCCCTCTCCGACGCTCTTCCCGTCGGAACGGGCAAGCGTCGACAAACAAGATAGCGCAAGGGATCGGGAAGCACAGCTTCAACTTTGCAAAGACAGCCCGCAGTCGCGCAAAAGGCGGATTGCGGTTTTTCTCGCCTCGCGACGCATCCCGTACTATGCTTGTTTTCGATCAGTTACGTCATGACCCGACTATCTGAGGATCACTACTTGACCGACGCCGATTTAAGCCTCGACCCCCCGGCCGCATCGACAAAGCCGCACTCGGGATGCGACGTCATCAGCGATCAGGCCGACGCGCTGGAGCGCATGCAGCTCGCCCTCGACGCCGGGCGCACCGGCATATGGGACTGGAACCTCGTCACCGGCGAGGTGCATCTCGACGCCCGCGTGCGCCAGCTGTGGGGACTTCCCGAGGACACGCAGGCGAACTTCGAAATCTTTCGCAACGCGCTGCACCCGCAGGATCGACGCCGCACCAAGGAGGCGGTCGAAGTCGCGCTCGACCCAAATCATGACGGCGATTACGAGATCGAATATCGCGTCATCGGTCTGAAGGATCAGGTGGAGCGCTGGGTGTCGATCCGCGGCCGCACCTATTTCGAGGACGGCCGCGCCGTGCGCATTCTCGGCACGGCGCGCGACATCACAGGGCGCAAGCAGCGCGAGCAGCATGTCCGCGTGCTGCTGCGGGAGCTGGTGCATCGCTCGAAAAACCTGCTCGCCGTCGTGCAGGCGATGTCGCGTCAGACCGCCGCCGGATCGCCCTCGGTCGAGGACTTCCAGCGCAAGTTCAGCGCGCGGCTGCAGGCGCTCTCCATGGCGCACGACCTGCTCGTCTCGCAGGACTGGCGCGGCGCCTCGATGCGCGAGCTGGTCCGCGCGCAGCTCTCCTATTGCATGGACGTGCCCAAGGACGACATCGGCGAGCATGCGCGCATCGACGGCCCGAAGATCATGCTGAAGCCGGAGGCCGCGCAAAACATCGGCCTCGCGCTTCACGAGCTCGCGACGAATGCGCTGAGCTATGGCGCGCTGTCGCGCCCCGACGGCGCGGTTTCGCTGAGCTGGCGGTTCGAGGACGGGCGGCTGAACATCGAATGGCGCGAGAGCGGCGGCCCTTCGGTCACGGCGCCGCCGCGCGAAGGTTTTGGCCACAAGGTCGTCAAGCGGCTTGTCGCCCAGGCCCTCGACGGAACAGCGACGCTGAACTTTCCGCCCGACGGGCTGGTGTGGACGCTGTCGATCCCTGCGAGCTTTGCGATGTTGAAGGTCGAACAGACGTCGGCGTGATCAGCCCAGCAGGTCGATCAACGGCGCGATCAGAGGCGCGTCCGCGGGCGGCATGTCGTAATTGCGCAGATCGCGCGGGCGCACCCATTTGATCGCCTGGCCTTCGGCAGGCGCGACGAAGCCTTCCCATTTCCGGCACACGTAGAGCGGCATCAGCAGATGGAAGTCGTCATAGGCGTGGCTCGCGAAAGTCAGCGGCGCGAGGCAGGGCGCCTTGACGACGACGCCGAGCTCCTCCGCCAGCTCACGGATCAGCGCGTCCTCCGGCCGCTCGCCGGGGTCGAGCTTGCCGCCGGGAAACTCCCACAGGCCGGCAAGCTGCTTTCCCTCGGGGCGCTGCGCGATGAGAACGCGATTATCCGCGTCGACGAGCGCCGCCGCGACGACGAGAAGAAGTTTCATCGCGCTCAACTACGGTAGTCGCCGTTGATGGCGACATATTCCTTCGTGAGATCGCAGGTCCAGACCGTCGCGGTCCCGGCGCCGAGGCCGATGTCCACATTGATCACGATCTCCTGGCGCTTCATGATCTCGGAGACCTCCTCTTCATTGTAATTGGGATCGCGCAGGCCCTTCCAGGCGACGCGCACGCCGCCGAACCAGATGGCGAGCCTGTCGCGGTCCGCCTTTTCGCCGGCCTTGCCGACGGCCATGACGACGCGGCCCCAATTGGCGTCCTCGCCGGCAATCGCCGTTTTCACCAGCGGCGAATTTGCGATGGAGAGCGCGATGCGCTTGGCGGCTTTGGCGCTCTCGGCCCCCGTCACCGTCACTTCGACAAATTTGCGCGCGCCTTCGCCGTCCTTCACCACCTGATGCGCGAGATCGAGCAGCACGGCGTCGAGCGCGCGCCTGAAATCGGCGAGGCGCCGGTCGTTCGCCTTCTCGATCTTCGGCGCCCCGCGTTTCTTCGCCGCGCCGGTCGCGAAGAGCAGCAGCGTGTCGGAGGTCGAGGTGTCGCTGTCGACGGTGATCGAGTTGAAGGAGCCCTGCACCGATTTAGACAACATCGTCTGCAGCGCGTCGGCGGCGATCGGCGCGTCGGTGAAGACGAAGGCGAGCATGGTCGCCATGTCCGGCGCGATCATGCCGGCGCCCTTGGCGAAGCCGCTGATCGTCACTTCCACGCCGCCGATCGTGGCCGTGCGCGTCGCGAGCTTGGGGAAGGTGTCGGTCGTCATGATCGCGCGCGCGGCCTCCAGCCACGCGTCGGGCCGCGCCTGCTGCGCGAGCTTGTCGAGCACGCCGTCGAATTTCGAGGCGTCGAGCGGCTCACCAATAACGCCCGTAGAGGCAAGGAAAATCTGCCGCTCGCTCGCGCCGGTCGCGGCGGCGGCGAGTTTGGCGGAAAATTTCACCGCCTCTGCGCCGGTTTTGCCTGTGAAGGCGTTGGCGTTGCCCGAATTGACGAGCAATGCCCGCGCCTTGCCGCCCTTCAGCTTCGCGCGACACCAGTCGACGGGCGCTGAGGAGCATTTGGATTTCGTGAATACGCCGGCGACGGTCGCGCCTTCGTCCATGATCGCCAGCATGACGTCCGTGCGGCCCTTGTAGCGCACGCCGGCGGCGCCGGCTGCAAAGCGCACGCCGTCGAGCGGCGCGATTTCCGGCGTCGTTTTCGGCGCGAGGGGCGAAAGGGGAGCGTCATGGGCCATCGGAATCACCCTTGGTGGTGCAGTGCATCACAGGGGTTTGGCGGCGCGACGCGATGGCGTCAAGCCTTTCGATGGGCCAAAAAAATCAGCCGGCGCGCGCGAGGCGCGCCGGCGCTTTCAAACTACTTTTTCTTCTCTTCCGGCTTTGCCGCCGGGGCGGCGGCCGGCTTGGCGTCCTTCGCGGCGTCGGCCGGAGGCTGATCGGTGCGCTCGATCTTGGCGGCCTCGCGCAGCTTCACGACGAGATCGCTCTGGGCCTTCTGCACGACATAGCGGGCGACCTGATCCTTAACCTGGTCGAGCGGCGGGAACGCCTTCGGGCGCTTTTCGTCGAGCTTGATGATGTGCCAGCCGAACTGGGTCTTCACCGGATCGGAGATCTGGCCGGGCTCGAGCTTGGCGGCGGCGTCCGCGAATTCGGGCACCATGCGGTCCTTGGTGAACCAGCCGAGGTCGCCGTTCTTCGGGCCGCTGTCCTTCGACACCTCGGCGACGACCTTGGCGAAATCCTCGCCGCCCTTCACGCGCGCCAGCGCCTTCTTCGCATCCTCCTCGGATCCGACGAGGATATGGTGAGCGTGATATTCCGTCTCCGGCTTCTGGTTCTTCGCAGCCTCGTCATAGGTCTGCTTGATCGCGGCCTCGGTCGCCGCCTGCTTCGCGACATTGCCCAGCAGCGTCTCCATAAGCGCCTTGTCGCGCAGATAGGCGAGCTTCTTGGCGAACTCCGGCGTTTCAGCGAGCTTGTCCGCCTGCGCTTTCTGAACGACGAGCTGCTCGTCGACGAGGAAGTCGAGCACATAGGCGTCACGCGCCTTGCCTTCGAGCTGGCGTGGAATGCCCGGGCCGAGATCTTCCATCGCGAGCTTCAGGTCGTCGTCGGTAATTTCGACGCCATTGACCTTGGCGAGCACCTTGGCGTTCGCCGGCGCGCCGGCCGCCAGAAGGGCGGCGAGGCCGAACGCCCCGAGGGCGGCGCGGGTCGTGAAACGCGCATTCTTGCGGGCATGTGACATGATTTGCTCCAGAAAACAGGGCGAAAAGCCCCAAAAAGGCGGGCGCCGCAGTTGGCGTGAAAGGTTCCTGCGTGACGAATTTGGCGTATCTATGCCCGAGGCGGCGTCTCTGACAACTCCCTTCCGCCCGAAAGCTGCGCGCCCCGAACCGGCCCGACGATGTTGACAAATATCTCGCGCGTCTTTTTTTCCGTTTCGCCCAGCAGCGCCTCGAGATGCGAGAGGTTGGGCGAGTCCCCGACGCGAAGCAGGAGTTCGGCGAGGCCGCGCGGCGCGTCCGCGGGGCGGAAGGCGTCGTCGACGGCGAGGCGCAGCAGCTGCATGAGGCCCTGATAGAGGCGGTAGGCGGCGATCAGCGCCTCGGCCGCTCCTGCGTCGAGCAAGGCGGCGTCGCGGAGTTTCTGCAGGGCGTCGGGCGTCGTGGTCGAAAAGACTTCGGGGTGTTGGCGCCCGTGCAGCAGCATCAGATATTGCGCCAGAAATTCGATGTCGATAAGCCCGCCCGCAACCTGTTTCACCTCCCAGGGGCTCGTTGAACCCTTTTCCTTTTCGATCAACCGGCGCATCGCGAGCACGTCGGACTTGAGTTTTTCCGGGCTGCGCGGAAGCGTCAGCGCCGTGCGGATCGCCTCTTCGACACGGACGGAGAAATCCGCTGGTCCCGAGAGAGCGCGGGCGCGGGTGAGCGCCATGTGCTCCCATGTCCAGGCCTCGTTCTCCTGATAATCGGCGAAAGCCCTGAGGCTGACCGCGATCGGCCCCTTGTTGCCCGAGGGGCGCAGGCGGAAGTCGGTTTCGTAGAGCAGGCCCTCCGCGGTCGGCGCCGACAGCGCGGTGATGAGGCGCTGGGTGAGGCGGGCGTAATATTGCGGCGTGGAGACCGAGCGCTCGCCGCCGACGGACTCCGCGAGCGGATCGGCGTCGTAAAGCAGCATGAGGTCGAGGTCGGATGCGGCGGTCATCTCGCGGCCGCCGAGTTTCCCCATGGCGACGACCGCCGCCGCGCCGCCCTCGATGCGGCCATGCGCCTTTTCGAACTCCTCGCAGACGCGCTGGAAAAGACCCGAGATCAGCGTTTCCGCGAGCCGCGTGTAGGCCTGGCCGGCCTCCGCGACGGACACGGAGCCGGTGAGCACGCGGACGCCGATGAGGAATTTTTGCTCCTGTCCGAAAATGCGCGCGCGATCGAGCGCGTCTTCGTAAGAGCTGGCTTCGCCGAATTGCGCCGCGAGACGCTGCTCCAGTTCGGCCTGCGTCGGCACGGTCTCGAAGAAGGCGGGCTCCATCAGCGCGTCGAGCACGCGCGGACGGCGCGAAATGGTCTGCGAAAGCTTCGGCGCCGAACCGGTTATCGCGGCGAGGAGATTTAGCAGCCGCGGCTGAGAGACGAGCAGCGAAAAAAGCTGCACGCCCGCCGGCAATTTCGAGATCAGCTTGTCGAAAGCGAGAAAGGCCTGATCGGCGTTCTCCGTCGCCGCCAGCGCTTCGAGCAGTTTGGGCGTGAGTTCGGTGAGGCGCTCGCGCGCAACCGTCGAACGCGTTGCGGCATAGCGGCCGAAGTGCCAGCCGCGGATCGTCGCGGTGACGGTCTTCGGATTCGCGAAGCCCATATTGGCGAGCGTCTCGATCGTGCCCGGATCGTCGTCGTCTCCCGTGAAGACGAGATTGCCGGTCTCGGAAGTAAGCTCCGGCGCGCTTTCGAAGAGGCGCGCATAGTGTCCCTGCACGATGTCCAGCCGCTTCAGCAACGCCTCGGCGAAATCGGCGTAGCCGGCGAATCCCATCATGCGTCCGATGTTGGCGACGCCTTCTTCCGTGTCGGGAAGCGTATGCTTCTGCTCGTCCGCGACCATCTGGATGCGATGTTCGACGTCGCGCAGGAAGAGATAGGCCTCGCGCAATTCGTCACGCGCCCGCGCCTCCACCCAGCCGCTGTCGACAAGCTGATCGAGCATGGGAAGCGTCGCGCGCCCGCGCAGGCTCTTGTCGCGCCCGCCGGTGATGAGCTGCTGCGTCTGCGTGAAGAATTCGATCTCTCGAATGCCGCCGCGGCCGAGTTTTATGTTGTGGCCGACGACGGCGATCTTCCCATGGCCCTTGTGGGTGTGGATCTGCCGCTTGATCGAATGAACGTCGGCGATGGCCGCGAAGTCGAAATATTTGCGCCATACGAAAGGCGCGAGCTCCTTGAGAAACTCTTCGCCCGCGAAAATATCGCCCGCGACGGGCCGCGCCTTGATGAAAGCCGCGCGCTCCCAGTTCTGGCCCATGCTTTCGTAGTAACTGAGCGCCGCCTCCAACGGGATTGCGATTGGCGTCGCGCCGGGATCGGGGCGCAGGCGCAGATCGGTGCGGAACACGTAGCCGTCGCTCGTGCGCTCGCTCATGATCTTGACGATGCGCTTCGTCATTTTCACGAAGAAATCGACGTCCTCTGAGGGGTCGGCGAGCCGCGCGCGCGAGCGGTCGAAGAAGACGACGAGGTCGATGTCGGAGGAATAATTGAGTTCGTAGGCGCCGCCTTTGCCCATGCCCAGAAAGATCCAGCCGGAGCCGCGCTCCGGATCGCGTATGTCGGCGAGTTCGATCTTGCCGGCGAGAGAGGCTGCGCGCAGCGTGAAGCGGACGGCGGCGGAAAGCGTGGCGTCGGCGATGCGGGTGAGCGCCTCGGTCGCCTGCAGCGTCTCCCAGACCTTGGAGAGATCGGCGATGGCGATGACGAGCGCCGCCTCCTGCTTGACGAGCCGTAATTCGCGCATCAACGCCGCTTCATCGTCGGTCTCTATCGCCCGCGTCGCCTCGATGAGTTGCGCAACGCGCTGCGCCGGATCGCAGGTCAACGCGGCGGCGAGGCGAGCCGGATCGCGCGTTGCGAGATCGGTAAGATAGGGCGAGGAGCCAAACACGCCGAAAAGCAGGTCGCGCGCTTTCGGGCGCTCCGCCATGACCGCCGCCAGCGCGCCCCCAGCGACGGCGTCCTTCTCCAGCGCCCGTTCGAGCCCCTTCTGCGCCCTTTCGGGGTCGGCAGGGTCGATGATGACTTTCGCGCGGTCGATGAGGGAGGCGGCGTCGGGCGTCAAAAGGCGTTTCCTTGCTTGGCCGTCTAGGCGGCTGCTGCGCTACGGTATAATCCGGCTGGCCCGGTAAATCAGCCCCAGACGTCAGGGACCGTTCATGTCGAAGAAGGATGTCGCCGCTTGTCTCGCCCGTATCGCCGACGCCCTCGAGCGCCTCGCGCCGCCCGCGCCGCCGCCCCCGGATTTCTCCGCCGCGGAGGCTTTCGTCTGGCGCGCGGCGGGCGGGGCGTTTCATCCGGTGCCCCGCGTCAATCGCGTCGACATTGACCTTTTGGAGGGGATCGACCTCCAGCGCGACATTCTTTTCGTCAACACCAGCCGCTTCGCGAAAGGGTTGCCCGCCAACAATGCGTTGCTGTGGGGCGCGCGGGGCATGGGCAAGTCGTCGCTGGTGAAATCCGTGCATGGCGCTCTGGCCGGGGAGGGGCGCCTCAAGCTCGTCGAAATCCATCGCGAGGACATCGAGGCGCTGCCGGACCTCCTCGGCGCCTTGGCTGGCGCGCCGTTCCAGTTCATCGTCTTTTGCGACGATCTTTCCTTCGACGGGCCGGAGACGAGCTACAAGGCGCTGAAAACCGCGCTCGAGGGCGGCGTGGAGGGGCGGCCGAAAAACGTGCTCTTCTACGCCACCTCCAACCGCCGCCACCTCATGCCGCGCGACATGATGGAGAATGAGGCGGCGACGGCGATCAACCCCGGCGAGGTCATCGAGGAGAAGGTCTCGCTCTCCGATCGTTTCGGCCTTTGGATCGGCTTCCACAATTGCAGTCAGGACGATTATCTCGCCATGGTCTTCGGCTACGCCCGCCATTACGGGCTGGACGCGCCCGAGGCGACCATCCGCGCCGAGGCGCTCGAATGGTCCATGACGCGCGGCGCCCGCTCGGGGCGCGTGGCGTGGCAATATGTGCTCGATCTGGCCGGGCGATTGGGAAAGACGCTTTAGAGGGAGGCGCGCAATGATCAGGTGGGGCGTTCTGCTGGCCTTGGCCGCCGTCGCGACTCTCCTCATCTGGCTACTCGTCCCGAAAGACGAAAAAGAACGCCTGGCGCCGATCGAGGGCCGTGCCCGCGGCGATCTGCTGGAGGCCTGCAATCAGGCCGCCGCAGCTGCGGGCCGCCCCGAGCGCTTCTCGCCCGCAGACGTGACGACGCGGGTCGAAGAGGTTGGCGCGCAGGGCGGCGTCGTCGCGCTCGTGTCGGTTCTGGAGGCGCGACGCGGCGGCCTGATCTGCCGATGGAACGGCGCCGATGCGGCGACGATCAGATCGGCCGACTGAGCCGCGCCTTTCCCGCCCTTTATTGGGCCGGGTGCGAATGGTCCGCGTCATGCGGCGGCACGGGCATCAGCGATCCCTTGCCCTCGGGCAGCGAGGCCGGCAGCAGCTCGAAGTTCAGGAGCACGACGGGAACCGATCCCGCGTTGCTCGATTCATGTGTCATGGCGCCTGTCTCGGTGAAGCAGTCGCCGGGCTTGTAGACGGTCGTCTTGCCGCCGATCTCATAGGTCAGTTCGCCGGAGGTGATGCAACGCAGGCCCGGACCGATGTGATGATGCGCATGCATGTAGCCCGCAGGGTCCATGCTCACTTCCGTCACCCGGATGCGATATTTGCCGTTGAGTTCGGAGAGATGTCCGAGGTCGGCGAGTTCCGCTTTCACCTTGGCGTGAAAGCCCTTGAGGTCGACGCCATCGGCGCGGGCGGCCCCCGCCGCAAACAGGCAGGCGATGGCGATGGCGGATTTCTTCAGCATTGGGCGCTCCCTTGTTCGTTACCCATTGCGGTCGAGCTTATCTCGCCACGGGAGCGCGGCAAGAGAGGAAGTCACATGGCGTGGGTCAGACCGTCTTCCCCTTGAAGCGGCAAAGATCGTTGATCAGGCAACGCGGACATTCCGGCTTGCGCGCCTTGCACACATAGCGCCCGTGCAGGATCAGCCAATGATGGGCGTGCAGGAGATATTCCTCCGGCACGATGGACTCCAGGCCCGCCTCGACCGCCTCGGGCGTCGCGCCTTTCGCGAGCGGAAGGCGGTTGGAGACGCGAAAGATATGCGTGTCCACCGCGATCACCGGCTGGTGATAGGCGATGTTGAGCACGACATTCGCCGTCTTTCGGCCCACGCCGGGAAGCGCCGTCAGCTCCTCGCGCGTGCGCGGCACGTCGCCGCCATGGCGCTCGATGAGCAGCTGCGACAGGGCGACGACATTCTTCGCCTTGGAGCGAAACAGCCCGATCGTCTTGATCGCTTCGCGCACCCGGTCCTCGCCGAGCGCGACCATTTTTTCCGCAGTGTCGGCCATGGCGAAAAGCGCGGGCGTCGCCTTGTTGACGCCGGCGTCCGTCGCCTGCGCGGAGAGCACGACGGCGACGAGCAGGATGAACGGATTCGTATAGTAAAGCTCGCCCTTGGGCTCCGGATTGGCCTCGCGCAGCCGGGCAAAAATCGCCTCGACGCGCGCGGCCTCGGCCGCCGGTAGCCGCCGCCGCGCCGCGCGTTTTCGATTTTGGGTGGTTTTTACCGCCATTGGCGCGTTATATCTTTGTCTTCGCAGAGGCGAAAGCGCTGGGCAGCAGGGATGTCCGACCCGTTCGAGCGAAAAATCTATGAAGCGCGGCTTTCGCCGCATCGCTCGATGACGCCGCGCGCCTTCTATCTGTTCATCGTCGTCTATTGCGTCGCGCAACTCGTTTTCGCGCTGCCCTTTCTCTTCATGGGCGCCTGGCCGGTCGCGGGCTTCATGGGGCTCGACGCGCTGGCGCTCTATATCGCCTTCCGAATCAGCTTTCGCTCCGCCGGCGCCTATGAGACGCTCGACCTGACCGCGCTGGAGCTGGTTTTCGCGCGGGTGGACGTCGGCGGGCGGCGGCGCGAGTGGCGATTCAACCCATCGTGGGTGCGGCTGCAGCAGGATGTGCACGAGGAGTTCGGCACGCAGAGCGTGGCGCTGGTTTCGCGCGGGGAGATCGTCGAAATCGGCGCCTTTCTCGGCCCTGAGCAGAAAGCCGAACTCGCCCGCGATCTCGATCGCGCCCTGGCGACCGCGAGACGCGGACCCCTCTTCGAATAGTCACGGTTCGGCGCGCTGGCTCATCACGTCATCGGCCTGGCGCATCAGGCGCTGCTCATGTTGCTTGTAATAACGCCAAAGCAGGAATAGCCCGACGAGAAGCGCAATGCCCGCCGTCGTCGTGATCGAGCCTTCGACCTTCTGGAAGCTGGCGGTGAGAGAAAAGGCGCCGAAACCGAAGACCGCCGCCCACACGACGCCGCCCGTCGCATTGTAGAACATGAAGCGTCCCGGCGGCACGCGATTGGCGCCGGCCAGCAGCGCAGCCAGGATTCGCAGGATCGAGATGAAGCGGCCGAAGAAAACGATCGCCCCGCCCCATTTGTAGAAGAGATATTGGCCGAGCCGCAGCTTCTCCGGCCCGAGGCCGATGCGGCGTCCATGGCGCTCCAGCATCTTCACGCCGAAATTTCGCCCGATCCAGTAACCGACGTTGTCTCCGACGATGGCGCCCGCCGCGGCGGCGAAAACGATCGTCTCGATCGACATGGCGCCCGACAGGCGCGCATAGATCGCCGCGCCCACGAGCATGGTCTCGCCCGGTAACGGCAGGCCCGCGCTCTCCATCGCGACGATGACGAAAATCGCCCAATAGCCATAGGTGGAGAGAATTGCGGCGATCTGCGCCTGATCGAGAAGATGCGTCATGTTTTCCGGGTCGATGGAGCGTATCGCGAAGATATAGGCCCAAAAAAGGAAAAAGCGACATCGTTGACGACGCCGCTTTTGTTGGGTTCGCGGTTGCGCGCCCGTTCAGTGGAGCTGATGCATTCCTTTGCAGCTCACGCCGACGACATAGGGGCGCCCCATGGACGCCTCGTCATCGAAAAAAAGCGCGCTATCTTCCAATGCCGGTTCGAGAACAGCGCGCAGCCCATGGAGCAGGGGCTGATCAGCGCCAGAGATTTTTTCGCGAAGGGCTTCAAAAGCCGAATCGTCAGCTCGGCGCGCGAATTCGCGAACGACGATGACGACGAATCTGCCAACTTCCACACCCTTCTCATGGGCAGCGACGCGGACCCGTTCGGCGAAGCGGCCACCGATGCACGAAAGCGCCGCCTTGGCGACCATTTCGTTGGAACAGGAATGGATCAGATCCGCGATCACCATGGCGACCTCCGCTTTCCTTGTTGTTCCAGCCCTTCGTCTTTTATCTTCGTCCCGGCGCCGCCCTCGGCAGTCGTCGGGCGATTCCATTCTGGATTGTAAAACTTCAACATGAACCTTGCATGTATGGAGATCGTCAGATCTGCCAACGATCCCTCGAATTTCTATTATGGTGAACGACTCGCCGCGAGAATTCTTCACCGCGGCTTTGCCCTGACGCGCCGTCAAGGAGCGCATCATCACGGCCCGCTTTACGTCTCGCCTGTGACAGAAAGACGACCAGCGTTGACTCCCGTATCGACGCGCCTCGAACTCAACGCGCGCATCATTACAGAGCCGCTCATGGGTAAACGCGCGACTTCGATAGAAGTTTCCGCGCTTTCAAAAAATTCGTTGCTGCGCCCGCTCACATGCCTGTGCGACGCAAAAGCATGGTGCAGCGCGGCACCAACGCCGCGCGCAAATCTCACCACACGCCAATATTCGGCGCCGAGGCCCAGGGCTCAGCGGGCGATAGCGACTTTCCGTTTTGCAGAAGCTCGATGGAGATATTATCGGGCGTGCGCACAAAGGCC